>CAZJYB010000001.1:0-66637 GCA_964549865.1 uncultured Anaerolineaceae bacterium
TGTGCTGGCTTCGGCAGGAATTCTCCTTTCACCGGCGGTTGGTGCCGTCTTAATGTCACTAAGTACGGTGGTCGTGGCGATCAATGCCCAGTTATTACGGCGTCTGGATTTATCACAATAAATTCGCAAAAATTTGTGCCGAATGTTTAAAGAGGAAAAATGAAAAGATTTTTTATATTCTTATTTATCGCACTTCCGCTGATTTTATCGGCTTGTGCGCCGACTGGTGAGATGCCCATGGGCGAGAATGAGCCGATGAGGACGGCTACACCGGGAAGCATGGTTGCGGAGAATCCCGAAGCTGCACATATGATGGAGCCGATAACCGGCCAGAATGTCCAGCCGGCGACAGAGACTCAAGGTGGACTGCCCCTCGTTTACAAAGAGGAAAATGGAGTAAAGGTTTTTGAATTAACGACGAAAGCAGTGCAATGGCCGATTCTGGATGATGTAACGATCACAGCATTTACTTATAACGGCACTGTGCCAGGGCCTATGATCCGCGTAACGGATGGAGATCAGGTAAGGATCGTAGTTAAGAACGAATTGGATGTTCCAACTACCGTTCACTGGCATGGAGTCGAGGTTCCCAACGCGATGGATGGCGTGCCCGGAGTGACCCAGGATCCGATCCAACCTGGCGAAACATTTACCTACGAATTCACCGCCAAGCCAGCGGGAACATTTATGTATCATTCACATTTTGAAGGTGATGTACAGGTCGGGGCAGGATTGTATGCACCCTTCATAATTGATCCGCTAATACCAGAGGTCGACCCGCCGGCAGTTGACAGGGTTTTGATGATTTCCGAAGTGCTGTTTTCAGATGGACAGACCTTTGCAGCCATGCCCATGGGTGAGATGCAGCCAAATTATTTCACAATTAATGGCAAGTCTTTCCCTGCCACTGAAGAGATCACCGTCAAGAAAGGCGACCGCGTTCGTTTGCGCTTTATTACGATCGGGCAATTCATTCATCCCATGCACTTGCATGGCATGCCTTTCAAAATTGTAGCAACGGATGGGCATCCAGTGCCGGAAGCGGCGCAACTAACCAAAGACACGGTCAGTGTCGCGCCGGGCGAACGCTATGATATTGAGTTTGTCGCAACTGAAACAGGCCAGTGGATGTTGCACTGTCACATCCTGCACCATAATACCAATGACAACGTCGAGCCAGGCGGCTTGATGATGATGATCAATGTCGTTGAATAAATTATTTTCAAAAGGAGATCGTAACTATGCGTAAGTTGATTTTTGTCAATATGATCGTTGTAATGTCCGTCCTGCTGGCTGCCTGTGGAGGAGGCGCAGCTACCACTGCACCATCCACTTCATCCACGTTGGTCAATATCAAAGTGGAGACCAACCCGAATCCGGCTGCAACAGGTGATGCAGAAATAATTTTGAATGTCACTGACGAAGATGGCAATCCCATTGAAGGCGCGACAGTGGACGTTGCTGTCCAACATACCGGACATGGCGGCATGGAGATGAACGGTGTCGCAACCGAGCAAGGTGGTGGCAGATATGCGATCACAGCCAACTTTAATATGAGCGGCACCTGGAAATTAACTGTTTATGTGCGCAAAGAAGGGCTGGATTATAAAGAGGAAATCGAGATTCCAGTTCAATAACTGAAACATGAACAGGCGTCAGGATAATTCTTGACGTCTGTTCATCGATAAAATCAGGAAGTCTGATGAATTCAAAACCCGAACGTCACCAAAGGCGCGAGCGCCAACGCAGGCAGAAGTTCAGAACCAACCTTATTTGGGGAGGGATTGGGATGGCTATATTGGCCATCGTTGGTATCGTTATCTGGCAAGGTGTTCGACCCGCTGCCGGCGAAGCCATCTCTGTAATGATAAGTTCTCCCCACATTTCCGTAGATACAGATCCCGGACAATATAATTCCGATCCGCCAACCTCCGGGTTGCATTATGCAAGCGAATTGAATGCAGGCTTTTACGAAGCCAACGATTATCAATATCCAGCCGGCTATCTCGTACACAACCTTGAGCATGGTTATGTCATTTTTTGGTATAACTGCGACCTTCTTGATGAAACGGGGTGTGCAGACTTGAAAGAACAAATCCAATCAACGAGGGATGATTTGGGCGGCACAAAACTAATTGCATATCCCTGGCCGTCGTTGGATGTGCCGCTTGTGATGGCATCCTGGGGACGATTGGAAAAGTTTGAGGCGTTTGACGCCGGGAAAGCCAAAGCCTTTGTCGAAACCAACTTGAACCGCTCACCAGAACCAAACGCGCCGTAAGATATTTGTTGCGGAAACAGTGACAGGCCGAATCGCCTATTTTTTCAAAAAGCAATCCGGCGCTGACAAGCCAACATCTTTTGTGCCAAAATTTTGTAAAAGGAGACTGCAATGACCACAACTTTCAAAGATCCGGTGTGCGGCATGGATGTCGTTCCCGAAACCGCCGCAAGCTCGTCTGAATACAATGGGCAAACCTATTACTTCTGTTCACTTGGCTGCAAGAAGAGTTTCGACAAAGAGCCTGAGAAATACCTCGATAAAAAAGAGGAGTAATATGTCAAAAAGCGTTCGAACCAAAAAATCAAGAGTAAAAAAGAGCGGCCGCCGGCGCGATGATGTGCTCTAAATTGAAGAGGTGTTGATATGCCCGAACTGTTGCCGGATGAGTCACAGAGGCCGATCACAAGAACTGCCTGCGGTGGAAGACTGAAAGATGCGAAGGGCTATCCCATGGCCATATACCGCGGTGCGCAGGTTTATTTTTGCACACTGGCATGCCTTTATGCTTTCGAACAAAACCCTGATGCTTTTATGGCTGGCGAGATTGAACATCCAATAGATGATGAATAATATAACTGATACAGGATACTTCTTCTTAAAGGAAAATAACCAATGCGCGCCATGACCAATGCATCCGATTTACCTCAGCGAATCCCACCGAAAATCTCACTTGGTCGCATTGCACATGTATTATCGCGCTATTGGTTTGAGGTTTTTCTCATTATTTATGGCTTATTCGTGTGGCTTCCCTTTCTCGCACCTGTATTCATGCAAATTGGATGGAGCGGCCCGGGCAGAGTTTTGTACTTTTTTTATTCGTTCTTCTGTCATCAATTGCCAGAGCGTTCATTCTTCCTGTTCGGCGACAAAACTATGTATTCCCTCAATGAGATCCAGGCTGTCTGGCAAAACACCATTAATCCGTTATCGCTTCGTAAGTTCGTAGGGAATGAAGTGATGGGTTGGAAGGTTGCCTGGTCTGACCGAATGATTTCGTTTTACACCAGTATTTGGGTGTTCGCGATTTTGTGGTCGCCATTTCGACGCAAGGTCAAGCCGCTCAAGTGGTGGGAATTTATCCTTTTTCTGCTTCCAATCATTATTGATGGCGGCACGCACATGTTCAGCGACTTTGCAGGGATCGGCCAGGGTTTTCGCGACACAAACCAATGGCTCGCCTTGCTAACTGGCAGCTCTTTCCCCACCTCGTTTTATGTGGGCGATGCGCTAGGCTCGTTCAATTCATGGATGCGCCTTGTCACAGGGTCACTGGCAGGCTTGGGTATTATCTGGTTGGTCCTTCCACTTATTTTTCATACCGAAGTTCTTAATCAGCAGCTAGGCAAATTAAGTCTTGAAAAAGTATTTGAGAAAAAACGAATGGGAAGTGAAAATCATGTCTGATACCAAACAACTTGCGCTCCCCATCACAGGTATGACCTGTGCAAATTGCGTCGCGACCGTGGAGCGTAACCTAAAAAAGCTTGACGGCATGCAAGGCGGCGGACTGGTGATGTTTATCAATGTTCAACCTTGACCCATCCCTGAATTGGCGAACGTTCGCGTTATTTCTATCGGGGCTTTTCTTCGGCGGTGCAGTAGATCACGTCATTCTTGCCCTAAAGAAGTCAAAGTTCACGCCGTACGGAGTACGGGTAGGTATTCACGGGAACTGGGGACTGGCAGCACTGGATGTGGGGATTGCCGCCTTTCTGTATTGGCTATATCGTCGTCTGGACCCAACCAGGCGCTAGTGTGCTACGCACACAGGAATAGAGAATAAATGTCTGACTCAAAACAACTTACCCTGCCCATCACAGGTATGACCTGCGCGAATTGCGTTGCAACCGTTGAGCGCAACCTTAAAAAGCTCGATGGCGTGCAAAACGCAGTGGTCAACCTCTCTTCCGAACGCGCTACAGTGGAGTTTGAGCCGGCGAAGCTAAAGCTCGCAGACATGATCGCGCGTGTAGACCGCGCCGGCTACGGTGTAGCCACAGGTGAAGCAGACCTGGTCATCAAGCGCCTTGCAGATGATAACGATGCACGTCGCCTGGAAAGAGCGATTGCCAAACTTGAAGGTGTGCTTGAAGTGCAGGTAAATTACGCAACTGAAAAAGCGCGCGTCGAATACGTGCCAACCATTGTCACACAAGCAGAACTGCGGCGTGCAGTTTCATCCGCAGGGTTCGAAGCAGTGGAACTTGGCGGTGAAGCGGAAGATGCTGAGGCCCTGGCGCGTGAACATGAGATCAACGAACAGCGCCGCTTGTTTGTTGTTGGTTTGATCTTTACAGTTCCACTTTTTGTTTTTTCGATGTTACGCGATTTTGGGTGGCTTGGGATGTGGGCACATGCCGGGTGGGTACATTACGCCATGTGGCTGTTTGCCACGCCGGTCCAATTTTATGTAGGCTGGCAATATTATGTTGGCGCGTACAAGTCGCTTCGCAATGGCTCAGCCAATATGGACGTGCTCATCGCCATGGGCACGTCGGTTGCTTATTTCTATTCGATCTTCATCACGCTGGGTGTCATTTCCGGCCATGTCTATTACGAGACCGCCGCGGTCATCATCACGTTGATCCGGCTTGGAAAGTTTTTGGAGGCGCGGGCCAGGGGACGCACCTCCGAAGCGATAAAAAAATTAATGGGATTGCGCGCCAAGACGGCGCGCGTCGTTCGCGCCGGAAATGAAATTGACCTGCCAATTGACGATGTTCTCGTCGGCGACATCGTCCTCGTTAAACCTGGGGAGACAATACCCGTGGATGGTGTAGTGATTGAAGGACGAAGCACAATCGACGAATCCATGCTGACGGGCGAGTCCCTTCCCGTTGAGAAGAAGCAGGGTGATCCTGTCATTGGAGCGACACTCAATAAACTTGGTCTGATTAAGTTTGAGGCCACCAAAGTCGGCAGGGAAACCGCTCTTGCCCAAATTATTAAATTGGTTGAAGATGCGCAGGGGAGCAAGGCACCCATCCAAAAACTGGTGGACCAGGTCTCGGCGATTTTTGTGCCGGTTGTCATCCTGATTGCATTGGCAACTTTTGCAGGATGGTACTTTATTGGCGACCCCGGTAATTTCCAGCGTGCATTGATCGATATGGTAGCCGTGCTGGTGATTGCCTGTCCATGCGCAATGGGGCTTGCCACTCCAACAGCGATCATGGTGGGCTCCGGCAAAGGTGCGGAGGCCGGCATTCTCTTTCGTAATAGCGAGGCCTTGGAACGCGCGGGAAAAGTCTCCATTATTATGTTGGATAAGACTGGGACGATCACAAAAGGGCAGCCGGCCGTAACCGATATTGTTGTTGTTGAAAATGGAAAATGGAATGCAGATGAATTGTTGAAATTCGCAGCATCTGTTGAGAAAGGGAGTGAACATCCGCTTGGAGAGTCCATTTGGGCGGAAGCAACCACTCGCGGTTTAAGTTTAGTGGAACCTGCCGGTTTTAAGGCGGAAGCCGGGCATGGCGTGCAGGCTGAGGTCGAGGGAAGAAACGTGATCGTTGGGAATGTGAGAATGTTCGAGGCGCGGGATATCCAATTGGGGAGCCTTGAGGTTGAGGTATCGCGTCTTCAATCTGAAGCAAAAACCGCGATGCTCGTTGCAATTGACAATGAAGCCGCGGGGATCATCGCGGTCGCAGATACCATTAAAGACAGCTCGAAGGATGCAATTGCGGACTTACACAAGATGGGTCTCAAGGTTGTGATGATCACAGGCGATAATCAAAAAACTGCAGAAGCCATTGCAAAGCAGGTTGGCGTTGACGAAGTTCTCGCTGAAGTTTTACCAGAAGGAAAATCTTCCGAGGTCAAAAAACTCCAAAGCGCCATCGACAATCGTAAATCGTCAATCAAAAATGTTGTAGCCATGGTCGGTGATGGGGTGAACGACGCGCCGGCGCTGGCGCAGGCGGACGTTGGTCTTGCAATTGGAACGGGTACAGACGTCGCCATGGCCGCCGCGCCAGTAACCTTGATGAGCGGCGATCTGCGAGGTGTTGCACGCGCGATTTCACTCTCACGTAAAACGCTCTCCACCATCAAACAAAACCTGTTCTGGGCATTTTTCTATAATGTGGTGTTGATCCCCGCGGCTGCGCTTGGGTATCTAAACCCGATGCTCGCAGCAGGCGCGATGGCATTCAGCAGCGTCTTTGTTGTGACGAACAGCCTGAGGTTGCGCGGCCAGAAAATCTAAACCTGACGGAGAAAAAAATGACAGATCGTAAATATATTCCCGCTCTAAGCCTAAAATGGCTGACCCCTTTCTATGATTCATTCGTGGAGGGGCCAATGGCTGTAATGCACATGAGAAAAGATTTGTTGGCGAGGATGGGTGACTTGAACGGCAAAAAGATCCTGGATGTAGGCTGTGGCACGGGATCGTTGTCCATCCTGATCAAGCGGATGTACCCTGCTGCGGACGTCACAGGGTTGGATGGCGATCCGCAGATCTTGGAAGCCGCGCGCTCAAAAGCCGAAAGCGGCGGACTCGAGATTCATTTCGAGCAGGGCATGTCGTTCGATCTGCCTTATCCGGACGCGTCGTTCGATGTCCTGCTAACCAGTTTTATGCTGCATCATCTGGACAGGGATGATAAACAAAAGACGGCCATGGAGGCGTACCGTGTTCTCCGCCCAGCGGGTCGCTTGTTCGGTATTGACTTTGTCCAACCGCAAAAATTTTCTGGTAAGGTCATTCGCTCCCTGGTGTGGCGCTTTGAGCGGTTATCTGACAATTTTTATGGCTTCCTGCCGTTGATGTTCGGAGAAGCAGGGTTCAAGAATTACCTTGAGACCCGTCATTATCTGTTTGGAACAATTTCATCGTTTCAAACTTTCAAGAACTGACGTTGCGAATTATCGAAAGTTAATTATGATGGACCTGAATGCCATCATCACCTGTCCGCAATGTGGTTTTGCGAAAACCGAGCAAATACCGCCTGATACTTGAATAATTTTTTATCAATGTGCCGGTTGCGGCGCATTACTTCGTCCCAAGACGGGGGATTGTTGTGTGTATTGCTCGTATGCCGATAAACATTGCCCATCCAAACAAAGCGAAGAACGCAAGTCCTCTCCGCAGGATGACGGACCTAAAGTTTGATCAGGATAACCTTCAACGGAAGCATAAGTGTATATGACCTTAGGAGTTTATTAGAGGATATTTTTCCTGCGGTATAATGTCTTTTGGTTAAAACGGAAAAATGTAAATGGCAAAACTGTTGCGTGTCATGATAAGACTTGTACTTCTGGTTGGATTGCTGCCGATGTCCAACCATATGTCCTTCATGCTTGTGCTACATATTGATAACAAGACGATTTCCGAGATGACCGTTTCTCAAATTAGTGAGGCTTCGGGGAATGTGAACGACACTTCTCCCGAGCCGTGCTGTGACTCAATCAGCTCACTTTCGATGTCATGCGATTTCACGACCTCTCTGTCTGGTTACGTTCTTGAATGCGGGGGTAATCAACAAGTCATAAAATCAACTCCCATAGTTCAATCCATAGATATTGAAGCCGTAATCCCTCCTCCCAAAGCCTGAAAATTTCATATTCGCTTTAGTCGATCATAGTCCCCTGTGATCGACAGTTTTTGATTTGCCCGGATGTGCCACTCGTATATCAGGTGTGAATTGTCCTTCGACCTATATTAATTGCACCACGTGTAATTAAGGAGACTGGAAATGACCACACCGACAAAATTGGTGCAGAAAGAGATGTGTCAACGTAAGGAGGGCCGGCAGCATCGTGGTTCATCTGGCGGGCAGATTGACCGATACATTGCGGAAATCCTTGAGTGAATTTGAAAGGAAAATTACAACAAATGAACACCACATCCAGCAAGAAGAAAGAATCGGTTCCCGTTGACGCCGAAGACATGGTCACTTTTAAGCGCAGTCACTTCTATGCTGTCCTGGTCGGATATGTTGCCTGGGGAGGTACACCAGTTCCAACGCAAACCGTTTCCAATGATCAACCAGCAGCGCAGGCACCCGTTGCTCAAGCGCCTGTGGCAACCCAGCCGCCTCAATACACCCGCTACGATATTCCCACAGACGGCTTTCCGAGCATCGGCCCAGAGGACGCGCCGATTGTCATCGTCGAATTCAGCGACTTTCAGTGCCCGTTCTGTAAGCGCTTTTTCGATGAGACTTACAAGCCGCTGTTGGCGGCCTATCCGGACAAAATTCGTTTTGTCTATCGTAATTTGCCTTTGACCTCCATCCACGCGGAGGCATTCCCAGCTGCCGAAGCAGCCATGTGCGCCAACGACCAGAATTCTTTCTGGCAGTATCACGATAAAATTTTCGAGCGCCAGGCGGAATTAGGTCAGCCGGCTTATCTTCAATTCGCTACCGATCTGGGTCTGGACCTGAGCGCCTTTCAGGAATGTCTGGGCAGTAACCGGTATAACGAATTTATCCAAAAAGACATGGATTTCGCCGCTACTCTTGGCGTCCAGTCTACGCCCACTTTTTTCATCAACGGCCTGGCACTCGTAGGTGCGCAACCGCTCTCAGCATTCACGCAACTGATCGATAAAGAACTGGCTGGAGAAATTCCAAAGTAAAGGAGTTTCCAAGAATGCCGGGACGGTTCTGTTTTGTGGTCGAAGACTTGGTAAAACCAGGCTGCTCAGACATCTGGAATCTCAGAGGCGGCATCGAGCCTGCAAGCAAGCTGGTCATCCAATTTTAAAAATGATACATCGAGTTGGAGAAGTTCGATATGAAGGCATCTAATTTTGGGCCTCGAAAGAGGGAATGGGAAGTTCTGATGGTATTGAGCCTGGCTGTAGCCGTCTTGTGGACGGTCGCTTCGCGTGTCCCATCGGCGTTTGGCGCGTCTTTATCTTCTGCGTCGAGTCCGCGTGAAGGATTTATGGCTCCCGATTTCACACTTGATACTTTGAGCGGAGAAAAAGTCACACTCTCAGGTTTACGCGGGAAGATCGTGGTCATCAATTTGTGGGCCACGTGGTGCCCGCCGTGCCGCGCCGAAATGCCTGCATTGGAAAATGCATATAAACAATACAAGGATTCCGGTGTGGTCGTTCTGGGACTTAATGTCACCAACCAGGATTCGGAAGGGAACGTACCGCGCTTTGTGGAGCAATTTGAGCTGACATTTCCAATCCTATTGGATCGGGATGGAAGTGTTAGCGCGCTGTACCAGTTGAGCGCTTTGCCGACCACCTATATCGTGGACCGCGAAGGAATGATTCGGACAGTCGTGGTCGGCGGGCCAATGAGCGAAGCCTTTTTCCGCTCGAAGATCGAGGCGTTACTGCAGGAGGTCCCATAAAATGTTTCCTCTCCTACGCCTCGGGCCTTTCATCCTACCAATGGCAAGCCTGGCTTTCCTGGTGGGTCTATGGGTGGGACTGCCTCTGATCGAGCGCGAGGCTCTTCGTATGAAGATCAATGCAACGATGGTCAGCAATGTAATTTTCTACAGTTTGCTGGCGGGATGGATCGGCGCGCGCCTGGGTTATGCGCTGGAGTTTCCTACTGTGTACTTGTCCAATCCCCTCAGCCTGCTGGCGCCAACCCCAACCACGCTTTCGCCAAGTGCAGGATTGGTTGTCGGTTTGATCGCGTTCGCAATTTTCATTCAACGCAAGCAACTGCCTTTGCAGCCAACCCTCGACTCGCTTGCACCAGGACTTGCGCTCTTCATGGTGTTCGTTGGAGTTGCAAATATTCTCAGCGGCGATGCTTACGGCGCGCCGACAAGCGTCCCCTGGGCGATTCGGTTGTGGAATGACTATCGTCATCCCTCGCAGTTTTATGAGACCCTAGCCGCGTTGATGATCTTTCTTGTCATTCGGGTGCGGTTTCCAAAGCCGCAGGGCGCTGGACTGAATTTTTTGTTGACAGTTGCGCTTTCCTCAGCCTCCCGGGTTTTCCTCGAATCCTTTCGCGGCGACAGTATATTTTGGCCTGGAGGCTTTCGTGAAGCCCAGTTGATTGCACTGGCCGTTATGGTGATCAGCCTTTACTGGATGAGGAAGTGGATGAGTTTCGATCCCGTGACCAATACAAAATCACTTGAAAGGAGTTGATGCTGTGATCAAAGATCCCGTTTGTGGAATGGACGTGAATCCCGAAACTGCCTTCGCGACCGCTGAACACGCGGGGCAAACATTCTACTTTTGCTCCCAATCCTGCCTTGAGAAATTCGATGCCGATAAGCACGGGTATAGTCATCCGGACGAGCATCACGACCAAGCCGGCCCAATGGCTACAACTGATTATTCGTTCATCCGATATCTCGAAGCCAAGAAAACCGTGGATGACCGCGCCCTCAACCTGCACGTCTGGCAAACTCTAGCCAATGAGCTTCCCACTGGTACTGTCGAGAGTCCTCTGCGCGTACTTGAAGTTGGTGCGGGCATTGGTACAATGATCGAGCGTCTCGTCTCAGGGCAGATGTTCAGTCACGCGCATTACCTCGCGTTGGATGAAAATGCGGCACATATTGCCGAATTGCAACGGCGGTTGCCGCGCCACATTCTGCGCGGGAAATCTGATATTCGCCTGGAATCGTTGATCGGCGAAGCTCTTTCCTTTGTAACTCAAACCGAAAACAAGCACGCCTGGGATCTGCTGATTGCACACGCTTTTCTCGACCTGCTTCACCTGCCGACCGCCGTGCCTCGCCTGCTGACCTGTTTGCGGCCTGGCGGTCTCTTTTACTTCACCATTGTCTTCGATGGCGCGACCATCCTGCAACCGCAGATTGATCCATTCTATGATGCTCATATTGAGCGTCTTTATCACTTGACGATGGACCAGCGGCTTACCCATGGACAGCCTTCAGGCGACAGCCAATCTGGTCGGCACTTGCTTGCCCACCTGCAGGAGATGGGTGTGACCCTGCTTGCCGCAGGCGGTTCTGATTGGGTTGTATTGGGAGGGTCCAAGGGGTATCCGGCGGATGAAGCCTTCTTCCTACATTTCATTATTCATACCATGGATACAGCGCTTCGAGACCATCCTGAAATTGACTCGGTCCGATTCTCGTCCTGGATAGCCGAACGCCATGCACAAATCGAACGCGGGAGGCTCATTTACATCGCCCATCAGTTGGATGTCCTTGGGCGAATCCATGCCTGAAGGTCTTGCGCAGGGTCCGGGCTTTTACCGGATAAAAATGTGGAAACGGCCGTATCCCTTGCCCGGGAATGTCTGAGAACCCAAAAATCATTAAGCAGACAAAATTTTATTACTCTGAAGGAGACTCATATGAAAACCCATCGTTTCGCGTCGCACACACCGGAGGAGAAGCGTCGCCTTTCCAATCAGGGACACATCATGGAAGGCCTTATCTTGGGAGCAGTCGGCGTTTTAGCCCTGATGGACGCCTTCGGCGTCGCCCCTTGGACTAAAACAGCCTGGCCGATCCTGCTTCTCATCGCAGGGTTGCTCCTGCTTGGCCTCCTTTATTCCCGTCACCCGTTTGAGGACTGGCAGGCCATCTGGCGCGATGCTCAACAACGGCAGCATACGATCATAGCATCCGCGATTTTGCTAGGTGGTGCGGCGGAGCTGTGGAGGTCGAGTAGGGCGGCTTGGGCATTTGTCTGGCCTGCAGTTGCAACTCTGATTGGCGTGCTTTTCCTCACTCACGCCCAGCATGGGACGGGTAAAGCTGTCGTCAAAGCCGTCTGGCAGCATCGCATCCTTGGAGTCACAATCATGGTCGCCGGTCTGTCGCGCCTGGCTGAAGTCATCACTGGCGCTAACATCTTGTCTATTTTGTGGCCGCTCGCACTCCTGGCCGCTGCCACGCAGCTGATTCTTTATCGCGAGCCAGCGGGAGCATTCGAGGGTGATCATGGACACCACAGCTGAAGTAATACCAAACGAAGCATGCTGAATGTGACCAATGTCAAAAACCAGACGAATTCGATTTGATTGCATCTTTTACGTTCTGATAGCGCTGGCCCTGATCGGGTTGCTGTTTTGGTCGACCATGGGCGAGATGGCGCGCAATCCGTCGCGTGAAGCAGTCGCGGATTTGGGCCCGTACGGGCTGGTCACGGTTCGACTTCAAACGAATCCATACCCCGCCAGGCCGACCGGAACTGTGGGAGTGAGTTTCAGGCTTATGAACTCGCGTGGCGTTGTCATTGAGCCTGATTCCCTTTCATTTGATTACGGCCGCGAAGGAAGCGACCAGATTGTTGGTTCAGGGACTGCCCAATCGATGTCGGATAGTAGCGGCATGCTCATGGCTGGCGCGCAATTTCCGTCTGTTGGAACCTGGTGGTTGCGCGTGAACCTTGCCAAAGATAGCTATCAGGATGAAGTGCAGTTTACGATTGAGGTCAGGCCAGCGCAATGATAAGCCAAGCAGAACGTCCCGCCGAAGGTCTCCGAAGGAGGTAGGTTTATTTTACGAACAGGCTTGAAATTACGGCAACCTGCGGGACGTTGCGTAACATCAGTTTATACAAACATAGTCAAGGAAAAGGAGGATAAAAAATGCAACTCAATACAGTGTTACCCCTTCTTGCAATATTGATCTGCCCCATCGTCATGGGTATTATGATGTGGCGAATGAACAAAAATATGGATAACAAACAAACACACATGAAGTCTGATGACTCAGCTCGTGATGATCATATAAAGAGGAAAGAGGAATAATATGCCAAAAAAACGTATTAATCAAAAAGCCAATCAGGAAAAAGAATGGCCGGTGGTGGTTTATATGTGGGTCGCTGCGCTTGCAGTTGTCGGTTATTTGGTTGGAGAAACCGTCTTTCGTACGACAAAGCCGCACCCATTTCACTGGCTTTTGGCGCTGGGCGGTGGATTATTGGGTATCGGTGCAGGCTGGCTATGGTATCGCTGGCGCGGCGATGTACTCTAGCCCGGCCAATTTTGCCGGAGGCGAACCCCCATGACCTAAGCTAAGCAAATTCTCACCGGGGTGCGAGTCCTATGAAAAAACCACCGTGCTGTATATAATTACTTTACAGTGAGTGTATTTCTCAATGAGGCAAAGATAGCGTGCAGTAATAGTTATCAGGATAAAACGTTAATCCTAGTATGAAAGGAATAATCTGATGGCGCAAACATTTAAAGATCCCGTCTGTGGCATGGAAGTAACATCTGAGACCGCGGCTGGCAAATCGGAGCACAAGGGGAAAACCTATTACTTCTGTTCCGTTGCCGACAAAGAAACCTTCGACAAAAACCCTGAAAAATACGTTACGCAGAGAGAAGCAAATCCTCGCTGACCCGTATTTCCTATTAGATATGGCCTACCCAAAATCTGGATAGGCCATTGCTTTATTTATTCGCTTTATTAGATACAAGGAGTTAGCGATGACTGATCTATCTCTTCCCTTTTTCGGGCAGCTGGCCTGGGTGGATGTGATCCTGCTTTTCTGGTTCACCCTGACCGCGTTCTCGGTGGCATACGTTGCCTGGGATGTGTTCACCAACAGCCCCGAGATGACTGTAATGAAATGGGGTTGGATCCTGGTGATGTTATACCTTGGCCCAGTCGGATTGTTTCTCTACATTATGTCGTGCAAGGAACCCTGGCCAGGCACGCATGAAGAGTTTATCCAACCCTTATGGAAACAGGGGCTGGGTTCCACTATTCACTGTGTCGCCGGCGATGCAACTGGCATTGTACTCGCAGCCGTGATCACCGGTTTGCTGGGTTTGCCTATGTGGATCGATCTGATCGTGGAGTATGTCGCCGGCTTTGCATTCGGTCTGCTTATTTTCCAATCATTATTTATGAAGGATATGATGGGTGGATCCTATTGGAAAGCCGTCCGCATGTCGCTTATGCCGGAATGGATCTCAATGAACTTCATGATGGCCGCCATGTTCCCGGTGATGATAAAACTGATGATGGGCCGCGATATGCGGGCCATGGACCCCACGCAGTTGGTGTTTTGGGGCGTGATGTCGGTTGCGGTAGCCGCAGGATTGCTGGCCAGCTATCCCGTGAATGTGTGGCTGGTCAATAAGGGTCTCAAACATGGTATGGGTACGGATCGGGCGCTTGGGAAAGGCGGGCATAGCATGGAAATTGAACGCTCACAATGGGTTCCAAAATCCGCTTCTTCATCCAAGCCCAAGCCAAAGTCTCATTCAGAGATGGGCCATAAACCTGGTAAAACGTAATGCCATGACCGGTCCAGGTGCTGATGCTGATGCGAAGAAGTGAACCCTCACTTAAGATATTCTTACATAGCTAAATTTCATGTTCACCGGGTAATTGTCCGGAAAGATAAAGTTCCATTTTGGAGGTCCAATGATACCAATTCATCCAGCTATCGTGCATTTTCCAATTGCGCTTGTCACGCTCTCGGTGTTCGCAGATTTTTTTGGCTATCTGATCAGTAGCAAGACCTTGTCTTCAGCGGGGTGGTGGGCGTTGTTTGGTGCGGCTATTGGCGCAACTCTGGCGGTCGTCGCGGGCATGTTTGATATGAATCGCGCAAAGATCGAACATGCCGTGCACGAGCGCGTTCACCGACATATGAAGGTCGGATTCACAGTCCTTGCGGCTGTTGCCGGATTGACCGTCTGGCGTTGGCTTATATTCAACCAGCTGCAGGGACTGGGGTGGGCTTACTTAATTGTTGCCGTGCTGGTGCTTGGCTTGATATTGTTTCAAGCCTGGCTTGGCGGAGAGCTGGTGTATTCAGACGGTGTCAGCGTCGCGCCGGCAGAACAGGGTCATACAGGTGGGTCGGATGCAAAGGGACATCATGCAAACATGGCTGACAGCCATCATGAAAAAAAAGCAGTCGCAAAAGATAAGGCGAAAGCCAAAAGCAAAAGTCACGACTCGCATGTAGGTAAGCAGCAGGGTAAGGATGAGTTGGAACCTGCCATGCGGGTAACACCGGCGCAGATCGCGGTCGTCAATTTTCTCTCGATAATCGTTCTCGTATCAGCCATTATCTATTCAGCTTCGACGACAAACCTGGCGCTTGGCGTACGCGATGTAGGCGGCGTAATTATGCCACCCGGTATGATCATGTTACGTGATACGCCAGGGGAGTCCATGCGTCACATGTCGGCAGTGGACCCCGGCACCGTAAGCTACACTGCGCCGGCCGATGCACAGGGTGACCGAACACTCGAGCCACACCTGGAAAACGGTGTAAAAGTGTTTGACCTCGACGTGTCCGTCATCAAATGGAATATCCTGCCGTACGAACAGGTGATGGCGTACGCCTTCAATCAACAGGTGCCAGGACCGCGCATCCATATTGCACAAGGTGATCGCGTACGTTTCAACGTCACAAATAATCTGCCAGAATCGACCAGTGTGCATTGGCACGGGATGATCCTGGCAAACGAGATGGACGGCGCGGCTGACATTACGCAGGCACCGATTGAGCCGGGCCACACGTATGTCTACGAATTCACCGCACGTCAGGCGGGGACGTACTTCTACCACTCACATCAACAGTCAGACCGTCAGCAGGCACTGGGGATGTACGGTGCGCTCATCATCGACCCTGCGGAGACTGCTTCCGCGCCTGCTTACGATCTCGAATATACGATCCAATTGCAAGAGTGGCTGGAACGCGAAGGCTATACATATCCCGCAATGCTCATGGAAGGCGCTCTTCCAAATTTCTTTACCATCAATGGCAAGGCTTATCCGTCCACCGATACAATTCAAATGAGAGTCGGGCAAAGCCTGCTGTTGCGTTTCATTGGTAGTAACAATAACTTCATCCACCCCATGCATGTACATGGGGGGCCGTTTACAATTGTGGCAACCGATGGCAACCCTGTCCCTGAGTTATCTCAATTGATCAAGGACACTGTAAACGTTGGTCCGGGAGAACGTTACGATGTGATCTGGACGGCGCTTGAGCCAGGCGATTGGATTATTCACTGTCACATCCCGCATCACATGACGAATAACAATGTTGAGGAGCAAGGTGGCGGCGGCTTGATGATGATTATCCATGTCGAACCCTAAACCATGGGAATCCAAATATATGTGACCTTAGGAGTTTATTAGAGGATTTAGCCGATATTTTTCCGGCGGTATAATCACGTTTGATCATGGCAAAACTGTTGCGCATCACGCTAAGATTTGCACTTATGGTTGGACTCTTTCCAATGTCCAATCATATGTTGTCCATGCAAACGATGCATATGGGCGCTCTAACAAGCCTTCAAATTTCCAATTCCGAAGGCGATATGACTCATGGAAGCATGGTTGATGACAATTCTGAGTCTTGCTGTGATGCAGTTTGTCCACTTTCCACGGTATGTGGCTTTTTGGTTCCTGAATCTACTGATGTTGCGCTATCGGGGGATAGTGAGCAATTTTCAAATTCAAATCCTGTAACTCGAATAATCCATCTCGTAATTCTAGCCCCTCCTCCCAAAGCATAAGACCTCTATTTTATCTCTGTCAAGATCAAACCGGCGCGATCGGTAATTTTGACTTTGCCTTGATTTACTATTTGGGTAGATCAAGTATAGCGTGCTACCAACTGGACGCTGAATACGGGCGTACTTTGAGAAGGCAGGTAAAGCAACAAGATGGAAGTTTCTGATGGCCGAATTCGATTGCGTAAACGAACTCTGTATATTGTGCTGGTTGTAACAGTCTTGGCAATCAGTGTGATTGTTGCTGTAGTGCTGTTTCCGCACTGGCGAGACTCGCAGCAAAATGTAGTTGCCAGCCAGGCACCGGACTTTACGCTGGCAGGGCTTGATGGCACAGAAGTCAGCCTCTCTCAATTTCGCGGCCAGCCTGTGCTGATCAATTTTTGGGCAAGTTGGTGCGTACCCTGTAGGGAAGAAATGCCTGAATTAATTCGTGCTTACGAAGCGCATAAAGCCGAAGGCTTTATGGTTTTGGGAGTAAACCTCACCTATTCAGATTCCCTGCCGGACATTCAGGCGTTCATCAATGAATTTAATATTACCTTCCCGGTCCTTTTGGATACGGATGGAACGGTGGCCCAGAGACTCTATCAGACCCCTGGCATACCAACCAGTATCTTCATCAATCGAGATGGAACTATTGCTCGAATCCAGGTTGGAGTCATGAATGCCAGCCAGATAGATCAATATGTTAGACAAATACTCAAGTGAACGAAAGCCATCCAAGTTGCCCTGTTGATTTGATAGGAGAATGACCTAATGAACACCATGCCCGTTTCCAATAGTCGTCAGACGATCATCTTAATCGTCATGTTTATCCTGGTTTTTCTTTTGCTCGTCCTTAATATTGGGATATTGCTTTACCTGATAAATGGAAATTTCATGGAAATGAACGGCATGCTCGACATCTTCGGTTTACGCAACAAAATTACAAATCAAATGGTCCAGAGCTGCCGAGAGCTGATGCAAAATGTCCCATAATGATAAAAAGTTTGTTTGTAAAATTGAGGTAAACCATGATTAAACGGAAAGAACTTCTTCGCAGGAAACGCCGGCAGAAAACGACAGTTCTTTGGCTGATGTCAGCGGGATTAATATTGACGCTTGTCTTTAGTCTTTGGCTTGTATTTTCCAACAGGCAGTCTGAAAACAACGCAGTCCGCCCCATTAGTCGATTGACGACAGGTGACTTCCATTCGCTTGCCTTTTCAGTAACTGAGCCGGAAACGATCTTCTTTGGACATCATGGTGGTTTGCTCGTCAGTCACAACGGCGGAAAGGATTGGGAGTCAACTACGCTGGATCAAGCCGACGCGATGGCCCTGGCATTTCCACCCTCCGATCCCCAAATTATGTACGCCGCCGGGCATGATGTTTTCTTCAAATCCATTGATGGCGGTACAACTTGGGAATCGGTTACAACAAATCTTCCTGGTTCGGATATTCATGGATTTACAGTAAACCCAGAGAATTCCAGTCAAGTATATGCACATGTTGCCGGCTTTGGGGTTTTTGGATCAGATGATGGTGGCAGCACATGGACTCTGTTATCTGATAGCGCGCCGCCTTCGACATTTAACTTGACGATAAGTGAGAATTCCGAAACCCTATATATCGCGGCAGGTGAGGCCGGATTATGGCAAAGTCTGGATGGAGGACACATCTGGGCGGTTGTTCAGAATGTCCCTGACGACGGCGCGATTGCGTTGACTTACGTCCATGCAAATGGGCGTTTATATGTGACCACTCTTGGCGGATTGGCCGGGCTTTATGTTTCGGACGATAATGGTCAAAGCTGGAAGTCTATGGGGTTGGCCGGCGTGTTGCTGGCAGTTGCAGTCAGCCCGTTGGATGCAGATCATGTTATTGCAGTCAACGATCAAGGGGAGGTTTTCGCAAGCCGTGACAATGGCCTCTCATGGTCAGATAAATGAGCCTTGCCGTGAACACTTCTTCCGTCATTCCTCGTTCGCCATCTCAAACCCAGCGGATCGTGTTGATTAAGCGCATTGCGATGGAGTTTGCGCGCCACTGGTTGTTGTTCTTAAATGTATTGATTGCCATATGGGTGGTTTTGCCCTGGTTGGCTCCTGTCTTTATGCAATTGGGTTGGAGTGGTGCAGGAAAGGCCATATATCTTTTTTACTCTTTCCAATGTCATCAAATGCCCCAAAGATCATTTTTTCTTTTTGGGAATCAGGCGATGTATTCTCTGAGCGAGATTCAAGCTGCTGGTGCCAATGTCACCAATCCGTTTCTTTTGCGTCAATTTATTGGCAATTCCGAAATGGGCTGGAAGGTCGCCTGGTCTGATCGCATGGCTGCCATGTACAGCAGTATTTTGCTGGCGGGTGTCTTGTATGGTCTTTTTCGTAAATTAAAACCTCTTTCGCTGTGGGCATTTGCCTTGTTCCTTGCGCCCATGGCGATTGATGGTGGCACTCACATGTTGAGCGATCTGGCAGGCATTGGACAAGGCTTTCGCGATGCGAATGCCTGGCTGGTGAGTCTAACAGGCAGTATTTTTCCGTCAACTTTTTACGCGGGCGATGCGCTCGGTTCCTTCAATTCATGGGCGCGTTTGATAAGTGGCTTGTTCTTTGGGGTTGCGATTGCCTGGCTCGTGTATCCTAATTTGAAGGATACGTTTGCTGATTATGCCAGTAAGATCGAGGATCAGTTGACGAAGGCAGGTTTGAAAGTATGACGAAAAATTGGCGTATGTGGATTATTGGTTTAGTCTCCATCCTGGGGGCCGCCTTTTTGTTCTTTCAACTTGGTCGACCGGTCAACCGACCGGTCGTCATCAACCAAACTGCCGTCCCGTCCTTGCCGACTCTTAATCCAGAAATAGCAGCCCAGGGAGAAGTACTCTATGCCCAATACTGTGCATTATGCCACGGTGCAGCTCTCGAAGGTGCAGCAAGTTGGAAACAGACATTACCGGACGGTTCACTGCCATCCCCGCCACACGACAGTTCGGGTCACACCTGGCATCATGCGGACGAACTTTTGATGAGCATCATTCTGAATGGAGGTGATCCGTCATATAATTCAAAAATGCCGGCCTTCAAAGACAAATTAACAGAAGATGAAAGTAAGGCAGTTCTCGAGTTCATTAAAAGCAAATGGGGCAGAGAGGAACGCGAATTTCAATGGTGGATAACTGCCAGACCAAACAGTCCCTAGTTCTGCCTAAAGGACCTCACCAGGCGCTTGGAGCAGTATGGGCATTTCTCATTGGAGCAGCCATTCTCCTGGTTGTGAGCGCCTGCGGCCAACGCAGCTCGAACTATGAAGGAACCGAACTCAGCGGCGAAGCGCCAGACTTTCGCTTGATGGATCAGAACGAAACATTCGTCAGTCTTTCTGATTTCCAAGGAAAAGTTGTTGTTCTGACTTTTATGGACAGCAAATGTGAGGATACATGTCCCTTAACTGCCGCCGATATGCGGGACGCCTACCGACAGCTTGATCAAAATGAGGCAAATCAGGTCGTTTTTTTAGGTGTCAATGTGAATGTCGAAGCATCCAATGCTGGCGAAGTATTGAAAGCAACCGAGGAATGGCGTCTTGATGAGATTCCGAATTGGCATTTTCTCACAGGAAACCGCAATACTCTTGAGCCTGTGTGGAAAGATTACTCGATCGCAATGGTACCCAACCCTGACGGAAATGAAATAGTGCACACGCCTGGAGTCTATGTAATTGATCCGTCAGGGCAAAACCGCTGGTATATTTCTACGCCCTATTCTGCTGAAGGAAATGTGGAATGGACAATGCCTCTAAGCGAGTTGCTGTTAAGGCATATTCGCGAGATTTTAAGCGAAAATTAACATTGTGGCGTCAATAATCTTATAAGATACAGTAAACATACAATAATTATTTAGGAGAGTTCCATGTCATCAAAAAAATTAAGTCCATCTGTTGATCCAGTCATAATTGTGACACTTGGTGTTGTGATGGTTGCGGCTGTTTTTGTATTGATCGCTTTTCAACCAAACACGCAATCATCTAACCCAGGCGCGGACTCTGGCGCATGGAGTCAACTTGTTGTTGCCTTCATTACGGGGCTCACTACTGGAGGTCTAAGTTGCCTCGCGTTGCAGGGTGGTCTGCTGGCAAGTTCTCTTGCTCATCAGATCGAGCAGGATTATGTTGAGCACACTGCGCAAAGCAAAAAAGAAAGGCTTAAAACGAATCTACACACGAATAGCGCCTTTCCCATATTCCTGTTTCTCATTGCAAAACTGGTTGCATATACCTTGCTTGGCGCGCTGCTTGGCTGGCTTGGGTCGTATTTTACATTCAGCCCAACCAGTCGCGCCGTTCTCATGATCGCGATCAGCATCTTCATGATCGGTAATGCGCTTCGCATGTTTAATGTGCATCCCATTTTCCGTTACTTTTCCATTGAACCGCCCAAATTTATCACGCGTTATATCCGTCGTACTGCCAAAGGGACAGATACCTTTACGCCTCTTTTCCTTGGTGCGCTGACCGTTTTCATTCCGTGTGGTATCACGCAAGCAATGATGGCAACTGCGCTTGGTACTGGTAGTGTCGCGATGGGCGCGGCACTCATGCTTGCGTTTACCCTTGGCACAAGCCCAGTATTTTTTCTTGTTGCATACCTGACCACCGAGCTTGGCGCCCGACTCGAAAAATTCTTTATGCGATTTGTCGCAGTCATCGTCCTGGTCCTGGGATTTTACACTTTGAATGGTGGACTTAACCTAATGGGCTCGCCTCTTTCGTTCTCCAACTTGACACGCAACCTGTTTCCGGCCAGAAGTCTATCAGCAGCGCCCGTAACGGAACCCTCCCAACCTTCCATCCCTGAAGGTGAACTGGTTCTCAATGTAGAAAATCGCGGGTATTTCCCATCTACATTGAAAGCCCCAGCGGGCAAGGATCTTAAATTGAATCTTGTTACAGATGGCGTTTATTCCTGTGTACTTGCTTTCATCATCCCCGACCTGGATTTTTATACAATGCTTCCGCCGATTGGAAGTGTACAAGTGGATATTCCAGCCCAGGAAAAAGGGACGGAAATGTTCTTTACCTGCTCGATGGGCATGTATACTGGGCAGATCGTTTTTGAATAGAGAGGTAATCATGATCAAAAGTACCTTCCGCGTGGAAGACATGCATTGTGCCAACTGTGCAATGAAACTCGAAAGCCTTGAAGACTTGCTTGACGGCGTCAAAGAGATCAACGCGAGTTACCATAAATTGGAAATGGTCATCGAGTATGACGAATCCCGACTTACAGAAGCACAGATCATAGCAGCGGTCAAGAAAAAAGGTTATCTGGCGATATTGAAGGAAAAGTGATGTTCAAACGAATTTGTTTACTTGTATTGATCACGATCGTAATATCTGTTCCCGGTTACTCCTCGGTAAGGGCTCAGGTTGAAGAACCGAACGGGCCATACTATATCGTTCAGGAAGGCGATTCGCTCTGGCAGATCGCGGCGCGCTTCGGTGTAGCCATCGAAGACCTGATGCAGGAAAACGATATCAGCGACGCAAGCCAACTGACTCTCGGCGCGAGGCTGATCATCCCTGGTTTGATAGGCGTGGATGGTGAGTTAACCACGATCACGGTTGCCTATGGAGACACACTTCACAGTATTGGCCGTTATTACGGCGTTTCAACGGAGACCCTTATACGCTTGAATCACCTGGTCAGCCCGGCCGATCTGTATTCTGGCTATAGTTTCATTGTACCGGTATTGGAAAGTCAAAATCTCCAACCTGTGGAGCGTGTAAATACAGCTGAGGGCCAGTCGTTGTTGGAACTGGCCGTCTTGCATGACGAAGATGTATGGTCGCTGACACTAGACAACCAGTTGCCTGGAACATGGGCTGGTTTAGCCGGTGACGTACTTCAAGTTGCTGGCGGTGATTCACAATCAACGACTCCTTTGGGGCTGCCGGAGGTCATCGGTCAAGTCCAGGTTGACCCAGGCCTCATGCTCCAGGGGGGTACAACAGTGATCCGGGTATCAGCCCCGCCCGGAATTTCAATGACAGGTTCCTTCGATGACCGTGTTCTTAATTTTTTCCCTGAAAGCGATGGCTATGTTGCTCTGCAGGGTATTCATGCCATGACGCCGCCGGGAGTGTACCCTCTCGCAGTGCAAGGGGAGCTATCGAATGGAGAGCATTTTGCCTTTGCTCAAAATGTGGTGGTTCAAAGCGCAGATTTTGCTTATGACCCAAGCCTGACGGTGGATCCGGTCACTGTAGACCCGGCCGTCACAGGACCGGAGAATGAGTTATGGGCATCTCTGGGAGCCACTGTCTCACCGGAAAAAATGTGGAACGGATTGTTTGTCAGTCCTGTGCCGTCACAATTCACCGATTGCTGGCCTTCACTTTTTGGCAATCGCCGGTCTTACAACGGAAGCACGTATGATTATTTTCATGGGGGCCTGGACTTCTGCGGTACGGTCGGTACCGAGTTGTATGCTTCGGCGACAGGAAGAGTGATTTATACCGGCTTATTAACAGTACGTGGAAATGTGGTAGTGATCGATCACGGTTGGGGCGTGTATACGGCCTATGACCATCTCTCTGAGGTTTTGGTTCAAGTTAACGATATGGTTCAGCCCGGTCAATTGATTGGTCTTGGCGGTGCAACAGGCCGTACCACTGGGCCGCACCTGCATTGGGAAGTGTGGGCCGGAGGTGTGCAGGTAAACCCAGCAGAATGGCTGGAAAAGACGTATCCCTAAGTCAGTATTCGAGCCGAACATGAAATATCTGCATATCTTTCAAGCCTCAGTAATTGTTTTTATTCTCCTTGGTTGTGGTACTGCGCCTGTCGTCCAGCCAACCTCAGTGCCCACAAAGGGAGGGTTAACATTTAAGAATACAGTTGTCAGCCTGACCTTCGATGATGGCGATGCGGATAATTATGCGGTGCGTTCTATCCTGGCAGAGAACAATCTGCACGCCACATTCTACGTTTCCAGCGAATTAATGAACCTGCCCGGTTATATGACGGAAGATGAACTGCGAAATTTGTATCAGGACGGCAATGAGATCGGTGGTCATACTCTCACTCATACAAAGCTATCTGATGTGGCCGGCCCGGAACTGAAACGCGTGGTCTGTCAGGATCGTTTAAATCTTCTGGCTTACGGCTTTGAAATAACGTCGTTTGCATATCCCTATGGATATTATGACGAACATGCCAAACAGGCTGTAAAAGAATGTGGATATAACAGCGCGCGGATTGTGATAGATGGTCCTGAAGTCATCCCCGCGGGTGATGCCTTCACCTTGCAGGCCATGCCTTATATCGTGGATGACACGACATTTTCGAAGATGTTTCGTTACGTCCAGCAGGTCGAAGACGAAGGGGGAGGGTGGGCGATTTTTGTGTTCCATCATGTATGTGATGATTGCGATAAATTTTCGGTTGATCTCGACACATTTTCAAGGTTTGCAGCCTGGCTGGACAAGCAACAAAGCAATAACGGTCTGGTCATAAAAACAGTGAACGAAGTTGTTGGTGGAGAAACACAAGCTGGCGTTGCGCCATAGTCCAGGGAACTTGCTGCCCAACTCACTTGGCTGTGACGCTGATTTTATTTTCAGGAATGTTTTTATGAACGTTTGTCAAAGAGACATTACTTACTGAAAGGCGACTCATGAAGAAAATAGTTTCTCGTCGTGATTTTATGAAGGTTACGGGGGTTGGGCTGGGCGCGCTTGCGTTCAGGCCGTTTGACTTTGAAACTCTCTATACGCCAAAGCGATTACCGCAATTTCCCGCAAGTGAGATCATTGGTCGTATGACTGGAATGACCGATGTGCGCAGCCGGCCGTCCAATGACCCATTGGTGGGCACACCGGTCAGCACGTTATATGATGATAACTTGATCGAGTGGACGCGGGAGGTGGTGGGTACTGCCATCGGATTGACGAATCAGAAATATCTTGAAGTCCCGCAAGGGTATGTATGGTCTTCACGCGTACAGCCAACCCGGAATTTACCGAACACACCTGTAGCAGAGATGCCGGCAGGGCAGGCCGGGTTTTGGGCGGAAGTGACCGTGCCCTATATTGACTTGGCCCTTGAAGGTGCTCCGGTTTCTCCGTGGATCCAAAGCCTGATCCAATATAACTTTCCACCGCGCTTGTATTACGGTCAGGTATTATGGTTCGATCAAGTCCGTCAAAATAACGGCTTTGTAGAATATCGTTGGAACGAGAATCCCGGTCATGGATATGGATTTGGCGATCTCTTCTGGGGCGACGGCGCCGGATTAAAGATCTTAACCGAGGAGGACGTTGCCCCAATCAACCCGACCATCGATCCAAATGAGAAACGTATTGTTACCGATCTGACGTATCAATCCCTTTCCTGCATGGAAGGTAATAACGAGGTGTATTTCTGCCGCATCTCAAGCGGCGCGGAATTCAACGCGGCTGGTGAGGCAGTGGATAATTGGGCGACACCGACCGGCGATCTAAATACACATTGGAAGATCATTTCTCTGAACATGAGTGGCGGAGGTTCTGCGGCGGGCTACTCCACCCCGGGTGTGCCATGGATTACCATGATCCATGGAGATGGCATTGCCATTCACGGTGCATTCTGGCATAACGATTTTGGCGAGCGTCGTTCGCATGGTTGTATCAATCTAAAGCCTGAGGATGCAAAATGGGTTTTCCGTTGGACAACACCTTACATCTCCCTCGCACAAAATGAACAACGCCTGGCTTGGCCCGATCACGGAACAACAGTAGCGGTAACAAAGAAGGAAGTATAGTGATTTAGGATACTTGCCATACGACACGGTTCGCCTGCTGCCAGGATCATCACGAACGCCACATTTGGCAGGGGAGTCGTCTTTTTAATTATTATCGCCTATATATTAGGTGGGCGCGGAGGGGCTCGAACCCCCGACCTCATGTGTGTGATACATGCACTCTAACCAGCTGAGCTACGCGCCCGGGAAGCGACCGAAATTATAGTATAGGCCATCTGCTTTTGCAAGGACTAGGGCGGCGGCAGGTAATCCCAGGGGTTTACTTTTGCGCCGGCCATTAACTCGAAATGCAAATGCGCGCCGGAGGAACGGCCCGTGGAGCCGACCGCGCCGATGCCTTCCCCCTGGCCCACGCTTTGACCACAGCCGCGATACAGCGCGCTTAAGTGTGCATACAAGGATTGAAAACCATTGCCGTGGTCTATCATGATCATGTTGCCATAGCCGTAATTGTTCCAACCTGAGTATACGACCACGCCTGCATCTGCCGCATACACGCCCTCGCCTTCACTGCCGGCAAGGTCGATGCCGCGATGGTTCGCCTTTTCAGAATAATCAAAACCGGAAATAAAATGTTTGTTGGTTGGGAAAACATAGGTGCCGTATCCAACCGCACCGCCGCTGATGGCCTCACATGCACCTGGCCCCAGCACGCGCGCGGAAGCGGGATTTTCACGGGTTACGCCGAGCGGCGCGCTCCAATTTACAAATTCCCTTTCCCCACCGGGGATGATCAACCACGTACCGGTCTTGATATTTGCGTTCTCATAATCACCCACGGTATTGGGATCAATATTATTTCCGGGGTACTCGATGATGGCGGCCGGCTCGACGCCGTAGAAGTTGGCCCAATCCCCAAAGGGGATCCCGCCCAGCCATTCCCAATAGACACCGTCGACCGGAAGGATGATCAATTCCTGGCCCGGCTTCAACGAATGTGGAGAATCCAACAGCGAGTTGTAATTGCTCCACAATACGGTTTGAGGTTCAAGGCCAAATTTTTCCGCAATGCCGAAGACAGTATCGCCGTCCTCGACCGTGTACATCGTAAGCTCGTCGCGCGGCCGCGAAGGGATATTTGTATGGAGCTGGGCACTACGTGAAATTCCTACAATTGCCGGGTCGTCCAGGGCGGGGATCGAGTTAATGTCCACAACGGCGGCGGTCGGGGCCGGACCTGAGGCCTGCGTGGTGTTCATTGCAGTCAGGCTTGGCGTCTGACGATAAAATATTTGCACAAGCCATACAACGATGGCGATCGCAAGGATCGAAAAGAGGTTTGTCCCGGCGCGCAGGATGGATTCGCCAACCCCCATTTGCGCAAGGCGGTTCATCCAACCTGATAAAACACCCGGCCTGCTTTTGGAAGGGAGTGGAATTTCCTGCTCTATATTACTTTGTGGTTCGCTTGGAGAAGGTACGTCTTCCTTGAAATCCTTTTGCATGGCGGTCATCATAACATGGGCAAAAAATCGAAGTCAAGTTTGCGATCAAACGCTAATCCTGCGTTAACCCTCCGATTTACGGATGTTCGGCTGAAATAAATGGATCCCGCCGATCACGACCAGGCAGGTCGCTCCGCAAATGAGGGCGGTGGTTGAGAGTGTAAGTTCCTGGGTCATCCAGCCGACCAGCAGGCTTCCAAAAGGTGCAATCCCCTGGAGCGCCCACAGGTACATGCTGAAGACGCGTCCGCGCAATGCATTCGGCACCTGTAATTGAATGAGCGTGTTCATGGTGGCGAGCTGGGTGACCGCGCCCCAACCCATTAATGCGATCAGGATCATGGCGGGCCACAAGGACCGCGAAAAAGGGATCGCCATCATGCCGAAGATGAACGCGGCCTGCCCAACCACGAGACGGACCCCGCGCCAGCGGGACGAATTGTTGAATGTGATCATGAATGCCGCGATCAATGCGCCTGCTCCCTGCGCGGTATAGATCATGCTGTTGCGCACGTCCACGAGCGCGCGGGTATCCGTGGCCTGGCTGAGCAGGTCTTTTGAAATCACCGGAAGCTGCTGGATGATCGGAAAACCAAAAATACCAAACATGGCCGCGATGACGATAAGGAATCCCACAGATGAATTCTGGATAAGATACTGTGTGCCTTCGCGTAGTTCGTCCAGCATGGGACGTGTGCGCGGCTCGACGGGCGCCCTGTATATGGCATTTACGAAGGTCAGGCTGATAATGATCGCCACAAAGCTGAGGCCGTTCAAAAGAAAGATCCACCCTTCGCCGTTTTCGATGGAAAGCAGCAAGACGGGTGCAACCAGGGCCGGCCCAAGCACCCGCGACATATTAAATGCAGTCGATTGCAGGGCAATCGCATTGGGCAGCGCTTCACGTCCCACCAGCTCAATTAACATGGCCTGCCGCGCTGTGATCTCAAAGGCAGTTGCAATACCGAGAATGAAAGACAACAACACAATGTGCCAGATCTGTATCTGTCCGCTCAGGGTCAGGAACGCAAGTATGAAGGTGTCGATCATCATGATGATCTGCATGAAGATAATCGCTTTGCGTTTGTCCACATGTTCCACGAGGACGCCACCCGGTATGGCGAGAAAGAAGGTGGGAAGGGTGAGCGCAAAACCGATCAGGCCCAGGTCAAAGGGCCGTCCGCTGATGCGATAAGCAAGCAGGGGCTGGGCCGTGCTTTGCATGGATGTGCCAACCAGCGAAAGGAGATGCCCCAGCCAGAAAATGGCAAAGTCGCGTGAAGCCAGCGCGGGGAGGCGTTGAACAAGCAGGTCGCGAAATTTCATCGAGAAGAGATCGCGATCAATTGGAGGGGAGGATCAGTTCGGCGCGGTCGTTGCCGGGGCTGTTCACCATGATCGAGACGGGGTAGGCGGACATCTCATCGGCTGGAAAAGACTTGATGAGATGGAGCAGGCTATCGGGCGTGCGAGGCGCAGCATCCAGCCAGTCTGCGTAATCCTTTTGATGCAGGATGACCGGCATGCGGTTGTGCAGAGGTTTCATCAGATCGTTGGGTTCGGTGGTGATGATCGTACAGGTGCGCAGCGCGCCGCCATCGGGAGATTGCCATTCATCCCACAAACCGGCGAATGCAAAGGGCTTTCGATCCTTCATGTGAATAAAGTATGGCGTCTTTGTTTTGCTGCCTGGCTCCACCTTCCATTCATAAAATCCGTCTGCAGGAATGAGGCATCTTTTGTATTTAAATCCGCCGCGAAAGGAGGGTTTCTCCGCGATGGTTTCTCCGCGCGCGTTGATCAGTTTGTTCGCGATCGACGGATCCTTTGACCACGATGGGATCAATCCCCACAAAAGAAAATCCGCCTTGTTCCTTGCATCGTTCGGGATGGCCAGTACGGGTTGTGTTGGTGCGATATTAAAGCGCGGTGCAAATTGTTCCGGAAACGTGAAGTCCGGAAAAGCCTCCTGCAATTCCCCGGGGTTAATGGTCAGGGTAAATCTTCCACACATGGTTGCTCCAGTCTATTGGTTTGCCAATGATAAAGTGAAATAAAACGTTGTGCCGCTGCCGGGCTGTGACTCCACCCAGATGCGCCCGCCGTGCACTTCGATGATCCTTTTGACGAGTGCCAGGCCGATACCGGTGCCTTCCGAGTCGGTACTGAGCTTGTTGAACAACCCGAAAATCTTGTCGTGATATTCAGGCTCGATGCCGATGCCGTTGTCTTTTACGTAGAAAACCGTTTCATTATCATCGTTGTTCAACGTGCCTATCTCAATATGCGGCCTGGGCTGGCTGCCCATGAATTTTATGGCGTTGTCGACCAGGTTTTGCATAACCTCAACAATGCGCGCCCGATCGCATTTCACCGTTACATTGCCATTCTTGAATTCGATCAATACGTTTCTCGCCTTGATCTGGCCATGCATGATCTCGAGTGTTTCCTTCACGATCTCGTCGAAGGAAATTTCAACCGGCGGATTCATCAACCGTCCAACGCGCGAGAGTTCCAGCAGATCTTTGAGCAGGTATTGCATTTTATTTGCCGCCTGCTCGATTCTCTCAAGATCCTGTTTGAATTTGGTGAATTCTCCCGATTGGGCATCCCTTTCAAGATAGCGAAGAAATCCAACAATGGTCACAAGCGGAGCCTTCAAATCGTGTGAAGCGGTGTAGGTAAATCTTTCCAATTCCGCGTTCTTCGATTCAAGTTCTTTAATGAAGGCCTTTCTTTGGGATAGTTCCTTTTGAATCGCTTCATTCAGGCGCGCATTTTCAATCGCCAGGCCGGCGTACCCCGCAAATAAACGCAGGGCTTCCAATTGTTCCGATGGGATGGGGCGGTGTGTGATGCCATGATCTACGCAGATGACGGCCACAGGTTTTTGCCCCGCCAATGCAGCCACGGCGACATAATCCTTTACGCCGTACATTTCATGGCCTTCCGGAATATTATTTTCAACGTAATAATTTTTTGTGAAATACACCCCGTTCGGGTTCTGCAGTAAATTTGCAAATGTAAACCCGATCGGGAATGAGGTATGCCATTCGTCGATCATTTCGCCCAGGTTGCTTGTGCCAAACGTGCCATCCATGGATTTGCGCTCGGTATTGTACAGGTAAATGCCAAGGCGGTCGAAGCCCAGATCATCACGAACGCCGTGCCAGATCTTCTTGATCGTCGAACGGAGACTATCGGCTTGCGTAACGAGCTTTCCAAGCGCGATTATTTTTTCCAGCACAATGCGCCTGTTTTGCTCGAGCATTTCGGCCTGTTTACGCTCTGAAATATCGCGCGCGATCCCGGTGGTGCTGATGACCTCACCGGCCTCATTGAAGATGGGAGTCTTGATCGTCTCCACCCAATAGACCCTTCCGCTGCCATCCTGCTGCTGTTCCTCGATCGATCTGCGCTGCTGTGTATTGATGACGAAGAGATCGTCCTCGCGATACCTTGGAGCGAAGTCGTTCTTCCATATGTCAAGATCCGTCTTTCCGATAATTTCATCCTTGTCCAAATTTGCGACCCGCGCGAATTGTTCATTAACCGCGATATAGCGACTCTCCTTGTCTTTCAACCATGCCATATCGGGAATATTGTTCAAAATGGCGGCTTGTTGCAGCAGGATCTGTCTGAGGATTTCTTCAGCATGTTTTTGTTCGGTCACGTCCTGTACTGCGCCTATGATCCCAGTCAGGCGGTTTTCCTTCTTATCCCAAACAGGATGTGCAAAGATACGCTCCCAGCGGATCTCGCCGTTTTTCGTGAAAGTGCGTATCTCCGATTTAATATCCTGGTTATTGGCCAGCGCTTCCATATCAAGCGTATCTTTTTCAACGTCATCCGGATGGACGTGCCCGAGCCAGCCTCCGCTTGCCACATATTCCTCGTACGTGTAGCCGGTCATTTTTTCGAATGCGCCGGCCACCCAGCTCAGACGCGCATTTCCATGCCTGTCTATTTCGGTCGCAAAGGTGTAATCCGAGCTTACCCGTGAAATATGCCGGTATCTCTCCTCACTCGCGCGGGCACGCGCCAGCGCGTTCCGCACTGTGCGGGCGGAAAGGTTTTGCAGGATCATACCAACTGAAAATAGTACGACGCCGACGAACCATGTCGAGAATGGGTCATCAAGGATATCCGGTGGAGCCCAGCCGTGCAATTCCGCATAGACCAGGGCGCCGCCTTCCATAATGATGAGCAGGGTCAGAATCAGGGCGCCGCGCCCGCCTAGTAGAATTCCTGCAAGGGTGATCACCAGGCCGTTGCCAAGCAGGTAAGCCACCCCATAAATGCTGGCACCCGTGACGGAGATCACTGCGAAGAACAGCCAGATCATGCCGATGTGGATCACCGCCGCGGCACGAACGTACCCGCGCCTGAGCATGATGAAGGAAATGATGTTGATGACTTCCTCAGCCGCAAAAAGTGCCATCGTTCTGCCCAGATCATCCGGCCTCTGAATGAGCATATAGAGGACATAAGGAACCGGCATGACCATGAATGCCAGTAATATGACATGCAATAAATAGGCCTGATGCGTTTTTTGATCTTCCTGAAAAACGGGAGGCGCGAATAATCGTTTTATGAAAGCGATCATAAACTCACCTCCGTAACTTTCTAGCGTCCCCATCCCGCATGGTCAGGCCGCTGGAGTCCAGGTGTTCCAGGAGCGCCTGGACATATTTCCGGCTGCTGCCCAGCATGTCGCGCGCTTCGGCAAGTGTGATCTGCCCTTTTTGCCGGATCGCCGTGCCCACCATTTCGGTCAATTTCTGATAATCCTTCTGGCGAAAGACCACCTCCTGCGAGACGGGCACCAATTCACCCGAGTCGATCAGGGCATTGAAGACCTCATCGCCCACTTCAGCCCGGCATTCTTTAATGCCCGGTGTGGCATATGGATCCTTCTCGAACTTCCGCATCAATTCCTGTATCCTCGCCTGATCCTCAAGCTCAAATTTTATTTCGTGCCCGGCGCGGCAGACGATCCCCTGCGCATCGACAAGGACATTCTCGCGCACAAGCTTTTTGATCGCCGCATTGAAAACGCGCGGCGCGGTCTGCAACTTGCTCTTCAATTCCTCGCGCGGCATCCCGCGTCGTAGGGGGAATTGCGCGTGGTAGGCGTCCAACGAGCCCTCCAGGCGCTCACGCAGGTTGTTCCATTGGGGAAGCGCAATACCAAGAAGGTCGCCTGTGATCTTTACTGCGCCTTCTTCGAGTAAAACAAGCCGACCGCTTTGTATTAACTCACTTAACGCCTCTTCAGCATTGGACGCTTCGAGCCGGGATTTTGCGACCATCTCCTTGATACTTGCAGCGTGGAGTGCAAGTGCGGCTTCCAGCAGAACGTCTGCAGGCGAGCCTTGTGCAAGAGCAGACAGGGATTTCAGAACTTTCTCGTCAAACCGTTTATGCCGGCCACTGGGCTGGTGATCCACGATCATGCCGCCACCGAGCGTTTCGCCGGGCGACGGGCGGCGCAAAATATAACGGTCCCCGCGCACTGTCACGAGAGGCTCGCGCAATTCAAGCTGGATCCAGCCTTCCTCGCCGGGATCCAATGCGTCGGTGCCCAGCAGGCGAAGGGTGGCGATGGTTTCACTTGCGCCCACAAAAAATTTCACTTCATCCCCATGGCCTACAGAAGTGGATGCGTCTTTCAGCAGCCGGAAGCGCGCGTCGACCCGGCGTGTCACTTGATATTGACCCGCATGAACGAGCACTTCGCCGCGGCGGATGGACTCCGTTTCGATGCCGGAAATGTTCACTGCCGTGCGCGAGGCGGGCACGGCGCGTTCCTCTTTTTTTCTGTGGGTTTGCAAACCGCGGATCCGTCCCTTGTGGCCGGACGGTAGAATTTCCACTTCGTCGCCGACGGATAAGTGTCCATCGCTCAAAGTGCCTGTCACAACGGTGCCAAATCCGCTCATGCTGAAGACGCGGTCAATGGGCAGGCGCGGCCGGTTGAGATCGGGCCGCGCGGGTGTTTCCTTCAATATCCCGGCGAGCGCTGCCGTGAGAATATCCAGGCCGGTTTTATTTTTTGCTGAAACGCGGATGATCGGGGCGTCGCGCAGGACGGTCTCTGCCACAGCGCCGCGAATATCAGTTTCCAGAAGATCAAGCCAGGTTGAGCCCCCTGCGGGGATGTCATCCGAAGCGATGTCTGTCTTTGTCAGAACGATCAGCCCGCCGGGGATCTGTAATAGATCGAGGATGGCAAGATGTTCGCGGGTCTGGGGCATGATGCCTTCATCTGCCGCGATGACGAGCAGCACAGCATCGATGCCTCCAATGCCTGAGAGCATATTCTCAATGAAGTCGCGATGGCCGGGCACGTCCACAATACCCACTTCTTCGCCTGTTGGCAGGGTCATCCAGCCAAAACCAAGCTCGATCGTCATCTCGCGCGCTTGTTCTTCCTTGAGACGGTCTGGGTAGATGCCTGTGAGCGCGGCGACCAGCGTTGATTTGCCGTGGTCTACGTGCCCTGCCGTGCCTATGACTCTCATGCGGCTAATTTAACCACAAACCTTCTGTAAACAGGTGAAAAAAATTAAAGAAAAATCCCGTAGGCCACTCACTGCGGGATTTTGAAGCCTACTTCTTTTTTGTTTTCTTGCCATGCCCCATAATGCGCTGGTAGGATGTCATCCATTCGTGGACAACATTCATCAGTTCCTGCAGTTGTTGCTCTGTGGTGTCCGTTGTTTGATGCATCTGGTCTTGTAACACCTGTGCTACATCGCCCAGGGTGGTTGAGGTCTCCTCGATCTTTTGTACATCCTTACGAATATCGCGCAGGGATTCTTCCGATGAGAGGGTATAGCCCGTCCAGCGTTTTTGATCGTCGGTCTTGAAGCCGATCCATTCCTGCCTCAAGCGGTCTTCGGCAAGGCGCTGCATTTCGGTGACTTCGGCGATACGGCGCTCAAGTTTTGTGTTGAGCTCCAGGTAGGCTTCCTGTGCCTTCTTTGCGCCGCGCATGGTTTCATCCAGGGTTTGCACCTGACTATCGAGGTTGCCCGCCTCCTTCAGGAAGACGTCGTATTTTTCCCTCCATTCCTTCCAGGCGCGGTCACGTTCGATCTGCCCGAGGGATTGTTGTTCAAAAAATGCCGTCTGCGCCTGCCTGCGTTCTGCCTCGGATGCGAGCAAGTCCGAGAAACGGTTTTCCATGTTGCGAATGCCGTCGGCATTGAGAGCAGATTTTCCCTTGTTTTCATCCGCATATTTACGCAGGGCGGTGATATCGCCCTGAATATCTGCAATGCGCTTCAGATCGTTCTTGCGCGTTTCGTCCATGGCCTTCAGGGAGTGCTGCATACTCTCGTTGGAACGGACAGCATCTTCAATGCGCGCCTTGAAGTCGTTCATGTTGTTGGCGATGCGCTCCATTTCGTTGGCGCGCTCCTTGAATTGTTTCTTAAATTCCTGGGCGATCGTGGTGGTCTTGATCTGTGTGACCGATTTGTTGATATCCGTCAGCTCGGCCTGTATTCGGGTCGCCGCCTCGCGCTCGTTCTGCAGCCGGATCTTTTCATTCTCCTCGATAAATTTGATGATGTCGGCGCGTTGTTTTGAAAGCAGGGTCTCAAATTGCTCCAAACGCTTCGCGGCGGGGGCAATATCCGTCATCTGTTTGTCAATGGCTTTGATCTGTTTTGAAACGGCATTGACCGTTGTTTCAAACGAGCTCAGGCGCTCATCCAGCCTGGTGAGTGCCTCTTTGTTTTGACGCTGTTGTGTATCCAGCCATTCAAGCCTTTTGACGATCTCTTCGAATTCCATGTTGCTCTCCGAAAACCTTGGGGAAATTGAATACAAAATTATAGCATGCAGGCTCAGCCGCCCAGGTGTTCAAAGATGGTCGGCAGTTTGGAAAGCAGGGGTTGAATGACCTGAGGAAAGGCCCCAAGAATGAAAAGCCCGATCACACCCAACCCGAGCATGCCGGCCTGTACCCGGGATTCATTCCACTGCCAGTCTGTATTTTCTTCCGCCATTGTGAGGACTGCCAGCGTGCGGATCGCGCCGATCAATAAGCCCAGCAATCCAAGAAATACCCAGAACGAGATAAACAGGGATCGCTCTGCAAGTTCCTGCCACAGACCCAGGCGCGGGGGGAACCCAGCCAGGATGGGAAAGCCTGTCATCGAGAGATGAGCGATGATGATCGCACCACAGGCGATCGGATATTTGCGCGCCATCCCTTGCAAGTCACTGAACTTCAGCGAAAAAACCTCCCGCTTAAGGATCGAAAGCCCAAGAGCCCATATCACCAGTTCAAGTCCACGAGGGATCAGCAGCAGAAAGATGATGTTAAGCATCTCTGCAGATTTTAATCCCATCGTGAGGATGATCAACCCGGTCTCAGCGATGGCTGCATAACCCATCATACGCCCGATATGCCTTTGCGTGGACGCGAAAAAACCTCCACTTGCCACCAGGAAAACCCCGGCAAATTGAATGGCCGTGGAAAGTTGTGAAGAGGTGCGTAACCATGCATAACGGTCCAGAAAACCGAGGGCAAAAATGATCGTAAAGGTGGGCAATACCCAGAGCAGGAAACCCGTGGCATAGGGGGATGTTTCCTCGGCCAGCATGGGGATCCAGTTATAGAGCGGGAAGATGGCAAGTAAAAAAGCGAATCCCAATCCCAGCATCGTGCCTGCCTGGGTCGTGAGGCTGATATCGCCGGGGCTGGCCTCAACGCCGGCCAGCATCCATCCGGAAAAGAGGATGAAAGGCATGGCCAGGGTTTGATAAATGATGAAACGGATCACGCCGCGCCCCGGCTTTTGATGCAGGGGAACAAGCAGGGGAATCACAAGCATCGCGGCCATTTCCAATAAAAGCGCGGCAAAAAGAAAAGGCTCCACCGCGATCGATGCGATCAGCAGGGAAACGATCATCAAACCAAGCGAAACGAAACGATGTGCGATCCCTGAGGCTTCTGTGCCAAAAAACCACAATGCGGCCAGGCCATAGATGATGGCAAGTAATGGTCCATCTGCAGTGGTCAATACGAAACTGCGCCCGAGGAACTGGATCGATGGTGATATTTTCAAGGAAACCGAACCGACCAACAAAGCCGTATCAATGGGGAAGATGAGCGCAAGCATGGATAAAACCGCGGCGAGCGTGCCACCTGCCAGTGCAGATAGACGTTCGCGCAACCCCAGTAGAATGACCAAGCCTCCCAGAAACGGGATCAGAATCCAGATGATCGGCGCGTTCATAATTGTTCATCCTGAACAAGGGTCTCTGAAGAGGAATCCGCGATCAATAGATACGATCCCACCAATCCCAATCCCAGGTTCGTGATCGCCAGCAGGCCGGCCACCAGGATGGAACTCTCAACTGCCGCATAAATGATCTCAAACCCTGTAAGCATGGTTAGAAGACCCAGTGTTACGCGCAGGATATCTGCAGTAACGCCAAGGTGGACAAGACCTGCACCGATCAATAGCAGACTCCCCGCAATGACCTGCAAACCCAGGCCAGGGATGACAGCTTCAATGCGAGGGGTGGCCCCCGCGGCCACAAGCACAACAATGCCCATCAAAATGATCGGGAACCAATGTCCGCGTGGACTAAAGGTTCTGTTCTCTTCTTCTGCGATTGTTGCGAGACCCAGGCGCGTCATGCCAAGCGCGGCCACCACCATCCAGCCTGTAACAAGTTTGGCGGAACCCATCGCAAAGGGCAGGTGGCGCGTGATAAGCCAGAAGGCCGCAAAGTATTGCAACGCCAGCATGCCGAGTTGCACGCGCCAATCCCGATGTATGAGCAGGGTGCCCGATGTGGCGAGAATGAGTACCACCATTAACCAGGAAAATACGTTCGCCATCAACTTAAGGAGCTCCCTGTGTCATCAACGAAACGAAAAGGACGATGAATAATAAAGTCCACATAATACCGCCATCGCCCTCCAGCGTGGAATTGATGGTCTGGCTTAATCGTGCAAGCGAGCGATATATACCCCAAAAAACACGGGATATGTTTCCCGGGCTCGATGAGGCCGGGCCAAGCCAGTGGGCCCGGATCGGGTTAAGCATGCGAAATCGCGGCGTCGCCCAAACCAATGCAATGGTCAGGACCGAAACGATCAAGGCATAACCCCATGACCCAACCTGGAGGGCGCCACCCCAGCCGATCAATCCCAGTAAAATTTGCGCCGCGATCAAAAGGCCAATACCAACCGGATACACGGTACGTGTCCAGTTGGGTTGCGCGTCGAGCGTATCCCGTCCACCAGGACGCAGCGCATGGCGCACATATCCGGCGATCAGCAATACCTGGGCAATCAGCGCGAATGCAGAGAAGAACCCCGGGTTATTCGACCACGCACTGGCCGTCAATGAGAAGGGCAGTGAGGACAGACTGAACGCGCCAATGATCAAAATTCGATTGAGCCAGGTCTGCTGCACCGATGAAAGAAAAAGTGCGCCACCTGCCAGAACAAGCGCGCAACCCCATGCCACTGCGCCTGCTGAATTACCATTCAATGCTGATGTTACCGAGAGCGCGGCCATGCCGATGATCCAATAAGGGCGGCCATTCAATTCATCGGGAGCGCGCAGCCACATCCATCCACCATAGGTCGCCGCGATCGCGGCAAGTGTGACCAGAAATGGAGTAAAAGCTGAATTCAAGCTTTCTGCCGGTACGCGTGAAAGCAGGATGAGACTCGAGGCTGCAGAAACCAGGCGCAGTGAAGTGCCAAAGCCGCGTCGTAAAGTTGATTCAGGAGAGTAGGGCAGGTGTAATGGAAGGACTCCCAGGCGCAGGCCTGCAGCAATAATGAGATACAGCCCGGCCGCAGGCGGGATGGAAATAAAATCGAAGGCACCGCCCGAGGAAACACCGACGATATTCGCCCATAATAGAACTCCAATGCCGAGCGCACGCGTGAAAAAAGAGATCACCACCTTTTCACTGTTCGCAGCGCCTTCCACGGCGCGCAGTTGTATGAGCAGTTCGGTGAGATCCAATGTGCCCCATATGAGCAGCAATGTCAGGGAGTTGTTTGCTGTTACAGCGAGCAAACCAAGCGCGCCCAATGCAAGCGTGCCGGCCCATGTATAGGAGTTGGTAAATGCCGGCCGGGCAACAACTGTGAGCAGCACGCCAAGCGTTACGACAGATAAACTCAAGGCATACGGCCACGAAAGACCGTCTGCCTGGAACAGGATTGGGTTAATAAACAGGCTATTGGGTTGCCAGGCAAACATCGTGAGGATGATGGGCATTTGTGTCAGCCAGAGGAAGACACTCATCAGGGCCAGGATACCCCCTGCGATCGCAACCAGCCACGAATAACGCGCATTTGGCTGTGTGATCCGCAAGATCACCAGGGCCAGAGCGGTGATAAAAAAGATCAGACACGAAACAAGGATTAACATGGCGACGGCAATTGTATCAGTTTTGTTGCTACGTAATTTTGCCCCCTTGCTTTTGGTACAATCGCGTCATGACCTTACAACGCCGCAGATTCTTTGAACTTGGCCTGTGTCTTTTCCTGTTGACCCTCCTGTTTGTCGTTGCCTGCGGCTCCACCACTTCAGACTTGTTACCCGGGATACTGCCCCCGGTGGTAAACTCCACCCTCACGCCTTTTCAGCCCCAGCTTGTGATACAAGGTACCCCTTTTTCACCGATAACACCTTTGACGGGCCCCACCTATACTCCGTACCCAACAAGTTATGTATCTTCTGATGGCCTGTCGGCCCCGCTGCAGATACTCCCCAGCTCCGGGGTGGAGGCGAATTCCCTTGCCATTTACAATCCATTCACCGGATTGCCCGTGAGTGACCCGCAGCTTTTGCAGCGCCGCCCCATGGTGATCAAGGTGGCCAATGCGCCTGATTATGTTCGGCCCCAATCCGGGCTGACGCTTGCAGACGTGGTTTACGAATATTATATTGAATGGGGCGATACCCGCTTTATCGCAGTGATGTATGGCAATGACTCGCCGTTCGTTGGCCCGGTTCGTTCCGGCCGGTATTTCGATGAACATGTGGCACGCATGTACAATGCATTTCTTGTATTTAAATTCGCCGACCCGCGCGAGTTTGATTATTTGAAGGAAAGCACCCTGAACGAGTTCCTGGTTGTGCCGGCAAATAGTGGCTGTCCGCCATTTGTGATCGGCCCGCGACCACAGGAAACGTACAACAATATTTATTTTAATACGTTAAGATGGGCGGAATGCGCCGCCAAAAGAGGCGTTGATAATTCTCTCCAGCCTTTGCGCCGCGGTTTCTTTACGGACGAGTTCCCAGATAGCGACCTGGTTGCCACGCGAGTCTACACATATTATTCGATTTATAGTCATAACTACTGGCAATATGACCCGATCACGCATAAATACTTCCGTTATCAGGAAGTCAGCGATATGCTCAATGGAAAGCCTGAGGCTTACGCGCCGCTGAGCGACGCGCAAACCGGCCTCCCGGTTACCGCGGATAACGTCGTGGTGATCTTCGTTCCATATATCTTTGCGAACCAGTTCGAAGCGGATGACGAGGTCTATCACATCGACCTGGTGGATTCGGGGAATGCCTATGTTTTTCGTGACGGGCTTGCAGTCCCCGCTGTTTGGAATCGCCTGGAGGAAAATCAGCCCATCCTGCTGACTGCAATGGACGGGAATCCCATTTATCTGCATCCCGGGCGCACCTTTTACCAGGTCATCGGAACAAGCTCTGTCCAAACGCGGGATGGAACCGATTGGCGGTTCCATTTTTCAACCCCGTAGAACACCGCGAGAATGGATTACAATACGAATATTCCCTTCCATTGGAAGTCCATATGACCTTTGACCCCACATTTCTCAGCAACTTAATGCTCGTGCTTACCGCCTTCGGCGGCGCTTTTCTCGCGGCGTTGTGGGTGAGCCTGGTGGTGTGGACCTACCGGGATATTCGCAGCCGCGCCCGCGACCCCCTGGTACACACACTTTCCGCGTTGCTTGTAGCTGTACTGAATTTACCGGGTGTCCTTGTTTACCTGATCCTGCGCCCACCGCGTACGTTGGAGGAGGAGTATCAGCGTACGCTTGAAGAAGAGGCCCTGCTTCAGGCGCTGGAGGATTTGCCGTTGTGTCCCGGCTGTGAACGCCGTGTAAAGGACGAATGGCAGGTCTGCCCCAATTGCCATACGAAATTAAAAAAGACCTGTCACAATTGCGCCAGGTTGATGGAGCTTTCGTGGAATATTTGCCCGTATTGCGGTACACCCGCACCTGGTATGAGGGTGGAAGCCTCCAGTGTGGAGGATGCCTTGCGTGGCTTGAAGATGAACGACGATCAGGGCGAAGTGAAGATCAAGTAACGCAAACCACCATGAAAATTGAATCCATACTTTTGCATCATATGCGGATGCCGCTTGTCGCGCCATTTGAAACCTCTTTTGGGCGTGAGACCGAACGGGAGTGCGTTTTGGTCACGATCCATTCGGAAGGGCTGGCCGGCTACGGCGAGTGTGTTGCTTCGCGCGATCCCGGTTACAACTATGAGACCAGCGGCACGGCCATGCACATTCTAAAGGATTTCATCATCCCCCTGATCCTTGGAAAAGATGTGAAAGATGCGCTGCATTTTCAAGAGCTTGTTTCAGGGATACGCGGCCATCATCTTGCCAAAGCCGGGGTCGAAATGGCCTTATGGGATCTCCTTGGAAAGCGCGCAGGAAAATCGCTGCGCGAACTGTTCGGAGGCAAAAGGGAAACGGTTGAGGTGGGGGTCTCGATCGGGATACAGGAATCAGTCCCGGGCCTCGTGCGAAGCGTGGATGAATACGTCCGGCAAGGTTATGCGCGCGTGAAGATCAAGATCAAGCCCGGCAGGGACCTGCAGGATGCATCCGCAGTGCGCAGGGAATTCCCAGACCTTCGTCTGCAGGTGGATGCGAACTCTGCGTACACCCTCGAAGACGCGACGCGCTTGAAACCCCTCGATGACCTCGGCTTGCTGCTGATCGAACAGCCCTTGTTCGAGGACGATATCTGGGATCATCACAAATTACAGCAGGAGTTCAAAACGCCGATCTGCCTGGATGAAAGCGTGATATCACCGCGACATGCGCGTTACGCAATGGAGATGAATGCATGCCGCGTGATCAATATCAAGGCCGCCCGCCTGGGTGGGTTGAGCCAGGCTGTGATGGTGCATGACCTTTGTAATGAAGCATCCCTGCCCGTTTGGTGCGGCGGTATGTTGGAGACCGGGGTCGGGCGCGCTTCGAACCTTGCACTGGCTTCGCTGCCCAATTTTGTTCTGCCCGGGGATATCTCTGCATCGGCCCGTTATTATGCGCGCGATATTACAAATGAAATCTTTGTATTGAACCCAGATTCAACGATCGATGTGCCGCAGGCAGCCGGCCTGGGCGTGACGATCGATGAAGACGCGCTCAATCAATTCACACTGTCAAAGTCATCCTTTGCTGCAGATTCATGATGTTTCCAAATTGCATTGAAGTTATTTTGACTGATATGAAATTCCTTACTATAATGCAAGGTCTATGAATGCGCCTCGTATTGTATTTTTCAAGAAGGTCGGACAAAATATGCTCAGCTTCATCGCGCCATATATGCCTTCTTTCCGGTCTCGCCATTCCTTGAGCAGAAAACGCCATCTTAAGATCAAGAATTTCGGCGTTTATTTTGTCAGTATTTTGTCCCTGGTGGCATGTCAGTCATCGCTGTGGGGCGGACTGCCTCCAGCTCCCACGTCTGCTGTATCCGCTGCTTCAGCCATGCCGGCTGTTCCAGCTTCGTTAACCTCGACCACGCCAGTCACAGCCGCTCCGACGCCGGTTGTATTGAATGCGGCGCAGGTTTGGGCGAGCCCGGCAGTACCCTCGGCATTGCGTGATGCACTTCGGAGTTGGGGATTTCAAGTAGTGACCGAAGATCAGCAGGCAGCAAACCTGTACATTGATGTTGCACAGCCCGCGCCTGGCGCCATGCACGTTTCCAACTGGACGTATGCGCTTGTTACACCTTTCCCAACGCTGGTGGATGGCGTGACCAAGGAGCAACTTAAGTCTGCCTGGGGCGGTTCATCATTCGGACCTTTTGCCGGCGCGCCGCTTCTCATGGAAGAATCCACATTGAGGACTTTTACAGTGTTATGGGGTGAACCTGCTTTGAACGCCGTTCTGGTGATACCGGCCGGCGAAATGCTTAATATCGCCTGGAATAACATGCCCGCCTGGGCGATCATTCCCTTCGAACAGATCGAGCCGACCTGGAAGGTCTTGAGGGTGGACGGGCAGGCTCCAATTCAAAAGAGTTTTGACGCCATCAATTATCCATTGGATGTGTCGTACCGGCTGATGTGCGTCAACCCATGCCAGCTGCCCGGCGAACCCGAATTTTCATTCGAGAATTATGATCCGACCAAATTGGCAACTGTGATCCTGACCGGTGTTACCGCCATGACGCGCGCCACTGCGCGAAAAATGGATGTGAAGGGCATCACCTATCCGGGCGAGGCGATCCGCGACATGTTACGCGAAGCCGATATTACCCATATTAATAACGAAGTACCATTCTATGCGGGCTGCCCGGCTCCAGACCCACACCAGGAGGGCCTGATTTTTTGCAGTTCGCCCCGTTATATTGAATTGTTGACCGATATCGGCACGGATGTAGTGGAACTCTCCGGCGATCATTTCGCAGATTACCGCGATATCGGCATGATCGAGACCCTCGATATTTACGATGAATATGACCTTCCATATTATGGCGGCGGCCGCAATGTGGAAGATGGCAGAAAGCCGCTATTGATGGAAGTGAATGGCAACAAGCTGATGTTCATCGGATGCAACTATAAGACCATTTACGCAAGCGCCACGGACACCGTGCCCGGGTCTGTGCCTTGTGATTTCGATTATATGACGGCGCAGATCGCCCTCTATCGCGCACAGGGCTATCTTCCAATTTCCACTTTTCAATACCACGAGTTCGACTCTCCCGAAGCACGTCCACAGCAGATCCTGGACTTTCGCGCGATGGCAGAGGCCGGGGCAGTCGTCGTGAGTGGAAGCCAGGCACATGTGCCGCAGGTCATGGAATTCCACGAGGGCGCCTTCATCCATTATGGATTGGGCAATCTCTTCTTCGATCAGATGGACACGTTTGGCGCCCAATTAACACAGCGCGAATTCATCGACCGCCATGTTTTTTACGATGGCCGTTATCTGGGTGTTGAACTGATCACCACGTTTCTCGAGGATTATGCGCGCCCGCGTTTTATGAATGAGGCCGAACGTAACAAGTTCCTCGCCGAGTATTTTGCTGAAAGCGACTGGGACGATCAGATCGAACCGTGATCGATGGGCGCGCTGCAAGTGCCCATTTTTTATTTCCCATTTACCACTGGCATTTGCCGTCTCGCACCGGCGTGCCGCCGGGCTTCGCGGCACGAACGGTGAACCGCAAAGCTCGCTAAGTGCGCTAAGAATACCCTTAGCTCTTTGCGTTCTCACCTGCACTGCAACGAACGCAGTGCGGCGCAAGTGTCGCGCTCTTGGCGGTAAAATGTTGTGGCGATAAATTCCCCATAAAACCTGAAAATTGAGTAGAATGCGCTGTCATTCCATGAAACCTTTAGAGAGCTTGATGAAAGAGATCCCTGTCTACCTCCTTTGCGTTGCGCTTCTTGCAGCTTGTGCGCCTGCACCTGCCACGCCCACTGCAACGAACACGCAGATCACCCCTCCCACGGCCACCGTGACGAACACACCCATGCCTGCCGGTTTATGGATCGGCCCCGGTGTGCCGCCCTCGCTTCGCGCGATCGCTGGATCATGGGATATTCCTCCTGTAAACGACCCGCAATTGGCCACGCAAATATTGGGCATCTCTGACGCAGGCTCGTCCTGGATCTATGCGCTGGTCGCGCCGTTTCCCACCGTGACAGATGACGTCACCTACGCAGACCTGCTTTCGATATGGAAAGGCATTCCCGCGGGACCGTTGGCCGGGCGCGCCCTTCTGATGGATGAATCCACGCTCGCCGCGTTCGCTGCCATTTGGGGCGAGCCAGCTAGCGGGTCTGTGCGAAGCGTGCCTGCCGGCGGATTGCTGGATGCCGCGTGGAGTGAGATGCCCGTCTGGGCGATCATCCCGTTCGAAGACATCCAGCCGAAATGGAAGGTGCTGAGCATGGACGGCCAATCGCCGATCCGCAACGATTTCAACGCGGATACATATAAACTAAGAATAAACTTTTCGCTGTCGGCTCCCTCGGCTTTTACATTACCAGAAACAAACCGCGACCCCGCGAAGCTGACCACCGTCGTATTGACCGGTGTCACCGCGCTGGTACGCGCCACCGCTTTGACAATGGAAATGAAGGGCATCACTTATCCCGGCTCGTTGGTGGGGGACTGGCTGCGTGAAGCGGACATTGCCCATATCAGCAACGAAGTCACCTTCGATAAGGACTGTGCGTATCCGAGATACAGCTCCAGCCTCGTTCTATGCAGTGACCCGAAATATATGGACTTGTTATTGGACGTGGGCACGGATGTGGTGGAAGTGACGGGCGATCACCTTTTGGATCGCGGCATGCCGGCGCTGGTGGATACGCTTGCGATGTACAAGGAAAATGACCTGCCCTATTATGGCGGCGGTGTGAACGCCGAGGAAGCGCGCCAGCCTGTATTAATGGAAGTCAACGGGAACAAGATCGCTTTCATGGGCTGCAACGGAAAGCCGGTGATATTTCAGAAGGCTACCAAGACCACGCCCGGCCCCGCGGAATGTGACTACGATTACTTTGGCGACCAAATTCGCGCGCTGAAGGCGCAGGGCTATATGGTGATCTTTACATTCCAGCACAATGAATGTTATTCTGCGCAGCCATGCTATTTTCACGAGCAGGGATTCCATAGCGTGGCGGACGCCGGCGCGACCGTGGTGAGCGGCAGCCAGGCGCACTTCCCGCATATCATGGAATTCCGCGGGGATGCTTTCATCCATTACGGGTTGGGGAATCTGTTCTTCGACCAGATGAGTTATATCCTGCCAGGCGGTGAAGTGATCGATGGCACCCGCCTGGAATTTTTGGATCGGCATGTCTTTTACGATGGGCGTTATCTCGGCGTGGAGTTGTTGACCGCCAAACTCGAGGATTACTCGCGCCCGCGCCCGATGACGCCCGATGAACGCGCCGCCTTCCTGCTGGATTATTTTTATTTCAGCGGCTTCATTCCATTCTCACCAACCCCGCTTCCGCAGCCGACGATTACGCTCACGCCGATTGCATTGCCGTAGGTTAATATGATTAAATCCGTCCCGAAGGTTTTTTCAGGCGACTGCTATTTTCAACACGAACCTTCGAGACGTTTTAACGGGTAGCCATGCCATATCGCGGTGATACGTTTACACGGGGGCAGTATTATCATATCTACAATCGCGGCGCGGGGAAGGGGCCAATTTTCTTCGATGATGGGAATTACGAATACCTGCTACAGCTGGTGAAGCGGTATTATCAGAAGCACAGCGCGACGGTTATCGCGTATTGTCTCATGCCGAATCATTATCACTTTTTGCTCCGGCAAGAGACGGATGAACCCCTCTCAAAGTTTATCGGTGTGCTGTTTAATGCGTATGCACAGGCGTTGAATATTCAACAGGGACGCACAGGTACTTTGTTTGAAGGTCGCTTTCGGCATAAATGCGTGGATAAATGGGAATACTTGATTACTCTTTGTCGTTATATTCATCGCAATCCGGTTAAAGCGCAGTTGGTGTCCAGGCCCGAAGGTTGGCTGTATTCGAATTATCAGGAATGGATTGGGTCGAGGGATGGAGAGTTGATCGACAAGGTCTTTGTTCAAGACCATTTTCGAAACCCCGGGGAATATTCTGCATTTGTAAATGATGTTGACGATGAGAAGAGAAGTTATGAGAAGATTAGTAAATATCTATTTGATTAACCACCCATAACCGTCCCCAGGGTTTGGTTCAAGCCAGGGCACCGTCCCGCCGAAGGTCTCCGACACTTGCGCCGCACTGCGTGCTTTGCAGTGCAGGTGAGGAGGCAGGTTTAATCGAACCTGCGAATTAATCCACGCCAACCTACGACGTTCAAATTCTGTTGATTGACCACTCGAAACCGTCCCGAAGGTTTCGGGCAAACGACTAGATTTGTCAACGCCAACCTTCGGGACGTTCAAATTCCAACGCCGGTTCCTCAGCCCACGGTTACACTCACGCCAATCGCATTGCCGTAGTCAGAACCTATCTCGCTACCTCGACGTTCATTTCAAATCCAACCTGCCTAACAAAACTGACCAGCCTGGTGGCGATATCTGTGCTTGTCGTTTGGGGTGGAGGTCAGTATAATCCCTGCGGTTCCCTGCAATTTTCCTTTATTGGGTAGGGTCAAACAGGAGATAACATGTCCAAATTTCGTTTCACTTTATTTGTAGCGACGGTCTTTCTTGTGCTGGCGATCAGTGCCATGAGCGCTGTGCCGGCCCTGGCGGATGACGGCGCTCCGCCGCCCGAAGCCTCAGAACCGGCCCCGCCACCTGAGCAGGAAGTGTCTTCCCCGGAAGAACCTGTGGCGCAGGAATCTCCTGTAATAGAAGAGACCGTGCCAGCTGAAGCTCCGCCGCAGGAAGATACAGTGGCAGAACTGCTCGACTCTGTTCCAGAAGGGACTGAGGTGGTTGTGTTGAACGAAGCAGGCGAAACCGTCCCACTCGCTACGCAGGAAGCGGCGGAAGTGGCGGCTGCAAGCGACCCAATGTGGTGTCCTGCCACTGTGGCCGTGCCAGTTGCAAGCGCGTCAGGATGCTCTCCATCCTTTACAAGCTTTACAGACTTGCTTGGATGGCTGGGGACGAACGATCCCGGTGCGGCAGGGACAATTTGGATCGAAAAGGGTTATGACAGTTCCAGCCCGCTGGCTGTGAACGATATTGGCGTTACAGGTTTCACGCTCGATGGCGGCCTTGGCTTTCTTGACAACATGGCCAATTTTGCGTTGACCCTCAAGGGCGGTTGGAATGGAATTGGAACAGGTACACTGGACGCGAACGACAAATCTGTATTCGACGGCGACTCGCTTTCGATCATTAACTGGAACGCCGATATTACCTTGAACAATATTCTTGTTCAAAACGTGGCTATAGGTTCAGTCACGAACAATGCGGCCCTCGATATTGAAACTACTAAGAAGATCACCCTCACCAATGTGGAAGTAAGCAATAACACCGGCGCGGGGACGGTCCATGGTGCCGTTCTGGATAATGAAGATGGCACTTCCGCGCTCGAGGATGTCTTGATCACAAACAGCCAGTTCAATACCAATAAAAACACCGGGCTCACCGTAAGATCTGAAGGCATGATCACGCTTGCCGGTGTGCTGGCGAACGGGAATGGCGCCGGCGCTTCTTTGATCAATAATTTGGCTGCTACTGCCAAAACTGTGACGATCATCACAGGCACGAACCAATTCAGCAATAACCTGGCTGGAGATGGTTTGTACATCCGCTCAACGGGCATCATCACGCTCAACAACATTACTGCCAGCAATAATGGCTTTTATGGGATCTATCTCGATAATACCTTTGGCGGTTTTGTGTCTGGCATCACCTTTACCGGCACAACCAATGCATCGGATAATGGTGGTAAAGGCCTGGAAGCCCTCTCAGATGGTGTGATCACAGCCAGCAACCTGATAGCCAATGGCAATGGCAATGTGGGCGCGGATTTTGATAATAGCACCGCTGCAACCGCCCTGGGCGTTACACTTACTGGCGCCAATAGTTTTAGCAATAATGACCTCTCCGGCCTTGTGGTGGACAGCAAGGGCGCCATTACGCTAAATAGCGTTACGGCCAGCTCGAATGGATTCATTGGTGCCTGGTTGGTTAACACCTTCTATGTTGGGCCGACACCGTCTAATGTCACAATAACCGGAACGAACGCATTCAATCTGAATGACAGTAGTGGCCTGGTGGTATTTACCGACGGCTCCATCGCACTCAACAGCGTTACGGCCAATGACAACGACGGTGACGGCGCCCAACTGGATAACTGTTTTGAGGCCGCTGGCGTCTGCGGTTCAACTTATCTTTCCAAGACCATTACGTTGACTGGCACGAATGTCTTCAACGATAACACTCTGTATGGTCTTACGGCGGTAAGCAAAGCCGCCATTACGCTCAATAGCGTCACCGCCAATGGCAATGGCATCGGCGCGGACCTGGACAACGCTTGGACGAATGCATCTGGAGGCGTCAGTATCAACGGCACCAATGGGTTTAGCAATAATAGCAATATAGGCCTGGAGGTGACCAGCAAGGGCGCCATTGTGCTCAATAACGTGACCGCCAATGGCAACGGCTATACCGGCGCATATCTTAACAACAGTACCGGCACTCCCATGAATGTCACGATCACCAGCAGCACATTCAATGACAATGCGCAGGTTGACGATGCTCCCGTCATCCAGACCGGACTCTCAGTGTTATCCAAAGGTGCCATTACCATCAGTAATGTCACCGCCAATAACAACGCAAATGGCGATGCTGACCTTGATGATGGCGGCGTACGGTTGAATAACATATTGGGTACTGCGGGTGTCACCATGACCGGCACCAATATCATTTCTGATAACGAGTATGGACTCCTCATCATCAGCAACGGCGCGGTCGTGGTCAATAACCTGGTGAATAACGGCAACCTTGGCGGTGCCGGCGCCTACATCTCTACTGCCCAGCTGGTGTCCATCCTGGGTACGAATGAGTTCAAGGGCAATGATTTGGGCGTCATCATCTACACCGACGGCCTCATCACCTTGAACAATGTGACTGCCACCTATAACCTGGGTACCTGCGAAGAGTGTGGCGGAGCCTACCTGTGGAATGTGCTTTCCCCCACCAGTGCAGGGGTCACGCTGACCGGCATCAACAACTTCAGCGATAATAATATGACCGGTTTGCAGGTGTACACCGCAGGCGTCGTCACGCTGAACAACGTCACCGCGAATAACAACGGCTTTTACGACGTAGATGGCGATATCCGGGATCCTGGGGATACAGATCCGGACTATAACGATCAATACTATGGCAATGGTGCCTTGATCGAGAATTACTATGGAGCCACGCCCAAGGCTGTCAACATCCTGGGGACCAACAATTTCTCCGGCAATGCCATCACCGGGTTGGTCGTCTACAGCAGGGGTGCCATCACAGCCAATAACCTGACCGCCAGTACGAACGGATGGAATGTGCTGGCAGATCTGGACCCAACAGATGGCTCAGCCGGGGGTGAGGGTGCTTATCTGAACAACTGTTTTGGCACTTGGGATGACAACGGCACGCCGGGTGATCCCAATGACGATATCTATTATTGCACCTTTGCCACCTTAACTTCCTCCGTCAGCCTCACGGGTACCAACACCTTCAACAGCAATGGCTGGGGGACGGGCTTGTATGTCTCAAGCCTGGGTGCCATCTCCGTGAGTAACCTGACCGCCAATAGTAATGGTTTGCTCGGCGCCGTCCTGGATAATAGTTGGATGTACTGGTACGCGCCAAGCAGCACCTACAAATTCCCGTTCAGCAACGTCACGGTCAGCGGCTTTGGAAACGCCAGCAACAATGGCAACGGCGGCATCGACGTATACAGCAGCGGCATTGTCACGTTGAACAAACTCACTGCCAGTGGCAATGGCGGTACAGGCGTGTATATTTACAATGCGGTCGACCCCAACATGCCAAAGGCCGTCAACATTCTGGGTACCGGCAATATCTTTAACTCGAATTACGAGGACGGGTTGTACATCATCAGCAACGGTGTGGTGACTCTGAATAACCTGACTGCCAATTGGAATGGCCACTACGATGATGGGCTTGATTATTACTATGGCTACGGCACCTATGTGGATAACTCTGGCGCCACCCTCGCGCAGGCAGTTAGCATCCTTGGAACCAACACCTTCAAAAGTAATATGAGAAGCGGGTTGGAAGTGTGGAGCAAGGGTGTCATCACGGCAAATAACCTGACCGCCAATTGGAACGGCCATTTCGATGTAGTAAACGACCTGGACGAAACTGACGGCTCTGTGTACGGCTACGGCGTAAAACTGGTCAATACATCGCTCTTAGCCACTGTTTACGCTGTCTCCGTCACCGGCACCAATACCTTTGAAAGCAACTGGAATTCCGGTTTGCATGTTGAATCTGATGGCAACATTTCCGTGAATAACCTGACCTCCAAGTGGAACGGACAGGAAGACGGCAGCTATAATGACGCTGATCCCTTCGACGTCAACGACGCCAATGGCGCTTATCTCGATAATTGGTGGACGTTCACAGGCTCGAACGGCAACGTCACCATCACCGGATATGGCAAGACCGAAGGTAATATCGAATCCGGTCTTGAAATATTCAGCAAAGGCATCGTCACTCTCGCCAACCTGGCCGCCAACGATAACGGGTTCAATGGGGTGTACGTTGCAAACTTTTATTCTTCAGCGGCAGCGCCGAAGAGCGTGACGATCAGCGGCACAAACACCTTTAATGGCAACGCTGAGCAGGGTTTGGTGATCTGGAGCTACGGCGCGATCACCCTGAACAACATCAACGCCAGCTCGAATGGTGACTCCCTCAATAATGCTTTTATTAACAATTGCGTCTTGAGTGTAGGAGCCTGCCTTGCCGTCACGCAATCCCCGGTCACCCTGACCGGCATCAACAGTTTCAACGGTAACTGGGGCGGCGGGGATGGATTGGTTCTGTGGAGCTTTGGCTCCATCAGCATCAGCAACCTTTCTGCCAGCGATAACGACGGACAGGGCGCTCAACTGGTCAACCAATGGTTCAACACGGCCCTCACACCTTCTGCAGGCACCATTACCGTCAGTGGTTACGCTACCTTTAATAACAACGGCACTTCCGGCATATATGCCTCTAGCAACGGCAACATCACCTTTGCCAACCTCAACGCTAATGAAAACGGAAGTGGCGGCGCCTACCTCGATGCAAATAAACCCGGCACTGGGGTCGCTAACGTTGTGCTAACCGGCTTCAACTCTTTCACCGAAAATGACCTCGGAACAGGCCTGACCGTTTATGCAGACGGCGCCATTACCATCGCGAACCTCACAGCCGACCAGAACTGGGACGATGATGGAGCCTACCTGAACAATGCGGATTCCTCCACTTCCCCGCAGGCTGTCACCCTCACTGGTATTAACAGCTTCTGGAACAACTTTATGGACGGGCTGGTAATCTTCAGCTACGGTGCAGTTTCGCTCAGCAACGTGGACGCCAGTGACAATGGCATTGCCGAGGATGGGTTAACGCTGGCTGGTCCTGAGTTCGGCTGGGGTGTGTATATCGATAACATCAACCCGAGCGCATCCCACGTCAAACCAGTGACCCTGAGCGGCGTGAATAACTTCAACGGTAACTGGAACAGCGGCTTGGAGATCTGGAGCTCGGGCGCGGTCAGCCTGTCCAATGTCACTGCCTTCTTGAACGGCGCATACTACGATGACCTGTACTCCTATCCAGGCTCCAATGACACCTACGTTGGTTGCGGACAAGAAATCGATACCGGCGCCAGCGACTTCTATGTCGGTTGTGGTGTCTATATTAACAACTTAAATGCCTTCACTCCACTGGGCGTCACCCTGAGCGGCATCAACCTGTTCGAGGACAATGCCCACACCGGTCTGACAATCTTCAGCCCTGGCTTGATCAGCCTGAGCAACATCACCGCCAACAACAACGGCTGGTTCAATGAGGCTGACGACCTGTTTCCAAATACGGTATTTGGCGACGGTGCGAATTTGTATAGCGCCGTTAAGGGCGTAACCCTCACTGGGACCAATACCTTCAATGACAACTGGTCCTATGGTTTGTACGTGGATGCCCTGGAAGCCATCACCATCAGCAACCTGACCGCCAACTCGAACGTCGGTACTGGTGCATTCCTGGACAACCAGAATGATATAAAACACGCCAACGTCACCATCACCGGTTTTGCCACTACGGAAGGCAACGGCAATGACGGTTTACGGATTGAAGCCAACGGCACAGTTTCGCTGACCAAGGTCAACGCCAATTCGAATGCAGGCAACGGTCTATTGATCGATACCTACGACGATCTCGTCGTAGGTGGTTCCGCCGCCAACGTCAGCATCCTTGGGGCCAATAACTTCACCGGTAACGGGAACAATGGCCTGGATGTGACCTCCGACGGCGTCATCACGCTCAACAACATTACTGCCAATTGGAATGGCGGCATGGGCGCGACTCTGGACAGCGTAAGCGAAGGTACCTGGATGCCGCTCCCGGCAGTCAAGGTCAACCTGACAGGCGCCAACACCTTCAATGGCAACGGCGGTAGTGGCTTATACTTTAATACAACCGGCAACGTCACCATGACCAAGGTTACCGCAGACAAAAACGGCGGGCATGGCGTTTGGGGTGATACCACCGGCAATCTCACCATCACCTGCGGAAGCATGACCGGCAATACGCTCAGCGGATATGACCTGGAAGGGCTTAGAGTCACCCTAACCGGTGTGAACGCCTTCGCGAATGGCAGCCCCAACTCAGCGTTCAGCACAGGTCCGCTCGCGACCGTGTACAATCGGGTTTGCCCATTGCCATAAGATTCCAACAAACTTTGCAAGTCTATTAAAGACTTGCAAAGTTTTATAAAGACAATTTCATGATCCAAGTTACAATTGGGACGGTCGCAAGACCGTCCCAAATATTATCTGGTCGCTAAAGGATGTCCATATGAAAAATAATCGTTCGATCGCCATTGGTGTGGTCATATTTTCGGTGGTTGTAATCATTGTGTTGGTTTTTTCCCTGCTCAATTTACAAACTTCCGAGGCCCCCATTCCAACAGCCACACATACGAGCATGCCTGCGCCATCCAATACGCCAGATGCATGCGCGCCGGAGAATTTGCAGGCGGCCGCCCTGGAGCTTAATAAATTTGCGCGTGAATTTGACGACCTGTCTGTGCTGGCTCAGAATACGCCGCGCGAGCAGCTCGTGCCCATCATTACGCAGCTTCAGGATATTCGCAGGAATTCGGAGGACTTTGTTGCCCCTGCCTGCATGCTGAAAATGAAGGAATATCAATTGAATTATATGAATATGTTCATTGAGACGCTGGTCGCTCTGTATTCATCGTTGACTTCCGAATTAACAGAGAATGATGTGCTGCTGATCAATCAGGGCATGGCCCTCTCCGTTCAATATCATGACCGCTACCTGATGGAAACCGCCCGCCTGTTGGGCGTTACATTGGCCGCACCCACTTCCACATTTATTCCCGCACAGACCACAGGGACCCCTCCTGCTCCTTAGGGTTCATAAAAATATAGCTTCCCTCAGGTCCGTCATTGCGAGCCGTTCTTTGGCGAAGCAATCCCCTATACTGCGAGGGAGATTGCTTCGGCGGGAAGTGCACCCTCCTCGCAATGACGGAAGTTATTAATCCACAGACACTTAACCCGCCTACGAACACGCGTCGTTAAATGGATTGTTATCAACCGGCTGGGGGAGGGTCTGCTCGGTACTTATGGGCCCTGCATAATGCACATAGACCGTGGATAATTGGGACGATAGCTCCATTTCCCGGGTAGGAGGCCTCCCATGCGATTCCGTTCACGTTTAACCTTGTTCGTGCTCACAGCCTTTACAGTGCTTGCTGTGAGCGCGGTTACTACCGTCCCTGCGTTTGCAGATGACGGATCTCCCCCGCCGCAGACAGACACGCCGCTGGAGCCGGAGGGTACAACCGAGACTGCCCCTGCCGGGCAGGAAGCACCACCGCCACAGGAATCCACAGGGGAACCGATCCCTGTTGAAGAAACGGCCCCCTCAGACACACCACCTTTGGATGAAACATCCACACCTGCCGAGGTCCTGGCTCAAGTGCCGCAGGGAACGGATGTTGTTATCCTCGATGAGAACGGTGAATCCGTCCCATTGGCCACGCAGGAAGCCGCAGATGCGATCGAGTTCATTGACCCGGTCTGGTGCCCAACAGGCGTTGCACCCAAGACCGATGGAACAGGCGGATGTACGACATCGTATGGTAGTTTGAAATTATTAATTGATGCGCTCATGACCGGGACAGCCGGCGTGGTTCCGAACGCGAATGGAGTGATTTGGATTGCAGCAGGTGCAGACGCTTCTCTTGGTGCAATCCTGCTGAATGGAACAGACTCCGATCTCGGCAATTGGGAAAACTTTTCGCTTACCTTGCAAGGTGGTTGGAATGGTACGTCGGGAAGCACCACGGTCAATCCGCTTACGCCTTCCACATTTTCAAAGACAATCTCGATCACAAACTGGCTGGGTGATGTCACTCTGAATAACATCACGAGCTCCGTCCCGTCTGGAACGGGCCTGACGGTGACCACCACGAAAAATATCAACCTGGTCAACGTCTCATCCACTTCGGCCTCCGGGTCGGGAGCCTCGCTGGATAACAGCGCAGGGACGGGCAATGTCACGGTCACTTCGAGTAAGTTCAACTCAAGCAGCGTCAACGGCCTCGCCATAACTTCCAAAGGCACGATCACGCTCGCGAGCCTGCAGGCCAACAGCAATACCACTGGATACGGAGCCTTCCTGGTTAACACCAGCGGCACGGGTAATATCACCCTCAGCTCAAGCACATTCAACGCGAACGGCCTTTGGGGTTTGGTCGGAAATTCAGCAGGCACGATCACGCTCTCGAACCTGCAGGTCAACGGGAATACCGGCAGTTTTGGGGCATCCTTCGACAATGCAACCGCAGCCCTGCCCAAGAATGTGGTGATGACCGGTGCAAACGAGTTCAACAGCAATAAAAATACCGGTCTCACCATTTACTCCGATGGCAGCGTCAGCCTGAACGATGTGACCGCCAGTGAGAACGGGCTCACTTCAAGTGGATACGGCGCCCTGATCGACAACTCAGGAGGACCCAACCCGGGCCTGGCCGTCACGTTGACCGGCACGAACGTCTTCAACCACAATAATAATGTTGGCTTGTATGTTTACTCCAAAGGCGTCATCACCGCCAATAACCTGATCGCCAACTCCAATATCGTTTCTTATGGCGCTCAATTGAATAATGGCACCGCCTCGACAGCCCAGGCGGTTAACTTGACCGGTTCCAGCCAGTTCAAGTACGATGGCGGGGACGGCTTGAATATAGTATCCAAGGGTGCTGTCACGCTCAACAACATCACCGCCACCCAAAGTGGAGAATCCGGCGCAGTGATCAATAACACGCTTGGAAGCGCCGGCGTGACGTTGACCGGCGTCAATACATTCAATCAAAACGACAAGTGGGGTCTGAACATTGCCAGTCGCGGGGCGATCACAGCCAGTAATCTCACGGCTTATCAGAACGGCACCGATGCTGGAATCCAGCCGGGAGTTTACCTGGATAATCAAACCTCCGTCGGGAACCAGTCTGTTACCCTGAGCGGCACGAATTCCTTTACTTATAATACTGATGGTGGGCTTGTGATTACCTCCAACGGCGCCATCGTCCTGAGCAATGTGACCGCCACAAATAGCTCTTCCAACCGCGGCGTTGATCTTAATAATACGTACAGCACGAATCTGATCCCCAAACCGGTGACCATCAGCGGTACGAACGTTTTTTCCAACAATTATAATTATGGCCTTTCGATCAACTCATATGGCGCGGTCACAGTGAATAACATCACAGCCGAGACCAATGGCGCTGGGGCGAATGTCGGTGGAGTATCGATCAACAACAGCGGTGCGTCTGCGGCCACGCCGGCGGCCGTCACTTTGAGCGGCGTGAACAAATTCCTCTATAACTTTAATACCGGTCTTTCCGTTCAGTCGATCGGGGCCATCACGCTGAGTAATGTCACCGCCCAATCCAACGGGTCTGGCCCGTGGGGATCTGGTGTTGGCATGGGAGCAAACCTGAATAATTCGGGCGGCACAAACGCCGGGGTCACGCTGAGCGGCATAAATGCCTTCAACTACAACTACTCGACCGGGCTTTACGTTTTGAGCAAAGGCGCGATCGTATTGAATTCTGTAACGGCCGTAACCAATGGAGTAGGCGCGGGCGCCGGCGATGGTGCCTACCTGGACAATTCAAGCGCGGGTGCGGGTTCAGCCCGGAAGGTGACCCTGACGGGCGTGAATGTCTTTTCAAGTAATTACAGGCATGGCCTGTACGTGCTCGCCACAGGCGCGGTAAGTTTGAACAGCGTAAAGGCGGATAATAATGGAAGCGGCGACCCAAGCGGCCATGGCGTTAAGATCATCAATACCCATAGCGGCACTGCTTCGCTTCAGGCTGTGACCTTGACCGGAACAAACTCATTCGGCAGCAACAATTCAGCCGGTTTGGAGATAGCCACTTATGGTGCGGTCACATTGAGCAACCTGACCGCCACAAGTAACGGGTTTTCTGATCCGACGCGCCGCGAAGGGGTCTATATCGATAATGCCAGCGGAGCGATCACTCCCGCGGCTGTTACGATTTCAGGCATCAATACCTTCACGAGCAACAAATCCACCGGCCTGAAAATTATTTCCCTCGGTGCCATCACCCTGAGCACGGTCACCGCCAACTACAATGGGTCTGGCGTGGCCGCAGATGGTGCGAACCTGAATAACTCCGCCAGTACCAGCGGTGCGGGCGTAACCCTGACAGGCACAAACGTATTTTCAAACAACAATACAAACGGATTGGTGATCGACTCCAAAGGTGCAATCAGTACGAATAACCTCACCGCCAGCAACAACGCGAATGGGTATGGCGCCATGCTGGACAACTGCCTCGATTCTGGGTTTGGTTGCACGACTGCACCAAAAGCCGTGTCTGTGAGTGGTGTCAACAGTTTTGGATACAATTATTACAGTGGGATCGAGATCTACAGTAGTGGCGCAGTGACCGTCAATAGCATCACGGCAACCCAAAATGGAATGAGTGGTGGGTTAAACGGGTATGGGTTGAAGATCGACAACAATAACCCCCTCGAGCTCGGAGGTTTCTCGGTCGGGAATGTCACCCTCTCCGGAACAAATAGCCTGACCTATAGCTATTACGATGGTTTGTCTATTGCAAGCAACGGCGCCATTCTGGTCAACAATTTGACCGCCAGTAATAACGGCACGCCGGCAGGTTATTACGGTGCCAGTTTCACTAACAGCACGGCCTCCACAGCCCAGAATGTGACCTTGACCGGCACGAACGTGTTCAACACTAACAAAAGCGGCGGGATATTGGGACTTAGCAAAGGCGTCATCACCCTGAACAATATAACTGCCATGTCCAATGGTGTTGGCGTGGTCGGAATTGGTGTGAACCTGGATAACACCGCCAGTACCACCAGTGCAGGCGTAACCCTGACGGGCACGAATGTATTTTCAAACAACTATACCAGCGGACTGCAGATCACTTCCACAGGCGCGATCAGTTTGAATAACGTCACTGCCAGCAGCAACGCGAATGGATATGGTGTGTATCTAAGCAATTTGTATGCCGGCTCCCCGAAGAGCGTTACACTCAATGGCGTGAACCGTTTTGAAAACAATTATTCCAGCGGGCTCGAGATCTACAGCAAAGGTGCAGTGACCGTCAACAGCATCACGGCAACATCCAATGGAACGAGTGGTGGCACATATGGGTATGGGCTGAAGATCGACAACGATGATGCCGGTGCGGTCGGGAATGTCACCCTTTCCGGGACAAATTTCCTGACCTACAACTATTATGATGGTTTGAATGTTGCAAGTAACGGCGCCATTCTGATCAACAATTTGACCGCCAGTAATAACGGCACGCCGACAGGTTATTACGGCGCTACTCTGACTAACAACTTCACCTCCGCAGTCCAGAATGTGACCTTGACCGGCACGAACGTGTTCAACAGTAACAAAAGCGGCGGGCTGCTTGTGTATAGCAATGGCGTCATCACCCTGAACAATGTGACCGCCGTCTATAATGGTGCAGGCGGGGGCGGTAATGGTGCGTACCTGGATAACACCTCCAGTACGAGCGGCGCGGGCGTAACCCTGACGGGCACGAATGTATTTTCAAACAACCAGGCGTCGGGTTTGTATATCACGTCCAAAGGTGCGATCAGTACGAATAACCTCACCGCCAGCAGCAACGCGAATGGATATGGCGCGGTTCTGAACAACTGCTACGATCTTGGGTCGGGTTGTACTTCTGCACCAAAAGCCGTGTCTCTGAGTGGTGTGAACAGTTTTGCATACAATTATTACGGCGGGCTCGAGATCTACAGCATGGGCGCAGTGACCGTCAACAGCATCACGGCATATTACAATGGGATGAGTGGTGGCACATACGGATATGGGTTATATATCGACAACGATGCTGCTGGTGCGGTCGGGAATGTCACCCTTTCCGGAACAAATTCCCTGACGTACAACTATTTTGACGGTTTGAATGTTCAAAGCAAGGGTGCCATCTCATTGAATTCAGTGACCGCCAGTAATAACGGCGTGCCAACAAATTTTTACGGCGCGTTCCTGAATAACAGCAGCGCCACGACCGCCAAAAATGTGAGCTTGACGGGTACGAACGTGTTCAACAGCAACAAAAGCGGCGGGCTGAGGGTAGTCAGCCTGGGCGCCATCACTTCGTCCCTCGCGCTGACTGCTTCATTCAATAATGGAAACGACGGCGGTATTAATCTCTATAACGCTGGCGCCTCCACGGCTCAGCCTGTAACCCTTTCCGGTATTGTTAGTGTGCCTTCGAATCATGGTGCAGGCCTCACCGTGAGCAGCAAGGGTGCCATCACGGTCAGTAACCTGACCGCCACCTCCAATGGCTTTTCTTTGGGTGGCAGCGGCGCCTGGCTCGATAATACCTTCGGCTCTGTCCCATCCGTCGTAACCCTGCTCGGCACAAACTTGACCCAATACAACCTGGGAGAAGGATTGCATATCGATGCGACAGGTGCCATCAGTATCAACAACCTCACCAGTAGTTCCAACGGCAGCCTCGCCTTCCCCGGCTCTGGAGCCGACCTGTCGAATTGGGTCCTGGGCACAGGCGCTGTAACCTTCACGGGCGTGAATACATTTGAATACAATTACACTTCGGGCCTGGAGGTCCAAAGTACGGGCGCCATCTCTTTGAACTCAGTGACCGCATCCAGCAACGCAAATGGCAAGGGCGTGTGGTTGTCGAATATCACCAGTGCACAACCGAATATTACCTTGAGCGGTACAAATACGTTCTATGGGAACAATCAAACCGGCCTGTTGATCTCCACCTACGGTACCGTAACATTAAACAATCTCACTGCTACCAGTAATGGTTATAGTGGAACTGGCGATGGTGTCTCCATCACAAATACCGGTGGGACGCTCGCGAAAAACGTCACCCTGACCGGTACCAATACCTTCAATGCCAATAATGATATCGGACTGGTCGTCTCTTCTTACGGTTCGATCTCCATCAGCAACCTGACCGCCAGTGGAAACGGCTCGACCGGCGCTGTCCTGGATAACGACTTCTCCTTTGTCAGTCCTGTCACCATCAGCGGGTTTGGTACGTTCAACAACAATGTCCCGGGTTCCGGCTTGGTCATCGAATCCTTCGGCGCGGTAACACTTGCCAATCTAACCGCGAAGGATAACGGCTTTAAAGGCGTGGATATTGACAATCACCTCGCCGCCGGGCCTCAGGCGGTCACCATTACAGGCGTCAACACCTTCTTCAGTAATGGCAGCGATGGTCTGCTCATAGAGTCCAAGGGTGCGATCAGCCTGAACAACGTCACCGCCAACGAAAACGGTGGGTATGGTGCCTATCTGCGGAACGAATATTCCGGAACTCCCGGCATTACCCTGAGCGGCGTGAACAACTTCCTGAACAGCGGCTTTAATGGACTGTACATCCTGTCCAACGGCAATGTCAGCGCCGCAAAAGTCACTGCGGATGGAAATGCCGGCGGGATGTTTGTTACGACTGCCGGAAATGTAACCCTCACTTGCGGCAATTTCGCGAACAATGGAGCTTATGGTCTGAGAGTCGCGGGCGGTGGCGGCGTATCCCTGTTGAAGCTCATCGGTGTGTTCTCATCCGGCAGTACTGTTAACATCAACACATCGCTGTGGACGGGCTTGTTCCCGACACCGATCCGCAATTGCCCATAAAGATATAACGGTTTATGGAATATTGGGGTGAAGAAAACTCAATGAACGGGCCTCCGCATTACTCAAAGTGCGGAGGCCTGAACTTTAACCCGATGCAGGATTGTACGCGGATTACTTCCCGGTCGGCGGGATCGGCCCTTAATCCCCTTACGGGGACCTTCGGCAGGGGTGCTTCGCGCATCGCCCTTGTAGGGAAGGTCTCACGCCAACCTGTCGAAGATCCTGCATAGCGGGGCGGGACGTTCAAATTTCAACCCCGATGCCACGGCCGACCGTGACGCTCACGCCAATTACGTTGCCATAGTAAGAGCCTATCCTGCCAACCCTCGGAACGCGGACTTTAGTCCGCAACACAAGGCAGACTGAAGTCTGCGCTCCGTTGAACGCACAGCCTTCCCGCTGGATTGTTTTTATTTCAGCGGTCTCATTCCGTTCTCGCCAACCCCCATTCCACAGCCCACCATTTCACTAACCCCAATTGCGTTGCCCTAAGAATGCATCACATTACCCTCGCAGGAGGTTTTCTATTTCTTTATATTCCTTAGACTTGCCTTCCTGATATGACCATCTTTTAATCTCTTCAATATCAACATTCTTTTCTTTGGCAACAAGTACGGCCTGATTCAGACCCTGTTTATCCCCAAAATGATAGTAAGCGGCAAGCCTGTCTTTTACGCAATCTGTTGGTGAAATGACTGTCAGGGAACCCGTCGCAAATGTTATATGATATGTCTTCTTTACAGGCTCATCCCCAACGCTTAGTGGACCCGGGGGAAATTCAATGATGTATTCTGAATCGGGATGACGAAAGTAACGATTCCTTTCGACGAATCCAATTTCCTGCATTGCCGTGACAAGTTTTCGTCTGTTAATTGAATATACGTCAACCAGGTCCAGATCTTTGGAGAGATATTTGTTGTTGCTGTATAGAGAGACCACTGCCCCGCCGGAAAGCACCACTTCAATGGCACCTGCCCGCAAATGGGAGCAGACGAAAGCCCCGATCTCCAGTTGCGTCATTTCTTTTATGGGTTTCATAGTGGTTTATTTCGGCGCCTGGGCCTGCGTCTGTTCCTCTTGAGGGATTCTTGCATTGCTGCCGGATAGAACGATAAGGCCTTTTCCAATAACATTTTCAGTTCTCTGAGAAAAGCATATCTTGGATTAAACTCGTACACTCGGGTACGACCTATCAATTGGCTTGTAAGCACACTGCCATTTTCCAGAATATCCAACTGGCTTTGTATTTGACTAATACTTAACTTAAAGAACGCTGCAATTTCAGCGGGATAACCGCTGTCTCGTGCAAATAGAAAGATCAGCACTTTTTCGCGTACATCAGATCCAAAAAGGGGCTTGAGCATGAATAACCTGTAAATCAGGTTATATAACCTGATTTACAGGTTATTATACCCGTAATTTTCAAATTACGCCCGCGCCCATGAGCCGATGAACCGGCGGCATTCCTGCTGGATTATTATGATGGAGTCAGGGCACCGTCCCGCAGGTTTAATCGAACCTGCGAATTAATCCATGCCAACCTGTCGAAGATCCCGCATAGCGGGGCGGGACGTTCAACAACCCCGGTTCCGCAGCCCACGGTTACATTGACCCCAATTGCGTTGCCGTAATACTCTTAACTGTGCAAACACCAAAAATATTTTAGACCTTCACTATAGTTCTTGTCAGATCCAACCCCAGGTAAAACTTTGGAAATATCTGTTTTTGTTTTTCCTGCCGGCAATGGGACAAAATCAACTGCGTTGCCAGTTATGTACTCCTGTTGGGAATTATCGTTAAAAATTAAAGTAAAACGATAATATCCCATTCCTGATTCACCTGTTTGATACAACTCATTTGCTATCTGAGGCGGCAATCTCGACGGACTCTCTTCTATTTTGGAAACATCTTGAATTCTTATTGAGTACTTGCCTCTGTCATCTTCGGGCCATACGCCCCAGTATGTGAAGTATGGTTGCTCAGGTAAAACATAGACACAATCTAATCTTCTTCCGTCAAGGAGTGTAACTAAACAAGGCTTGTACTCAATCTGAAAATCTTGACTTGGTTCTATCATCTCAATTTGGCGCAGGAGTTCGTCATTGGGGCTTGGATAGCGTGGCGCCTCATAGCTCTGAATCGGCACTGTGGAGAAGCGGCGCTCGACCAGCTTGCGTTGAAGCACATGAGCCACAACTAAAATGAAGGCAATACCTAATATTACCGTTGAAAAGATAATTATCAAACTCGTTGCCAAGTTTCCTCTTTCACATCAAGTAATTTGTAAATTTGACCACCCAACGGTTTACGATCCCGCGCCGAGCGCGAGCCGCCCTCGTTTTTCTCCGCGACTCTGTGACTCTGTGGCAAATATCCCTAATCAAAATACAAATTCAGATCCGAGCAATCAAACCTATTCCCGCAGTTCGGGCAGCTTACCTTGCAGCTCTTCTCATGCATTTGGGTCCCGCAGCGGTCGCACACCCAAACCTTGCCCTCTTTATTCCATTTCACCGTCTTGATCAGCGCGAGGTCAAATTCGTTGATGTGTTCCTTGCCCAATCTTTCCACTTCCTTCATCACAACCTCCAGGTCTTCCCTTAATTGCTTTACATAAATCCCCCGGCACAGGTCGGGCCAGTCCTTGATCCATTTCAGGCTTCTATTATGGACCTTGATCGCGCCGTCGTAATTCCCGCGTATGATATGCAGATAAGTAACGCCCACTTGAAGTATCCCCTTGTACAGGTCGCGGATGCTGCCCTTTTCCTCGATCCAGGCTTTCTCCAGTTCCTCGTGGGCCTCGAAGAATTTTCTTTCGTTGAATAAACGCAATCCTTCGATCGCGTCAGCATGTAAGGAGCCGTGGCAATCGCGCGTCATTGCGGCAGTATAACACGGGCATAATTTCCCGAGGTACAATGCTCAAACCATGCAAAAACTATTCGAGGATAAGCGCGCCGTGTTTTTGGTTGCCATTCTGGCGCTTTTTTCCCTGGTCTTGCTGGCAGGTTCGCTCAAAGGCATGGATTTCCGCTCCGGCGTGCCTGTCGGTTCGCCTAATGCCCCAAAATCAGGTGAGACTTTCAATTTGGGGGAATTGATCACAAATGCTGCGGAAGTTCCCTTTTGGAAACAGGTAGCCTTTTGGGCTCTCTTGTTCGTGATGGTGTTGCTGTGCGCTTCATTACTTAACCCGGAACTGCGTAAAAAACTGATCCTTGCCTTTATTCGCCTTGCGCTCTTTGCGCTTGTTTTCCTGTATATTGTCGAAAAAAATCCTGAGGTATTTGCCAGCCTTTTGAGTCAGTTGACGCTGGCAAACGATTTTGCCATCGATCCGCAGGCATCGGACGCGCCTGCGCCGGTCTTTCAACCTCCGCAAGTCTCGAACTGGTTCTCTTACGCGGTCGCATTCGGGCTCGTCCTGCTGGCTGTGTTATGCCTCTGGTGGCTTAATCGCCTATGGGTGAGGATCAAAGCGTCAACCTCCGCGCGTGAGCCATTGGATGAGCTCGCTGCAATCGCTCGTCGATCCATTGGAGACTTGAAGTCCGGCAGGAATTTTGAGAATGCCATCCTTGAATGCTACGCGCGTATGAGCAGCGTGGTGGAAAAAAGACAGGGGCTGCATCGTGAGAATGCCATGACACCTGCAGAATTTGCCGCGCGCCTGACGCGTGCCGGCCTGCCGCGCGAGCCGGTGGAAAAATTAACGCGCTTGTTCGAATCCGTTCGTTACGGCAGGCAGCCTGCAGGGCAGCCGGAGATCAATGAGGCCGTGACGAGTCTTTCGTCGATCTTGAGGTATTGCGGAGAGGACGCGTGAGTCGTCGACGGTTCTTTTTCGTGCTCACTGCGCTCGTGCTTTCTGGGTGCGTCGCATTCATCATGCGAAGCACGATCTACGAGATCGTCATCCTGCCGCTGGCATATCTTTGGTGGCTGATCGGGTTGTATTACCGCGTGATCCCCCAGGCGCTCGTCTGGATCGCGTTGATCCTCGTCGTTTTATTCACCTCGGCAAGGGCCATATTGATATCGATCCCGGTGGGAAAGAAAACAATCACGAAACGAAGAGTTTCGCCAGGTCCCATTGAGCATCTGTCCACGCTGGTGGAAAAGCAAAAGCGCGGCATTTATTACAAGTGGCTGATCGCCAATCGTTTGGGAAAAGTGGCGCGTGAATTGCTCGACCAGCGCGAAGGGCAGCGGCTCACGAAACGGTTCACGCGACTCACAGGCCGCAATTGGAATCCGCCCGGTGGCGTGGCAGCCTATCTTGAGTCCGGTTTGAACGGCTCGTTTGCAGATTATCCGCAGTCGCGCTGGTTATCTCCGCAACCCACACCGCTGGATGAAGACCCGCGACATGTGATCGAATATCTTGAGGATGAAATGGAGATCGGCCCACATGGAAATCGCTAAAGTTTCTGAATTGGGCAGGGATGTGGTCAAAGAGGTCGAGCGCGCCGTCGTGGGCAAACATGACCTGCTTAAAATGATCCTGGCGGCCGCGCTCGCAGGCGGGCATGTGCTGTTGGAGGATTTCCCCGGCCTCGGCAAGACCCTGATCGCGCGCAGTTTCGCCTCCTCACTTGGACTCGATTTCAAACGCATCCAATTCACGCCCGATCTTTTGCCCGGCGATATCACAGGCGGCTACATTTTCAACCGCACGAAGAATAAATTCGAATTGCGCAAAGGCCCGGTCTTTACGAATATTTTGCTCGCAGATGAGATCAATCGTGCCTCCCCAAAGACACAATCCGCTTTGTTGGAGGCCATGCAAGAGGGACAGGTAACGCTCGAAGGCGAAAGCCTGCCGCTGCCTGAACCGTTTATTGTGCTCGCCACGCAGAACCCCATCGAATATGAGGGAACCTTCCCTTTGCCAGAAGCGCAACTGGATCGCTTCATGATCAAGCTCACGGTGGGGTATCCGGATGTTAATGAAGAAAAAGAAATTTTGCAACGCCGGCGCCAGCGCAGGCAGGAGGAAGTGCAGCTGCGCACAGTGATCCAGCCAAAGCAGATCCTCGAAATGCGCGCTGCCCTGGAAGATGTGCATGTGGATTCTGACCTTGAAGGTTATATCTCCGCGCTTGTGCATGCCACGCGCACCGATCGCCGCGTGGCCGTTGGCGCGAGCCCGCGCGGTTCGCTGGCCTTTCTCAAAATGGCGCGCGCCTACGCCGCGCTTGCAGGCCGCAATTACATTTTGCCGGATGACATCAAACGTTTTGCCGTCCCAGTGCTCAGTCATCGTCTTTTGCTGCAGCCCGAATATTGGATGTCGCAGCAGGTCAATGGCGATGTCATTCGCGATGTGATCTCTCAAACTCCCGTGCCCGTGATCGGCTGACCTTGCCACGATCCATCCTGCTTTCCACTCTCGTCTATGGGCTTTTGCTGGCTGGGCTTGTTACCCTGCGTGCTGAGTTCATCGCGCTGGCGATTCCATTTTCTCTTTATCTGTTCCATGGTTTTTGGAACGCGCCTGAATCACTGGACCTGCAGATCGAACGGAAATTTTCGAGCGACCGCGCGGCGCCGGATTCGGATGTGGTTGTTACATTGACGATCAAAAATCATGGAGGAAATCTCGAGGAGCTTTATCTCCACGATGGGATCTCTTCCCACCTGGCCGTTCGGCTCGGTTCGCCCCGGCAACTGCTGAGGCTTCCGAAAGGCGGCTCATACGCTGTGACATATACCATCGCCGGCCCACGCGGCGCCTACGTCTTTGACAAGGTCCGCCTCGAAGGGACAGATTCCCTCGGCCTCGTCCGCCGCGCGAAAACTGTATCGGTAAAAGGACAATTGTTCGTCTTCCCGGAGGTGCGTCATTTAAGAGCAGTACCCATTCGTCCGCGCAAGACGCGCGTCTATGCCGGGACGATCCCGGCGCGGGCGGGTGGCACAGGGACTGAATTCTTCGGCGTGCGCGAATATCAATTGGGAGATTCGCCGCGTGCCATTAACTGGCACGTCAGCGCGCGCCACTCTGAAACGCTGTATTCGAACGAATATCAACAGGAACGCGTGGCAGATGTGGGCATTGTATTGGACGCGCGTGAACGCGCCAATCTCTTTCGCGGGTCGTATTCCATTTTTGAACATTCGGTCTCGGCCGCGGCGGCATTGTCCGATGCATTCATTTCGCAGGGCAATCGCGTGGGTTTGCTGGTGTATGGCAGTTACTTAAGCTGGACCCTGCCTGGCTATGGAAAAATGCAGCGCGAGCGAATTATGCGTTCGCTGGCCGGCGCAACAGTTGGCATCAGCTCGGTATTTGCCGGGCTCGAGCATCTTTCGTCGCGTATGTTTCCGCCGCAGACACAGATCGTTCTCGTCAGCTCGCTTGTGGATGATGACCTGAGGATCGTTGTTCAATTGCGCGCACGCGGTTATCAAGTGATGGTGGTCAGCCCGGACCCGGTCAAATTCGAGCGTGGGCTTTTATCTGCGTCTGCAGAAGTGGATATTGCAGCGCGCATCATTCGC
>CAZJYB010000002.1:0-66249 GCA_964549865.1 uncultured Anaerolineaceae bacterium
TGGTCCAAAGTATTCTCACCGCCGGCTTGATCGCTTTCGCATTTTTCACAAAAGGAAGTCTGGAGTTCGTTGTTTATGCATATCTTGCCGGGAAACTGGTTCTGGGCCTGGGTATTTTCTCCATCGCATTCTTTCATCTCACCAAAAGACTTGGAAGGGGTTGGTGGAGGGTACACCTTTGGAATCCGACGGCTCGCCGTCGGGGTTTACAGGAGCATACCCTTGAGGGGCACTTAGCTCCTGCACTCCAAATTAATGCACTGTTCAAATTTGCTTTCAGTTCCAATCTTAGTGCCACGGCGATTCTCGTCTTTCGTGAAAGCGAGATTCTGTGGGTGGGGTATTTCCTCACCAGCGAAGCCGCAGGGTATTACAAAGCCGCGTATGCCCTCGTTACCTTGCTTTCGGTGCCGGCGAATCCATTTATTCTCACGACGTATCCCGAGATCAATCGCCTCGTTGTGCAAAGGGCCTGGCCGCGCCTGAAAGATTTTCTTAAAAAGATCACAACCGTTGCCGCGGCGTATAACCTTGTATTGGCCGCGGGTTTTGTGCTCTTTGGAAAATGGCTGCTCTCCATTTATGGCGATCAATATATGGCCGCATATCCCGCGCTGATCGCATTGCTGATCGGCTTCACTTTCAATTACATCCTGTTTTGGAATCGTCCGCTGCTTTTGTCGCTGGGCCTGCCGGGATTTCCACTGAAAGCCACGGTCATTTCCGGGCTGGTAAAACTTGCACTGGCCTTTCCGCTTGTACCACGCTTCGGTTATGTGGCCGAGGCCGCTTTACTTTCGCTTTATTACATTTCGTCTGTGGGCGCGATCGTCTGGCGCGGCGTTAAGGAAATTCGTTATCAGGAAAATTTGAACCGCCAAGACCGCTAAGCTCGCGAAGAAAAACAAAAGGATTCTTTGCGCTCTTCGCATGCTTCGCGGTGGAAAAGAATTATGAAAATCGCAGTTATCACGAATTCCCGCATTCCATCTCTTACCGCCAATTCGATCCAGGCCATGAAAGTGACCCAGGCCTTAATGCAATTGGATCACGATGTGCGGATGTTCGCCCCCGCAGAAGCGGACCGCGTCTCAAAAGAGACTCTGCTAAATCACTACGGTCTGCGCCTCGCACCGCCCCTCGAACTGCTCCCGTCCAACAGGCATCTCAAACGCCTCGACTTTACCCTGCATGCGCAGCGCGCTGCGAAAAGATTCCATGCCGATCTGATCTATACATGGCTTCCGCAATCTGCTGTATTGGGGTTGTGGGCCGGCTATCCCGTTGTGCTTGAAATGCACGCGGATGTGGCAGGGACAATGGGCGCGTGGTGGCTCCGTCAATTTTGGAAGGCGCGCGGAAAAAAACGGATGACCGTCACCACGCTAGCCCTGAGAAATGCCCTCGAACGTTCGAGCAGACTGTCGTTCCCAAATGATGCGGTGATCGTCGCACCGAACGGCGTGGAACTGGAAAAATATGAAGGGTTGCCGAGTCCGAGTGAGGCGCGTCGTCAATTAAATCTGCCTGAGGGAATGACGGTTGGATTCACAGGTCACATTTACGCGGGCCGCGGCGCGGGTCTGTTATTTGAACTTGCAGAACAAATGAAGGAGGTGAACTTTTTGTGGGTGGGCGGCACGCCGGAGTTGGTTGACATGTGGCGCGGAAAATTGAACGAAGCAAAAATAATGAACGTGACGATGACGGGTTTTGTTCCCCATGAACGTATCCCCCTTTATCAGGCCGCGGCGGACGTTTTGCTTATGCCATACAGTCGTTCCATTGAAGCGAGCAGCGGGCAGGACATTGCCGAGGTGATCAACCCGATGAAGATGTTCGAGTACATGGCGGCCGCGCGCGCGATTGTATGTGCAGATTTGAGTGTAATTCGTGAAATACTAAATGAAAAGAATGCGGTGTTTTGTGATGCAGGTGGAGCAGAGAGCGGAGAGCAGAGAGCAGATGAGTGGAAGGCGGCGATCGAGGCTTTGCTTGGGGATGAGCCGCGCAGGCGTCAGTTGGGAAATCAGGCACAGCGCGATGTGGAGAGGTTTACGTGGGCCAAGAGGGAGGAGAAGGTTATTAAAGGAATAGCTGTATAATTGAATTATGAAGACGCAGCGGATTTACATTGATACATCTGTTATTGGCGGTTGTTTTGACCCTGAGTTTTCCGAATGGTCAAATGGTTTGTTGAAGGATTTTAGAAATGGAACTTTTCAGCCTTTGCTTTCAGAAGTTATTTCCGCTGAAATTGAAGAAGCGCCTGTGAATGTTCAAATAATTTATGCCGAGTTGATTTCGCTGAAAGCAGAGCTTTTAACTGTTGATGAAAGTGCTTTGGAATTGGCAGACGAATATCAAAGACGGAATATCCTAACATCCAATTTCTATGATGATGGATTGCATATTGCCCTTGCGACAGTCTCAGAAGCTGACTTGTTAGTGAGTTGGAATTTCAAGCACATTGTCCGTTTTGATAAAATTCGTTTGTTCAATGCTGTCAACATTGAGTTTGGATATAAATCTTTACAAATATTTAGTCCCCGCGAGGTAACCACCCATGGACGTGAAGAAGATTGACACAATTGAAATGACCCGCCAGATCCGCGAGAAGAATGCCAGGCAGCTGGTAAATAAATCTCACGCGGAGCGGATTGCGTTCTATCGTGAGCGCGCAAAGAAAATGGAAAAGAAAATTCCTGCCCTGCTTAAGGAAATTGAAAGAGCTTAACTCTTTGCTTGGAGACGAATCGCGCAGGCGTGAGTTGGGGGACTCAGGCGCGGAAAGATGTGGAGATGTTTACGTGGGTGAAGAGGGAGGAGAAGGTTGTCATGAGTTTTGAAACTGTCTAACTTCGTGGTAAAAGTGGGGATATGAAGAACTTCGATAAACGTGATTTCATCTGGATCACTCCACTGTCCCTCGGTTTGGGGGCGGTTTTGTCATCCCTGCAACCCGGCAATTGGTTCCTCGGCTGGCTGGGATTCTCCTGCCTCTTTCTGTTTTCCTTTTCTTTGCTTGCTCTGTCTACAAGATGGGCCAGTGACACTTCGGGGCTACTCAACCCTCGGAAGACTCTTGCATGGATGGTAATTCTTGCATTCGCCCTGCGCTTTGCAGGCGGCGTGGCCACATATTTTGCACTGCCTGTGAATGGCTTTGAAGATGCGGATGACAAGGCGGGTTTTGTCTATACCGACGCGCATCGCCGCGACGATCAGGCCTGGGAGCTGGCGACCTCGGAGCATGCCATCATTGATGCGTTTAGCCGGGATTATGCATTCGATCAGTATGGCGGATTGCTCGCATTGAGCGCGTTCGTTTATCGTTATTTTTCCCCTGATGCGCATCGTCCGTTGATGCTGGTGTTGCTCGCGGCTCTTGCTGGCGCATTGGGACTGCCATTTTTGTGGAAGGCTGTGAGCCAACAGTGGGGAGAGAAAATCGCGATGGCTTCGGGTTGGATCTTTGCGCTTTACCCGGAAAGTGTATTGCTCGGTGGTTCGTCCATGCGCGAGCCGTATTTAATGCTTTTCAGCGCGCTTGCGTTATGGGGATTTGTTAGTTGGTCTTTTTCTGGAGTGCAGGAGCTGGCTCCTGCGAAACCCAACGGCATACCCTTGCGGGCACGTGAGCCGTTGGACTCCATAATTTGGCTTGGGCTTGGCATTCTGGGAATGTTGCTGGTCTCACCGGTTGTGGCGTTGGTGACCCTGCTCCTTTTTGCAGGATGGATGTATTTCACCAGCGAACGAAGTCGCCTTTCATGGGCGGGTGTGCTGATGATTGCGATTGTGTTCATTGCCGGGTTGTTCATGCTTGCTTCTGCCCTGGACCGCGGCGGGAATTTGGGTGGCGGTACACCGTTGGCCGTGATCAACAACTTTTTGCGTGAAGCCATCAAGATGGATGTCCATTATCTGGAACGAAGTTCCGGCTGGGTGCAAAAGTTGTTTGATGAGATGCCGAGATGGCTGCGCCTGCCGTTCGTTCTGATATATGGGATCTTTCAGCCTGTTCTGCCGGCCGCGCTGGTTGAGCCCACCACCGTCACCTGGCGGATGATTGCCATTCTGCGGGCATTGGGTTGGTACGCGTTGCTTCCAGGGTTGATCCTGTCGTTCGTGGCCGCGGCAGGTCAACGGTCCGATAAAGAGCGCAAATTATTGATGTGGATCGGTCTGATCACATGGGGCTGGATCCTGCTCACATCCCTGCGCGGTGGGGCCGATCAATGGGACAATCCACGTTACCGAACGATCTTATTCCTTTGGCAGGCCATTCTCGCGGGGCACGTATGGGTATGGTGGCGTGAGATGCGAAATCCATGGGTTGTGCGTGTGGTGACCATGGAAGTTATTTTCCTGCTTGTTTTTGGTCAGTGGTATGCAAATCGTTATTATCATTTCGGTCCGCAGTTGCAGTTCGCTCAGATGGTTGCGATCATTCTTGGCTCCTGGGTTGTGATCTTCGTTTGGGGGTTGTGGCATGACCGAACGCGCCGCGTTGCACCTGGTGTATAATTCAGCGACTGAATTTTGGATTAGGAGATAACATGCCCACTGCCCTTATCACTGGTATTACAGGCCAGGATGGTTCATACCTTGCAGAATTACTTTTGAAGAAAGGTTATCGTGTTATTGGTATGGCGCGCCGCTCCAGCACGGTGACGAATGAGCGGATCGATCATATTCTGGATGATATTACCGTTGTGCAGGGCGACCTGCACGATCAGGGTTCCCTGCTTTCATTTCTCGAGGAATACAAGCCAACCGAGGTGTACAACCTGGCGGCCCAGTCTTTCGTGCCGACTTCATGGAACCAGCCCGCTTTGACGGGTGATGTCACCGCGCTTGGCGTGACGCGCATCCTGGAGGCCATCCGTTTTGTGAACCCGAAGATCCGTTTTTATCAGGCATCTTCAAGTGAGATGTTCGGCAAGGTGCTGGAGGTTCCGCAGAACGAGGATACGCCGTTCTATCCACGCAGCCCGTACGGTGTGGCAAAAGTGTACGGTCATTGGATCACCGTAAATTACCGCGAATCCTTTAATATGTTCGCGACCTCCGGGATTTTGTTCAATCATGAAAGCCCGCGCCGCGGCCTGGAATTTGTGACACGCAAGATCAGCGATGCAGCCGCGCGTATCAAGCTTGGGAAGGCAAAGGAATTACGGCTGGGCAATCTGGAGGCTCAGCGCGATTGGGGATTTGCGGGTGACTATGTGGAGGCGATGTGGTTGATGCTTCAGCAGGATCACCCCGACAATTATGTGATCGGCACGGGTGAAACACACGCAGTACGCGAATTCTGTGAACTTGCCTTTTCTCATGTAGACCTTGATTACAAGGAATTTGTGGTTCGCGACGAAAAATTTTATCGCCCCGCTGAAGTGGATCTCTTGATCTCCGACCCGTCAAAGGCGCGCGCAGCATTGAAATGGGAGCCGGCCATTTCATTCAAAGAGCTTGTCATCATGATGGTCGACTCAGACCTGGATCGTTTGAAAAAAGGGTAGGATTGCATCCTCCATCGGAAATCTATGATTAGAAGTGCAATTTTGCAAAAACGAGAGTGGCCTGCCTGGACAGCGGACGCGGTGGCTTTATTCGGCCTCGTGGTCTTTTTTGTCCAGGCCATTACCTTCGCCCATACGACGATCTCAAATCTTGATGAGGGGGCGTATTTACTAAAGGGGATCCTGTTTGCCTCTGGAGAGTATCGTCCTTTTGACCCCGGTATCTCCACAAACAAGGGCCCTCTGGCTTTTTTGATTCCCGGATATGTTCAGCTTCTATTCGGGGCGGGACTGCGAACGGGTCGCTTTTTAGCGGTCTTTTTTGGTGTTATGGCTGTGCTTGGAACGTGGGCAGCCTCGCGGCGCCTGGGTGGAAAATGGCTTGCGGCTGGGGCGGTATGGATCCTTGCTGCCAGCCCCATGGTCATCAAGATGTATAGTGGAGGTGCCACACAGAGTACAGTCGCCTGCATGTTGGCGTGGTCCTTGGCTCTTTCTCTGGGTGAGAAGCGTGCGCCCTGGCAATTGGCATTGAGTGGTATTCTCGCAGGGCTTATGATGCTGGTGCGCCAGAATATGATGCCGGTTCTTCCGCTCCTGGCAATTTATGCTTTTTGGCAACATGGGTGGAAGGCGACCTGGTTATTATTATCCGGCATGTTAACGGTTGCGATCCCTTTTTTTATTTATTGGCCGGATATCCTTCAGTTGTGGACGTGGCTGCCCTGGATAAGGTTTCCATCAGAGGTGCATTATAGTGGGGGTGGCACACCCATTTGGACACCCGACATTGACCTGGGTTCTCGTTTGCTTTCGATTTTCCAGGCCTTTCGGATTCATTTTGCTGCCCTGGCCGGGAGCATTGTTTGTCTATTTTTATGGCCGCGCACGAGTGGTTGGAAATCGCGTGCTGATTATCGTAGCGGGCTATTCCTGCTTGTTTTGTTTGCAGGTTTGGTTTATATGCATTCGATGGCCTCGATTGCCAGAGATTTTTGCGTTTATTGTTTCGCACCGTACATTGCATTTTTCAACATTGCCGGTATTTTGTTGCTGATTCTGATCGCCGGGTCATGGAACTGGCGACCCTCGATCCTGACAAATATCGTAATTGTTGCTTTTTTTCTTCTCCTTTTTATAGGCATGGGTTACTCAGCTTTTGAAGATATCGGTTCCCGGGTTTTGAACCTGCCTGCCCCGCGCATGCGCGATCTGACCGTCCTGCCAGGCTTTGTCACCTGGCGGGAAATCCTGTCAAACCGCTTTCAGCTTGATTACAATGCAGCGAAAAAATATGCATCGGCGATGTTTGGATTGATCATCGGCGGAGTTGTATCTTTGCTGGTTTATGGTTTATGGCGTCGCGTATGGCGAAGTTCAGGCACGTTGGGTTTTGGTGCGATTTATGCATCGACAATCCTTGTTTTAGGCGTTATCCTGTCTCCAATTCTCAGTGGAAGCCTTGGATATCGTGATTGCAGGATGGATGTTATTTCAGCCAATGAACAAATTGGCGTACATTTAAGAGGCATCATTCCCGAGGGCAGCGTGGTCTACTGGAATGGCGGCCTGTCTACCGCACCCCTTCTGTACCTGCCGGGCGTTGAAATATTTCCCGCGCAGATCAATAATGGATACTCTTTTCTCAGTCATGGTGATCGCGCTGAATTATTCAAATTTGGTTTCTGGAATGAGGAAATGGATGCTGAATGGAAAGCAACCGCTGATTTTTTCATCCTCGAAGAAAAGCGATATCCCGAGTGGAAAGAGTTCCTGAACCCCGAACAATTTGATGAATATGAGCGTACGCCTGTGGGTACATCCTGCCAGGAAGAAACTCATCTGCGTATTTTCCGAAGGAAATAATGAACCTGTCTTTAGTGATCCCTGTATTCAACGAGCAAGAGAACCTGCCTCTGTTGTTCCAAGCCATCTACAAAACCATGAATGAACTCAATCGTTCATGGGAGGTGCTGCTGGTGGACGATGGCAGCCGTGACGGCAGTTTGTCTGTGCTCAGCGAATACGCCGAAAAAGATCCCCAGCATGTACGCGTCATATCCTTTCGGCGCAATTTTGGCCAAACCGCTGCGCTTGCAGCCGGGATCGATCATGCGCTCGGCGATATCATCGTGTTGCTCGATTCTGACATGCAAAACGACCCTGCCGATATTCCGATCATGCTTGCGAAACTTGACGAGGGCTATGACCTGGTCAGCGGCTGGCGCAAGGTTCGCCAGGATAATGCCATCACCCGCAACCTGCCTTCCGGTATTGCAAACCGGCTGATCTCTCTCGTTACAGGTGTTCATTTGCATGATTATGGTTGTACGCTGAAGGCCTATCGCCGCGGCGCGCTCGAGGGATTCCGTCTTTATGGTGAAATGCATCGCTTCATCCCCGTTTTCGCAAACTCGGTCGGCGCGCGTATCACAGAGATCCCCGTCCGCCACTACCCGCGCAAGTTTGGAAAGACCAAGTACGGGCTGGAGCGAACCGCGAAGGTCGTCCTGGATCTGTTTACCGTAAAATTCCTGGTCAGTTATTCTTCAAAACCGATCTATCTCTTTGGCGGCACTGGTGGGTTGTTGATGATCGTCAGCGCCATTTTTATGACCTATCTGTTCATCCGCCGTCTTTTCTTCGATGTAAGTATTGCGGGTTCGCCGCTCTTTCAAATGAGCGCCATGTTTTTCATCCTTGGTTTTCAATCCATTCTGATGGGCTTGATCGCTGAATTGCTCGTGCGAACTTATCATGAATCCCAGCGCAAGCGCACCTATATCATCGGCACCATGATCAATTTGGAAAAAGATCCTCGCGACTAAGTGTCGGTATGCGAATCCTTGTCATCAGCTACGAATTCCCGCCCGTCGGCGGTGGCGGAGGCCGGGCTGCCCGCGATATTTGCAGGAAGCTTGCATCGAACGGACACGAAGTCACCGTGCTTAGCGCGCATATGCACGGCCTTCCTTTCGATGAAACGCGCGATGGGATCCGCCTGGTGCGGATTCGGTCTCTCCGAAGAGAATCGTTTCGAGCCAGCTTCGTTGCCATGCTTGCCTACGTTCTCGCGGGACTTTGGGCCGGTCTGCGATTAATTCATCTATCGCGACCCGAAATCATTCATACTCATTTTGCCGTGCCGTCCGGCGCGCTTGCCTGGATGCTTTCCGTCATAACCGGCATACCCTATGTATTAACGGCTCATCTTGGCGATGTGCCCGGCGGTGTTCCTGAAAAGACAGGCACGTGGTTCCGTTGGATCAAACCATTCACAGTTCCCATTTGGAAACGTGCAAAACACGTTGTTGCTGTAAGCGAGCATACGCGTCAGCTGGCTTTGCGACATTATCCCGTTGAAATATCCGTCATCCCAAACGGTGCGGATATAAAACTTCTTGCTCCTGCTGAAATAAAACTTAATCACCCGCCGCGCCTTGTTTTTGCCGGGCGTTTCGTGCCGCAGAAAAACCCGCTTGCCATTGTGCAAGTCCTCGCACAGTTAACAGACCTGAACTGGAATTGTGCGATGCTGGGCGATGGGCCTCTGCTGAATGATGTAAAGCGCGAAATAGAAAAGAAGGGGATGAACGATCGTTTCGATCTGCCTGGTTGGGTCACCCCCGAAGAAGTACTGGACTGGTTCTCAAAAAGCGATATTCTCTTCATGCCTTCGCTGTCAGAGGGATTGCCGGTTGTGGGGGTTCAGGCTTTAGCCACGGGCCTCGCGATCGTGGCCAGCAGGATCGGCGGTTTCACGGATCTGGTGGATGAAGGAAAGAATGGCTTCCTGATAGAAACCAGTGACCTATACAGGTTCGTGGATACTTTGCGAAACTTGTTATCTAACCCGCCATCCCTTTTTGAATGTCGTAAAGAAAGTCTACATAGATCGGCGAAATTTGATATCGTGCGAATTGCAGGGGAATATGAAGTGATTTTTCGGGAGGTGATCGAACGATCGTAGCCGGGGGAGATCCTTTATATGAGCAGGCTGTTTTTTACACCGATCGGCCCGGGCTCCGCGAGAAAAACGTCCGCAGGCGTTGTCCTGAGCCTGTCGAAGGGTTTATTCTGCAAACCGGCTTGTTTCCAGGCAGCCTGCCTTCTTCGCCTCTACACCCTTCGGGTGCGCACGCGGCGAGATGCTCACCTGCACTGCAAAGTACGCAGTGCGGCGCAAGTGTCGCGAGAGACCTTTGGCGGTACAGTGTCTAACATCACTTATTTCACTTGACAGTAAGCTTTTTATGTGCGAGAATTCAGAAAATGAATTCTCAACCGAAAACTGACGTGAAACAGCACGAATATGAACTTTTGAATGAAATTGCCCAGGATTCCCTGGTTACGCAGGCGAGCCTGTCTGATCGCTTGGGCATTGCTGTGGGCAGTGTTAATTGGTATATCAAACGCCTGATCACTCGCGGTTGGTTGAAGGTCTCACATCTGGATCGTACCCGCTTGAAATATGACCTTACCCCGGAAGGCATGACTGTTTTTACGCAGCGTGCCCTGCTTTATGCGCGCGATTCTTTGAAAGTGTACGGCGATTACCGTGAAAAAGCCAAAACATTAGTGGCGGAATTAAAACAAAACGGGATCAAAGAAGTGTATCTTAAGGGTGATGATGAAACCATCGATATTTTGCGCCTTACTTGTATTGAGGCCGAAATTCATATAAACAATAAACCAAATGGCTGCGTGATTGAAGCAGATGGAAAGGGATATCGAAAGGTATCCCAAAGGAATTAAATGACGAAAAATTTTGCTGTGATTGGCGTTGGAGGTTATATTGCTCCTCGCCATTTACGGGCCATTCGTGATACAGGCAATCAACTGCTCGCCGCAGTAGACCCCAGAGATTCTGTGGGTGTGCTTGACCAATATTCTTTCGACGTCAAATTTTTTACCGAGATTGAACGTTTTGACCGCCATCTTGAAAAATTAAGGCGCGGTCCTGAAGAAGGCCGTGTCGATTATGTGTCGATTTGCTCTCCCAATTATCTGCATGATTCACATTGCCGCCTTGCATTGCGTGTTGGCGCGGATGTGATCTGCGAAAAGCCACTTGTGATCAACCCATGGAATTTTGACGCGCTGGAAGAATTGGAGGCAGAGACCAAACATCGCATCCATACGATCTTACAGCTGCGTGTTCACCCGGAGTTGATCAAGCTGAAAGAGTCTTTGCAAAAAGGGGGCAGTCAGCATGATGTGGAACTTGCCTATGTCACCAGCCGTGGCCCGTGGTATCAAGTCTCATGGAAGGGACAAGACGATAAGTCCGGCGGTGTGGCTACAAATATTGGCGTGCATTTCTTCGATCTTTTGTTATGGCTTTTTGGTTCTGTAAATGGGATCAAGGTGTATCACTCTGACGAATGTCGCATGTCTGGGTTCATTGAGCTGGAACATGCGCGCGTGCGCTGGTTCCTTTCAGTGGATTCAAATGACCTGCCTTTTCCTGCAAAGGTTGGCGGCAAGACAACGTACCGATCGATCACGGTGGATGGGAAGGAAATTGAATTTTCTGAAGGATTTACAGATTTACATACACGTGTATATGAAGAAACACTCGCAGGTCGAGGTTTTGGCATAGCAGATGCGCGTCCATCGATTGACCTGACTTATGCGATTCGCACGGCTGAAATCATGCCAAAAGATGAATTGGCTCACCCATTTTTGAAAAAATAAGATCATGACGTCTGATCATTTTGTTCACGAATCCAGTTATGTGGATGAGGGTGCCGAGATCGGCAAAGGTACAAGGATATGGCATTTTTGCCACATCATGCCACGCGCACTCATTGGCGAAGGATGCAATATCGGTCAGAATGTCCTTGTCTCTTCTGGTGTGACGATCGGGAATAATGTGAAGATCCAGAACAACGTTTCACTTTACACGGGCGTGACCGTTGAAGACGATGTCTTTCTCGGCCCTTCAATGGTATTTACCAATGTGATCAATCCGCGTAGCCATGTGAGTCGCAAGGAAGAGTATAAGACTACTCTGGTCCGCAGGGGTTCTTCTATTGGGGCGAATGCCACGATTGTTTGCGGCATCACTCTTGGAAAATACTCCTTTGTAGGCGCAGGCTCTGTTGTTACCCGGGATGTCCCAGATTATGCGCTTGTGTATGGCTCGCCTGCACGGCTGTACGGCTGGGTGTGTCAGTGCGGCGAACAATTGACGTTCACTGAACAAGATCGAGCCGTCTGTAAGAGTTGTGGCGATGCCTATCGAAAACAGGATCAGGTTGTCAGTCCTGAAGGAGCCGTTTGATGATCCCTCTTGTAGATCTTACTGCACAGTATCATTCCATCAAGAAGGAAATTGACGAGGCTGTGCTGTCCACATTGGAGTCGGGTCATTTTATTTTAGGACCTGCGGTCAGTAAATTCGAGGAGAGCATCGCCTCGTATCTTGGTGTGGACTTGGCGATTGGCTTGGCATCCGGAACAGATGCCCTGGTCCTGGCATTGCGTGCACTGGATATCGGGCCGGGCGACGAGGTGATCATTCCTGCTTATACATTTTTTGCGACGGTAGGCACCGTGATGTCTGTTGGCGCAAAACCAGTGTTTGTGGATATTGACCCGCAAAGTTATCAGATCGATGTAGGGCAGATAAGGGCCGGTATCACTGTCAATACGAAGGCGATCATCCCAGTGCATCTATATGGTCATCCTTCTGAAATGAATCCCATCATGGCGATTGCGCGTGAGCACGGTTTGAAAGTGATCGAGGATAATGCACAGGGGTTTGGTGCCGAATATGATGGAAGGAAGACCGGTTCTTTTGGTGATATCGGGTGTCTTAGCTTCTTCCCCACGAAAAATCTTGGAGCTTATGGGGACGCCGGCATGGTGGTGACGAACGACCCCGCGCTTGCAGAACGGATGCGTATGTTACGCACGCATGGCTGGAAGAAAAAATATTATTCAGAGGAAGTTGGCTATAACAGCCGGCTGGATGCCCTGCAGGCCGCGATCTTGCAGGTGAAACTGCCTTACCTGGATTCGTGGAATGAAAAGCGCCGCGAGCTTGCGGATCTTTACACCGACTGTTTTTCATCTTTGGGCGTCGGTGTGCCTGTTGAGCGTACATGGGCGAAGCATGTTTATCATTTATATATCATTCGGTCTTCACGGCGCGACGAGTTACAGGCATTTTTGAAGCAGAAGAATATTGCTTCTGAAGTCTACTATCCTTTACCACCGCATCTATCTGTGCCTTGCAGGAAACTTGGTTACAAAGAGGGCGATTTTCCGCATGCTGAACGGGCTGCACGAGAGACCCTAGCTCTTCCGCTCTACCCTGAGTTGATAGAGCAGCAGCAGGAAGAGGTGATTGCCTCATTAACCAAGTTTGTGGGTTGACAGGAAATTGCTTCCATGCGAGAATTCAGAAAATGAATTCTCGATCTTGTTGTTGTGAAGGATGTTATGGAAATACAATCGTCTGATCAAGAAAATTGGTCTCTCGTAATTCGCCCGCAACGCGCCTGGTGGGATTTACGTGTGGGTGAATTGTGGCGGTATCGGGACCTGATCTGGTTATTTGTATGGCGTGATTTTGTTGCTTATTACAAACAGACCATTCTCGGCCCGCTGTGGTACATCATCCAACCAGTGCTGACGACTGTTGTATTTACGATTATCTTCGGAAATATTGCCAAACTTTCCACCGATGGGTTGCCTCCCTTTTTGTTTTATATGGCCGGAAATATCGTTTGGAGTTATTTTAGCACCTGCCTAGTTACCACGTCTAATACATTCACAGCTAATGCTGGGATATTTGGAAAGGTATATTTTCCGCGCTTGAGTATGCCTGTTTCTGTGGTGATCTCCAATTTGATCTCGTTTTTCATCCGTCTTGCTATATTTTTGCTCTTCATAGGTTACTTTATATTGACAGGTGCAGACTTTCATCTCACTTGGTGGATTTTAAGCCTGCCACTTCTGGTGGTTATCATGGCCATGATGGGGCTCGGGTTCGGTATGATCATTTCCTCGCTTACAACCAAATATCGTGATCTCCAGCAATTGGTGAGCTTCGGTGTTCAACTCCTGATGTATGCCACGCCGGTGATTTATCCGCTTTCAAGTATCGAAGGTAGCTGGCGCTGGCTGATTCTGGCAAACCCGATGACTCCCATTGTGGAGGTCTTTCGCTTGGCCTTTTTTGGGGTAAGCGCGATCGACCCTGTTTCTTTGCTTTATAGCGCCATTTTTACAGTGGTTGTTTTTTTGGCAGGTGCATTGATCTTCAATCACGTTGAAACCACCTTTATGGATACGGTTTAATAAGATGTCGAACACGGTTATTTCAATTGAAAATGTTTCCAAAAGTTACCAACTGGGTGTGATCGGTACCGGCACTTTTTACGGTGATTTAAAACGATGGTGGGCAAAACAGCGCGGTCGGCCCGATCCTTATCAGAAAATTGGAGGAGCAGATCACGGCAGTCGTGATGGCGAAACGATCTGGGCGCTTAAGGATGTTAATTTTCAGATTCAAGAGGGACAGGCCGTTGGCATCATAGGACGCAATGGAGCAGGTAAAAGTACCTTGCTCAAGATCCTTTCAAGAGTAACTGCTCCTACTACAGGTGAAATAAAGGTGAATGGCAGGATCGCCAGCTTATTGGAAGTAGGTACAGGTTTTCACTCAGAACTGACAGGGCGTGAAAATATTTTTTTGAATGGTGCCATCATGGGGATGGATCGTAATGAGATTCAACGCAAACTGGATGAAATTGTGGATTTTTCAGGGGTGGAACAGTTTATTGATACTCCAGTAAAACGCTACTCAAGTGGTATGTATGTACGCCTGGCCTTTGCTGTTGCAGCACATCTCGAGCCAGAGATCCTGATCGTGGATGAGGTGTTGGCAGTGGGGGATTCTAACTTTCAGAGGAAGTGTTTAGGAAAAATGAGTGATGTGGCCGAAGGAGGGCGTACAGTTCTCTTTGTTAGTCATAATATGTCGGCAATTAATCGTCTCTGTTCACGTGCGGTTTTGTTAAATGCGGGAACAGTAATGGAGGACGGTTCGGCTCTTGAAGTTACTGCCAAATATCTATCAGGCGCAGGTGAAGAGAGTGGTATACGAATTTGGAATATGGAAGATGCCCCAGGCACTGATGACCTAAGACTTATTTCTGCCAAACTTTTGGGAACGGATGGCAAACCTGTCTCAGTTGTCGATGTCCGTGATCAGCTTACTTTACGAATTGAATACTATGTGAACAAACCAGGTTTACGATTCCGCTGTACTTTTAATATTCATACACAGGGAATTTTGGCGTTTGCTGTCATGGAATCCACCGAGGAGGCGCGTTCTAAGGCGGGCACTTACTATTCTAGTGTGGTTATCCCCCCACACTTGTTGGCAGAGAGCGAGTATATTGTCGGGGTCTCCATCTTCTCATCTTCAGGCGGCAAGACACGTTTTGTAGCATTGAGGGACGTGATTGGGTTCCAAGTTTATGACTCAATGATAGGACCATCAGCGCGTGGTGATTATGCCCAAAACTTTGCTGGTATTGTTCGCCCTCTTCTTAACTGGGAAAGTGGCATGTTGAATGCAGGCTCTCCATCTATTATTGATAATTAATATAAGAATGGCGATTTTGTGAAAATTTATCCTTTACCAGACCAGAAAATGTATCTTTACTTTGTTAGGCAAGCCAGCGAGAGCTGGCAAGTAAGGCGATGCTGTAAAAAAATTACAAGCATTGTGTAATCTAAACAAGTTCAAACAGAGAAAATGAGCGAAATAATTTGATGAAAGCTTCTTTTAAAAACGAAATATGGCGCTTTCTTTTAGCCGCCAGAACTGCGATTTTCAAACTTTTTCAGATTACTCTTAGAGCAATCAGAATTGATGCTTTTATTCGCAAGCAAAACTATCATTATGTACCGGACTATTTTGGCAGGGCGGCTCATAAACAAAGGAATATAAGGCTATTACCACAATTTGGAGAACTGGCGGCTGAAGTTGTCAATACCGGAAGATCATCTCTTTACTATGACCGCTTACACACGATCTATCAGTTAATTCTTCAATTAAATGTTGCTGTTAAATCCGGGCAAAAGATCAATCTGGCTGAAGTTGGCGTATATAAGGGAGGTACCAGCTATTTTATTGCGGCCCTGGCTCACCGCTTGAAATTGAATATAACTCATTGTTGCTTCGACACCTTTGAAGGTCATGCGGCGCAGGATATTGATCTATCTGTAGAAACCTCGCATAAGGCCCGCTATTTTAATGATACAAGCTACGAATCCGTAAGGGATTATTTAAGTCGCTTTAAAAATGTCGATGTCTATAAGGGTCGCTTTCAAGACACATGCCATTATATACAGGACACGCCAATACATTTTGTTCATTTGGATATGGATATCTACGAGCCCACGATATTTGCCTTGAAGTTCTTTGACAAAAGGGTGGTTAACGGTGGGATGATCCTGGTGGACGATTATGGATTTGAATCCTGTCCCGGAATCGAGAAAGCAGTTGCAGAGTTTACTTCGGTTAACTCGCAATATTTTGGAATGGCCCTTCTTACCGGTCAATATATATTAATATAATTTTAAATAAAAGACTAGGAAACAAATCGTGACCAGAGAACTGAAAATCAACAATTTCAACATTTCCGACACGAGTGCCTGTTTTGTGATCGCTGAGATCGGGCATAATCATCAGGGCAATGTACAAAAGGCTAGGGAATTATTCAAGGCTGCAGCCGAATGTGGCGTCAACGCGGTCAAATTGCAAAAACGCGACAATAAGGCTTTGTTCACGAAAGCTGCTTACGACAAGCCGTATGAGAATGAGAACAGTTTCGGCCCCACCTACGGTGCACATCGCGAGGCGCTCGAGTTTGGGCGTACAGAATTCATGGAATTACAAAAGTATGCCAAAGAACTTGGCCTGATCATGTTTTCCACCGCATTCGATATTTCCAGCGCCGATTTCCTTGCTGAGTTGGATATGCCTGCTTACAAGATCGCATCAGGCGATATCAAAAACACGCCGTTGCTTAAACACGTGGCCAAATTCAGCAAACCCATGATCATCAGTACGGGCGGCGCAGATATGGTGGATGTTCAACGCGCGTACGACGTGATTATGCCCCTCAATCAACAGTTGGCGATCTTGCAGTGCACTTCCTCATACCCTGCAGAGCACAAAGATCTAAACCTGCGGGTCATTGAGACCTTTCGCAGGCAATTCAAGGATACGGTTATCGGTCTTTCCGATCACGAGAATGGTATTGCTATGGCGGTGGCAGCATATGTCTTGGGTGCGCGTATCATTGAACAACACTTTACGATCAATCATACATGGAAGGGTACGGACCAGGTTTTTTCGCTTGAACCGATTGGCATGAAAAAACTTGTGCGTGATCTTCGCCACCTTCATGATGCGCTGGGCGATGGCGTCAAGAAGGTATATCCCAATGAAGTAGCGCCGATCACAAAAATGAGCAAAAAACTGGTTGCAGCTGGCAGCTTACCGGCAGGCCATAAATTGACCGCCGGCGACCTGGCCGTTAAATCTCCCGGCGATGGTCTGCATCCTTATGAAATTGATAATGTCATCGGCAAGAGTCTTAAACGAGCACTGATTGAAGACGACGACATCAAGTTCGAGGATCTTGCATGATCCCGCAACAGATACCAAATTGGATTGCCGGCGAAGAACGTCTCGCGTTATCCAATGAATGGTTTGACAAGCTTAACCCGGCAGATGGAAAACTTCTGACGAAAGCGGCCCGTTCGCGCGTAGCGGATATCAATGCTTCCGTTGAAACAGCCAAACGTGCATTTCCAGCATGGTCTGAGACGCCTGGGGTGCAGCGAGGACTTATATTGCACAAGCTTGTTGTAGGGATGCAAAACCATCAGGATGAGATCGCGCATATTGTGGCCGCGGAAACTGGAAAATCCCATAAAGACGCGTTGGGTGAAACTGGGGCGGCCATTCAGTGTGGTTTATTCTATGCCAGCGAAGGGCAGCGTTTATACGGTCATACCATGACATCCGGTACCGCAAATAAATATGCCATGACGATCCGCCAGCCAATCGGGATTGCCGGTCTGATCATTGCCGCGAACACCCCCATCGCGAATGTGGCCTGGAAGGTCTTTCCTGCGCTTGTGTGTGGCAATACTGCGATATTGAAAGCTTCTGAAGATACGCCTGCCACTGCGTGGATTGTGGGAAAGATTGCCAGGGAAGTCGGTTTGCCCGATGGCGTTTTGAACATTGTGCATGGCTTCGGCGAAGAGGCTGGGGCGCCTTTGGTTGGGCATCCGGCGGTAGGGGTTCTTTCATTCACGGGTTCTACAGGGGTGGGACGCATCATCCAGCGCACTGCGGGCGAAAGGTTTGCACGCGTTTCACTGGAACTTGGTGGTAAGAACGCCTTTGTGGTCTGTGATGATGCCGATCTTGAGAATGCGGCAAAGTGGGTTTTACTTTCTGCGTTCAGCAATGCCGGCCAGCGTTGTGCCTCTGCCAGCCGTATCATTGTCTTTGATACGGTATATGATAAATTTCGCGATATGCTTGTGGAAAAGACAGGAAAACTTCGCCTGGGTACTGCAGATGAAGATGACTTCGGACCTGTGATCAACGAAGATCAACTTAACGGCATGGTTTCCGTTTTGGAGCGCACCCGTAAAAGCGGGGCAAATATTCTTGCTGGTGGAGAGCGTTTGATGGATGCCCTGCATCGCAACGGCTATTACATGGCTCCGACCCTGATGGATGGTGTTCAGCCGCATGATGAGATTTCGGAATGTGAACTGTTTGGTCCGGTTGCGATCTTATATCGTGTGAAGGACTTTGAAGAAGCGCTTGCTCTTGCAAATGATTCGCCGTATGGGTTGACTGCCAGCATACATACACGCAGTTTACACCGCGCCATGCGGTTTGTGGATAAGGTCCAAACTGGAGTCGCTGTTGTAAACGCCGGCACACACGGTTCCGAACCGCATATGCCATTTGGCGGGCGTAAACAATCGGGCAATGGCTCTCGCGAGCCCGGTACAGAGGCGTTAAACATTTATTCCGAGTTGAAGGATGTTTACGTCAACATTGACCCCTCCCAGCTATGAACAGTAAATCGCCTTCCATAGTTGCTTTAATACCGGCTCGTTCAGGCTCCAAACGCGTGGTGGACAAGAATATTCGTCCGCTGGCTGGGCATCCTGCAATCGCTTACACCATCTCGGCAGCCGTGCAGAGCAATATATTTTCTGCAGTGATCGTCTCCACAGACTCTGAAGAATATGCAAAAGTATCGCGCGAATATGGAGCAGAAGTGCCCTTCCTGCGGCCCGATGGAATGGCGGGTGATATTTCGCCTGATATTGAATGGCTCGATTTCACGCTGACCAAACTCAGGGAAATGGGACGCGAATATGAGTGCTTTGCCCTGCTACGCCCCACCAGCCCATTTCGTTTGCCTGAGACCATTCAACGGGCGTGGAAGGCATTTCTTGCAGAAGACGGTGTCGACTCGCTGAGGGCTGTGGAAAAATGTCATGAGCATCCCGGCAAAATGTGGGTCTTGCGCGGCAATCGCATGACACCGTTGCTGCCCTTTTCCGGAGATCACGCCTGGCACAGTACGCCCTATCAGGCATTGCCCGAGATCTATATACAAAATGCAAGCCTTGAAATCGCATGGTCGCGCGTTGTGCTGGATGATCACACAATTGCCGGAAATGTCATCATGCCATTCCTTACCAGGGATTATGAGGGTTTTGACCTGAATCATCCGTATGATTGGAATTTGGCTGAAGAGTTTGTAAAGGCCGGCCAGGCCAGGTTGCCAGAGATCGGCATGAAAGATAAATAGCTTTTGTTGTTAATAAAAAGGAAACCATGGTAGATATAAAGCTCATTCCATTTGAAGAATTTAAGCGAATACGTGAATCTCAAATTGACAGGTATCAGAAGCTTGCCATCATTGCAGATATGAATCGCGCCAATACCCTGGCTGAGGTCAAACGCGCGGGCTCCGGCCATCTTGGCTCATCGTTCAGCGCGATGGATCTTGTCACCTGGCTGTATCATGAGGAAATGAACGTCCTCAAAGTCGGCTTTAGCAGCCCGGACCGCGATATTTATTTCTCGTCCAAGGGTCATGATGTCCCGGGCCTGTATGCCACCATGTATTCTCTGGGTGTATTATCGGAGGAGAAACTTCTCAAATTACGCCGGCTGGGCGGCCTCGACGGTCATCCCGATCTTAACATTCCCGGTATAGAGGCAAATTCCGGTTCGTTGGGAATGGGCATCTCAAAAGGGCGCGGCATGGCCTGGGCCAAGAAACACTTTGGGCATGATGGGCAGGTATATGTCCTGACCGGAGACGGGGAGTGGCAGGAGGGCCAGAACTACGAAGCGCTTCACTCCACAGTTCAGCAAAAGATCGATAATCTGACTGTCATTGTGGATGACAACAAGGTGCAATCCGACAAGCTGGTGAATGAGATAACGAGTCTTGGCGACATCGAAACCAAATATCGTGCCTTTGGCTGGCATGTTATTCGTGTCGACGGGCATGACTATCGACAAATTGAAAAGGCGTTTGCCGAAGCGCGCCACATTAGAGGGAAGCCGAAGATCATACTTGCAGATACGATCAAGGGGCGCGGGATATCTTTCATGGAACACCCTGTTGCACTTGAAACAGGCCACGGGCTTTATCCATGGCATTCCGGCGCACCGGACGACGCGTCGTTTGACGCAGGCTATAACGAGCTGATCGAACGGGTTGATCGCCTCCTGTTAAGCTTTGGCCTGACGCGCTTGCAATTTAAAGACGTTGCGCCCGAGGAACATCGTCCAAGCGCGGCTGTGTTGGCCGGTGAACCGCTTAGTCAGGCCGCACAGGAAAAGATCTCTGCAAAGGTAACAGATGAATATGTTGCGCGCGCATATGGGCAGGCCCTTGTAGAGATTGCCGCCCGGCGAAAGGATATTGTGGTGTTGGATGCCGATCTTTCTTCGGATTGTAAAGTGCGCGATTTTGAAAATGCCTACCCTGAGCGATTTATCGAAAATGGTATTGCCGAGCAGGATATGGTTTCAATGGCTGGAGGGCTGGCGAGCCAGGGTTTATTGCCTGTGGTGAATTCCTTTGCCAGTTTCCTAGCCTCACGTGCCAATGAGCAGATCTATAACAACGCCAGTGAGAAGACAAAGATCATCTACGCTTTGCATTATGCCGGGTTGATCCCGGCCGGGCCGGGCAAATCCCACCAATCCCTGCGCGATATTTCACTCTTTGCGGCCCTGCCGAATTGCACGATCCTGCAGCCTTGCAATGCCGATGAAACCAAAATGGTCGTGGAATATGGTGTGGAAGAAGCGAAAGAAAATGTGGCGATGCGATTTATCATTGGTCCTTCCCCGCGCAAGATCCAATTGCCAAAAGGCTATAAGCTCACATTTGGCAAAGGTGTGGCTCTTGCCGAGGGCCGCGATGCGATCATGTTTGCGTACGGGCCGGTGATGCTGCACGAGGCTTTGCTTGCAAACGAACTATTGGCCGAACGAGGCCTTGGCCTGAAAGTTATCAATCTCCCCTGGCTCAATCGTGTGGATGCCACATGGCTCGAAGAGATGATTGATCCGTATGAACTGGTCTTTGTCTTGGAGGATCATCATCCTGCCGGCGCGTTAACAGACCACATACTTGAATTACTGGCTTCTGGCAATAATCAACTGCTGGCCAAACGGCGCCTGGTCCGTTTCGCGGTGGAAGGCTGGCCGGCTTGTGGCACGCCTGCGCAAGCCCTGGCCCATCACCAACTGGATGCAGTATCCCTGGCAAAAAGGGTCATGAAATATTGTGATTAGATATGAGTGATGAAAAGGTAGGCATCCCTTTGCACGGAAAGATGGCCGCCCGCGCGTTGCATTCGGCCTCTTTTCGCGAGTGTTTGGGTGCGAATGGTTTGAAACCGGTCTATTTTCTTAGCCCCCATTATTTCCGTTCCTTCGATTTCGACCCCAACCAGTATTTTGAGCTTCGAATAGAAGATTATGATCAGTATTTCCGGAAGCATGCCTTATTGCAGAATTTAAAAATGCTCAGGCGCTTTGTCGTTCGGACGGAAACAACGGATCTTCGTTTTCGTGAAATGATAGCAAGCAAACTCTTCAATGCCTCCATCTGGGGTATTGGCGCATCCCTTTTCTACATCGATATCGTACGCCGTATCCCTAATATTGGGAATCTACTCTTGTGGCTCGAGACCACTTTTTATGCGACCCATGCTCATGATCGATCCTTCGAGGAACAGGGAATCGACTGTGTTTTGACCCCAGGCATGGGGAATTTCAACTTTTGGAACGAAGGCAATTTTGCCCTTGAGGCGCAAAGATCGAACATCCCGGCTTTTGCAGCGATAACGAATTATGACAATATTGTGAACATGGGATTTCGCGGTTTTACCCCGACCTGTCTTGCTGTCTGGAGTCGGCAAATGGCGGATGAGGCCATCAAATTGCACGGTTTGCCAGCCCGTAAAATTGAAATTACTGGCCCGGTGCAATATGACAGGTTCATGCAGCCTTTACCTCTGGATCGTGATGCCTTTCTAAGATCGATTGGTCTTGACCCCAACCGCAAGACGATCTTTTATGCGGGTGGAGTCAATATCACCCGTTATTTTGAGATATACCGTTTATTTGTTGAACAGAAAGAAAGTATTTCGTCCGAACCCTTTAATCTAATTGTACGACCAATGCCGCATATTAAATTATTAGGCTCCCCAGGCTGGCAGGTCCTGGAGAAGCTGTTTCCTGGAGCCGGAGTGTATATCTCGAATCCCGGTTCCATCGATGCAAGTGGTGATCGTACCGATGAATTTCGCCTTGATCTTTCCTTTGAAGAAGGCACTGATGAATTAAGTTATTTGTTGCGTTACAGTGACGTGTTGATCAATAGTTTTTCAACGATGAGTCTCGAAGCTGCCATTTGTGATTTGCCGGCCATCCATTTTGGATATGATTCTTACACATTTGGACACAACTTTAATACAACATCGGCTTTTCAACAGCGCATGACCCATAACCGCAGAAAGCTGCGCCTGCAGGCATCAAAAGTGGCCAAAAACGAATCGGAACTGGTGATGTTTGTCGATCAATACTTGAACGATCGCACCCTGGACCAGGGAGCTCGACACGAGTATGCAGTTTCGGAATGCGGTGAACTCGACGGGCAGGCAGGCATTCGCCTGATGGAAATGATCAAAAGCAGGCTGTAACGAAATCAAACGATCTGTATAAATAATATAAGGTCTTAAAATGAAAACACTTTACCCCTGGCTTAACCCTATTTTGATGCGAATATTGCGCTGGCTCTATGCTATCTGGCGGAAGATCAACATTCGCCAGACTAATCCACGATTATGGTCGAACGATGAACTGGCAAAATTTGCGCCGCTTTTTTCTGGAAAGGTCATCAATGTTTCCGGAGGAAGGGATAACGATAAGGAGGGCAGGTCATATAAGGATTATTTTGTTAATGCGGAGTCGTATACTTTGTCGAACTATATTCTTGAATTCAAGGATTCAAATGCCTATAACGAGATGCAATTGGATCTCTCCGGACCATTATTAATTGATTCCAACCTAGCCGGGAAGTTTGAAACGGTCCTGACGCACACTGTCCTGGAGCATATTTATGATGTGCACCAGGCCGTCGAAAACCTGTGTAAATTGTCGAACGATATTGTGATCACCATCATACCTTTTCTGCAGGAATTTCATCATGTGCCTGAGCAATATCATGACTATTGGCGTATTTCACCATATTCACTGGCTTTGTTATTCAAGCAACATGGCTTTCAGACCCTTTACGTGAACTGGAATGATGACCCCATGGGTAACGTATATATTTTTCATATTGCTTCGCGCCAACCTGAAAGATGGGATGATCAAATACGACCTGCTGTTATTACCCATGGACCTGGATCTTCACGGGTCTTGATACACCCGGAGCAGGATGGTTCGATGGGTAGTACTGCTGTTGCCTTTCGCGATCTTTATATACTGGAGTGATTTTAGGATGCAGAGTATTCGTCGCGTAATTGAGGCTGTTGGTCAACAGGTATGTTTGCGGATGAAATGGTTCCGTGCAATCAGGTATTCGCCGTCATCATCCAAGATTGGCTGGAATGCCATTGTTCTTGGCAACGTGCAGATTGGCGAGCAATCTACAATACAGGATCACGTTGTTTTGGATGGCACACGTATGGGAAATGATGCTGAATCTATTAAAATTGGTGCACGCACCAGGATCGAGTGCGGAGCGCAAATCCACAGTTGGGGTGGAGAAATTACAATTGCTCCCTGAACCCTTATTGCCTGATCTAGGGTACGGGAGGGGTGAAAATTGGAAATAATGTGCGCATTGCGGCGAATACGATCATTGCGGCCTCCATGCATAAGTTTGAACGGATTGATGTCACTATTATTAGCCAGGGGTTCGAAGCCAGGGGCATTACGATTGGGAATGATACCTGGATCGGCGCGAGTTGTCGTATTTTGGATGGTGTAAGAATCGGCAAGGGTGCTATTTTAGCTGCGGGTGCTGTAGTTACAAAAGATGTGCCTGCTTATACAATTGTGGGAGGAGTGCCTGCGAAGGTGATCCGCCAGCGGAAAAAACACATGAAAAATCACATCCCCGAAAAGTCAGCTGTCTGGAAAAAAAGCTATATTAGCTATCGTCGTCTATGGCTTGATCAATGCCTTAAGGCGTTTTCGACTGAAATGCGCGGTCTTGTAGTTGACCTCGGGGGTAAGCGTGAAAAGAAGCGCGGCACCTTTCTTCCTCCACATGAGCAGGCAGATGCGTGGTGGTATGTCAACCTCGATCTTAATACTCATCCTGATATTTTTGCGGATGTTGGAGATGTTCCGCTGGATGCACAGAGCATAGATTGCATAATATGTACAGAAGTATTAGAACATTTACCTGAACCAAAAGCCTGTGTCAATGAAATGTACCGGCTTTTGCGTAAAGGCGGGATTGCTTTTGCGTCTGCTCCATTTATGTACCCCGTCCATGCAGACCCTTTTGATTTTCAGCGCTTTACTGAAGATGGGTTGCGGAAACTTTTTAGCGATTTTGCCTCAGTTGAAGTATTTCAAATGGGGAGTTACCCAGGTACCATGGGAATGCTGATTGAACTTGGAATAGATGGAATTCAAGGCAGGTCTTTTCTGCCCAAAATTTTGAGGCGTTCTTTGCGTTTGATTTCTCGTTGGCTATGTTCTTACGATCTTTCTCGTGCAAGCCAGAACAATACTACGTGGCAAAAATTTACCACTGGGTATTTTATGAAAGTTATTAGGTAGATATTATGATGCGACTCAATAAATTTGGATGTGGAAGATGAATGATCAAAGGTTAAATCACGACGGCAATCGCCGCATTGAAAATGGACGATTGGTTTACTTTCATAAAACGGCCGATCAGGGATATTGGGAGAATCTTTGGGAGCAAGAATTTGACCCGGCTTCTTACGAGCCTTTTCGGGCCGGTAAATTATATAATTTTGACAGGCCATTCAAACGCCATTTGCCAAAGGATGGGCTGATTCTCGAAGCCGGATGCGGGCCCGCCCAGTTGGTTGTTGCACTGGATGCCAACGGGTATAACTGTATTGGTTTGGACTATGCAATTCACGCCATGCGTAAGGCCCGGCAAATAGTTGGATCGTTGCGGCTTGTCTCCGGGGATTTGACAGCGCTTGGCATTTCAAACGATGCTTTCGATGCGATCATCTCGATTGGCGTTGTGGAACACCGTCGCTCTGGCCCAGAAGTTTTTCTATATGAAATGCGTCGTATTTTGAAACCTGACGGCTTATTAATGATATCCGTGCCTTATTTCAACCCTTTGCGCCAATGGCGCGCGAGCCGTGGAGCATACCAGGATGATGTCAGCGGGTTGGATTTTTATCAGTACGCCTTCACGCGCAGGGAATTCTGTAAGATTTTGGAGGATGTGGGTTATGAGATCGAAACCACCTATTCCTATTCGTATCAACATAGTCTATCTCAAGAGCTCCGCTGGTTGAAGACAGTTCATCCTGTTTTGCGGGGGTTCGTTTTGAGATTTAGTAAATACATTCCCTACGTGAATTCGGAACTCGGACATATGTTGATGGTTGTAGTGCGGAAGAAAATTTCAACATCACTATAAATAATGGATTATTAATATCGGTCAGGTTCGTTTTGCGCAAATTGTCTTTCCATCAGTGTCAGAATATTTTGAGATTATTCTAAAATGAAAATTGGTTTTCACAAGGCAGTAGCTGACCTGTACGCTGCCATCGCAGGAACATTCACATCTGCTGACCTGTCCATTTTCCATGAATTCGATCCGCCTCCAACCGGGGGAGGGCATCAGTTTTTACGCGCTTTTTGGAAGGAGGCCGAGTCGCGGGGCTTGCAGATCGAGAACAATACAATATCACCCACTACACGCGCTTGCTTGATGAATTCCTTTAATTTTAATTACAAACGGCTTCTAAGGATAAAACGCGAGTCAGTGTTATACATCCACCGCGTGGATGGCCCAGTAGATTATTATCGCGGGCGGAATGATGGCGTGGACCGGCAGATTTGGGAAATGAATCAAAAGGTTGCAGATCGAACTATTTTTCAATCCCGCTACAGTCTCGAAAAGCATCTGGAGTTTGGAATGCAATTTCGTGAGCCGGTCATTATTTTGAACGCAGCGGATCCACAAATTTTCCATGCACGTGGAAAGGCTCCCTTTTCTCGCGAAAGAAAAATCCGTTTGATTGCTTCGAGCTGGTCCGACAATGCGAACAAAGGCGCGTCCGTGTATCAATGGCTGGATGAGCACCTGGATTGGGATCGTTTTGATTTCACCTTTGTTGGCCGCAGTCCAGTTGAATTTAATAATATTCAAATGATTCCAGCGGTTGATTCATTGCACATGGCTGACCTGTTTCGAAACCATGATATTTATATAACTGCCAGTCGAAATGATCCGTGTTCGAATTCGTTGATCGAAGCGCTTACCTGCGGTTTGCCGGCGTTGCATCTCCAAAGTGGTGGTCATGCCGAAATCGTGAAACAGGCCGGGGCCGGGTTTGAAACGGCGGAGCAAATCCCTGTTATGTTGGATCGTCTTATAGACGAGTATGAGCTTAAGCAGAAAAAAATTTCCATTCCTTCGCTTCATGAAGTTAGCGAGCTTTATCTAAAAACTTTAGGATTGGTGTAATTCTCGTATGAAATCGGTTTTACAAGATACAGCCAAAAAAGTATTGAGATTGTCTTCATCTTTTTGGAGGCCTTATTCTCGTTTGATCTTGAATGGAGACAATGCGGGCTGGGTCCTGGATTGGGAAACACGGGAGATCGGGAAGATCGCGCGCCAGCTTGGCATTCGCCTGGCGCGGCCGCTTTGGAGACACTCAGCTTCTCCTCAATCCATTTTCTTCTCGAATCAGTTCTTTCTACTAAACGATGACTGGCTTCGCCTGTTGCCTCATCGCATTGGTTTTGCCTATTTCCATGGGATGCCGGATACAGGAGATGCTTATTTTGATTCGGTTTATCGTAGTTTATGCAGGCATCATGAATATATAACGCGTATTCAAGTTTCGCATTCGCAAATGTGGGACGTGATCCTGCAAACAGGGATCGACCCGTCGAAAATCTTTCTTATTCCCATCGGAATTAACCTGGATTATTTTCCTTTCAGAAAAGCCGGGGGCAAAAAAAATGCATGCGCTGATTTGGGCATTCCACAATCTGCATTTATAATTGGCTCATTTCAGAAAGATGGCGTCGGCTGGGATGAAGGCCTTGAGCCGAAGTTGATCAAGGGTCCTGATTTATTCCTGTCGACGATCAAGTTATTAAAAAAAGATATTCCAGAGCTGTATGTTTTGCTTTCCGGTCCCGCGCGCGGTTATATAAAGCGGGGCCTGGATGAGCTGCGAATCCCTTACAAACATGTTTATCTGAAATCCTATCCTGATATTGCAAAAATGTTCCAGGCACTTGATTTGTATCTTGTAACTTCACGGCAGGAAGGCGGGCCGAAAGCGATTTTGGAGAGCATGGCAAGTGGTGTGCCACTTGTGAGTACAAAGGTGGGCCAGGCGATGGATCTGATCCGTCACGGCGGAAATGGCTGGCTGTCTGAGGTCGAAGATGTGCAGGGCCTGGCAGCTTGTGCCTTGCAGGTTTATCGTTTGACCGATGATGCTTTACTTCCGATCCTGGATCATGGCCGGGAGACTGCCGAAGCGAACAGTTATAATATGCAGCTTCCATTATGGGCTGCATTTATGAAAGGGTTTGTTGAATGATGACTAGCGTGAAAACGATCATAAATTCCATTGCTTTCAAGCTCGCTTATTTTTTATTGCCGCGTGGCTTGCGAAAATATATTATCAAGGTGATGATCCATTCTGAGGAATCTGCCGCGCCGCGCGATGCGATCCGCTGGTTGTTGGGCGTTTTTGATCAGGTCGGCTATGCAATCGATGTTCAGAGCAGACGTTGGGGAAACGGTGTGCATATCAAACACGAGATCATGGATGGAATCCACTCCTTTTTCTATGACCGCATTTCGCCAAACTCGCGCGTGCTTGACCTGGGATGCGGGTACGGTGCAGTTGCCTTTTCGATTGCCACCCATGCAGATTCTCAGGTGTTGGGGATCGACTTTGACCAGATTCAAATTGCATTTGCCAGGGAACGCTTTCCCCATCCGAAGATCAGGTACGTGGTGGGCAATGTTTTCACTGATATCCCCGAGGCTGAATCATTCGATGTGGTCGTTCTTTCCAGCGTGCTTGAACACCTGGAGGATCGCGAAAAATTTCTCATGCACTTATCTGAACGGTTTCACCCTGAAAAGTTTTTGATCCGTGTTCCCACCTTTGAACGTCACTTTTTTGCAGCTTTAAAACGTGAACTGGGCCTGTATCCTTATACGGATGCGACACACGTTCTTGAATATTCACCTCAGGTCTTTATGGATGAAATGAAAAAGGCCGGGCTGGACATCCGTCATTTCGAAATTCGCTGGGGAGATATTTGGGCCGAATGTGTTCCAGCCAGGTAACGTCGGTTCCATTATGAAGGATTTTATCAAATCAAAATTTCCCTCTTTTTTTCGGCTGGTCATCGGCCTGCGGGATTTTTTACTTAACACAATTGCCTTTTTGAATATAATGCGAATTAAGAAGGCGTCTTCGAGTATTTCAGTTCTATATCTGACCCTGCATTTTCCGAAACGACCACCCACTCGTTCTGAATTTTCACACGGCGGGACAGTTAAGATGACCTACCTTGCAGAGACTTTTCCTCATTCCTTTCCTTCCGCCAACCTTTTATATGCAGTAAGTAGTGTTGACAATTCCATGAACTCCGTTGTTCTTGCAGAATCAAGGAAGAAGGGTTTGAAGATTGTCGTAAACCAGAACGGGGTGGCGTTCCCAGCGTGGGATGGTGCTAATTATCAAAAGACCAATCAAATTTTAAAGCAGACTTTGGGGTACGCTGATCATATCATTTATCAAAGCCGGTTTTGTGCACTGGGTGCTGAACGGTATCTTTCGCCGCCAGATGTGCCCAATGAAATTATTTACAACCCGGTGGATATCCGCCTCTTCACTCCCCAAGCCTGCTCTAAAAAACCCGAAAATTTAACCCTGCTATTGGGTGGCAATCAGTATGAAAAGTATCGGTTGGAGCTGGCGCTCAAGATATTAAAGGCGGTTCATCTTCAAATACCGAAGGCAAAATTGATTGTCACAGGAAATTTATGGATGCCATACAATGAATCCAGGGAATGGACAGCAAAAGCATTGAAAGAAATGGGATTGTTCGATTCCGTGGTCTTTACAGGGCCTTATATTCAGGAACATGCACCCATGATTTACTGCGGAGCGCATCTTCTACTTCATACAAAGTATGCAGATCCATCCCCTGGGCTTGTTCTCGAAGCACTTGCCTGTGGATTGCCCGTGGTGTATATCGATAATGGCGGTGTTCCTGAATTGGTACAGGATGCCGGGATCGGTGTTCCTGTGGAACATGATTGGGATGCCATCAACCTGCCGGCTCCGGAAAAAATGGCAGATGCTGTGATAGAGATTTACTCTCGCTGTAATGAATTCTCAGAAATTGCGCGCAAGAGAGCGATACAGGAATTCTCGCTGGAGAAATTTATGGCGAAGCACAGGGAAATTTTCACCAAAATGTTGGGTGCATAAGAAATCATCATGGAATTGACAATCAGCGTTATTATTTGCACCCGTAATCGGTTTGATGATTTTCAAAAGACCATCCCGTCTGTATTTCGGCAAAGCCGCCTGCCGGATGAGTTGGTTGTCGTGGATTCTTCGGAGTCGCCACAAATCGAAGGTTATTTAAATTCGATTAACCGGCCCATGGTATTTCGCTATTTTCACACAACACCCGGGCTGACTTTACAGCGTAATCATGGAATTCGTAAAAGCAAGGGAGACCTGCTGTTTTTTTTTGACGACGATGTGGATTTGGATATCGATTACATTTACCAGGTTGAAAAGGTTTTCAAAGAAGACCGAGAGGGTGAAATCGGTGCTGTAGGCGGGCGGATCACAAGTTTGCATGAAATAAAAGCAGGCACATTTTTGTCCCGGGTGAAAGATAAAATATTCGACCTGATCAGAAATCTTTTTGGGCTGGGTAATTTGGGCAACGGTCGATTTCGTTATTCGGGCATGCCAACTCATTTGAATCCTGATGGAAGGAGTCAGTATATTGAATGTTTATCCGGTTGTTGCATGGCTTTTCGACGTGAAGTCTTTAAGAAGATCGAATTCGACGAAAATTTACCCAGTTATGGCCTTATGGAAGATGTCGATATTTCAAAGAGGACTTTGGATTTGGGATACAGGATTTATTATGAAGCTTCTGCCATGCTGGTCCATAACACCAGTCCACAAAATCGATTGGACATTTATCGTTGGGCTGAGATGACAGTAATAAATTATGCTTATTTGTTCCGTAAAAACTGGAGTAAAAATTGGTTGCGCAAGGTTTATTTCTACTGGGCATTGATCGGCTTGCTTGTATTAAACTTGCACAATTTGGAAGGTTTAAGAGGCACATTGAACGGTATGAGGAAAATGCAGTGGAAGTAACCCAATGTTGAACGCTTTGATCACCGGTGTTGGCGGTTTTGTTGGGGTTGGCCTCGAACAGCATCTCACCTTGAATGGCTGGCAGGCTTACGGTTTGGATTTGCGTTCGGTGGGTGAATCTACGAAATATTTTCTTGGAGATATTTCTGACCGCGGTATGCTCAAGCGCTCTTTAACCGAATCCAACCCACAAGTCATCTTTCATCTGGCGGGCATTATAAAATCTGATCAACCAGAAAAGCTGTATTTAGCAAATCTGGTTGGTACTGTGGCGTTGTTCGAGGCCGTGATGGAGTTTGGGATTCGCCCTGTTATCGTGGTTGCAAGTTCAAGTGCAGTATATGGTCACACCTCTGGGGCCAGGCCAGTCAGTGAGAAAATGCAATTGCATCCCGTGACCCATTATGCGGTCAGTAAAATGGCGCAGGAAGCGGTGGCTTTGCGTTATTATGAATCCTTTAAACTGCCTGTCAAGATCGTGCGTATGTTCAATTTACTAGGCCCGGGCCAACCGGCAGATCTGGCTTGTTCGGCTTTCGCGCGCCAGATCGCACTCGCTGAACTGCGCGGCGAAAATGAAATTGTGACGGGTAATTTGGAAGCGCAGCGCGATTTTGTGGATGTGCGCGATGCAGTACGAGCTTTTACCTTGATCGCCGAAAAAGGAAAGGCGGGCCAGGTTTATAATGTATGTTCGGGACGGGCAGTGACACTCCGCCAGTGTTTGGATGAGATGCTTTCCATGTCACCAAGGAAGTTTACGGTCCGGATGGATGAGGATCGGATCCAGAAGAACGATATTCCTATTCAAGTGGGAAGTGCGCAAAAGCTAAATCAGATTACTGGCTGGCATCCTCAAATTTCTTTGCGAGAATCCTTGCAAGATCTATTAAACGATTGGCGTGAAAGAGTAAAATCAGGAGTGGAGTAAAAATGGATTGGAAAGGTAAAAAAGTGCTGGTTACTGGCGCCGGTGGATTCATTGCCAGCCATCTGGTCGAACAATTGGTGATGGAAGGTGCACAAGTACGGGCATTCATTCGGTATAACTCACGCAATGATATGGGTATGTTGCGTCTCATTCCGGCAGAGGTGTTTTCGCGGCTTGAGATCATCCATGGTGACTTGCGTGATGTGGAGGCTGTCCGTGGTGCAGTGCGGGATGTGGATACAGTTTTTCACCTCGGTGCACTGATCGCCATTCCTTATTCATATGTTCATCCTCGCGAAGTTGTTGAAGTGAACGTTATGGGGACCATGAATGTATTGATGGCAGCTCGTGATTTGCGTGTGCGGCGCGTGGTGCATACTTCCACAAGTGAAGTATATGGCACAGCGCAATATGTGCCGATTGATGAGGCGCATCCACTCCAGGGTCAGTCACCGTATTCTGCCAGCAAGATCGGTGCAGATAAGATCGCAGAAAGTTTTTACCGTTCATTTGAAGTGCCGGTGGTTACCCTGCGCCCCTTCAATACCTACGGGCCGCGCCAGTCTACGCGTGCAGTCATCCCCACGATCATTACTCAGGCGCTTACTCGGGATGAAGTGAAACTCGGGAGCCTGGATCCCATGCGCGATTTCACCTATGTTGCTGATACTGTCAATGGTTTTATGCGTGTGGCAGAAGCCGATCATGTGCTGGGGCAGGAGATCAACCTCGGCAACGACAATACCATTCGCATCGGTGATCTGGCCGATAAGATTTTTGGGATCATCGGCAGGACCCCCAAATTGATCTCTGACTCACAGCGCATTCGCCCCGGAAAAAGTGAAGTGATGAAACTTTGGGCTTCAAATCATAAGGCAAAAGAAATGATCGGATGGGAACCCCGCATCTCTCTGGATGAGGGCCTGCGCCTCACCATTGAGTGGATTGCCGCTCATATCGATTTGTATCGCCCGGACCAATATACGGTATAGAGAAAAGATGCGCGCTATTATTCTTGCCGGCGGCAAAGGTACACGCCTTGCCCCGTACACAACTGTTTTTCCCAAACCGCTTATGCCGATCGGTGAAATGCCGATCCTTGAAATTGTTATTCGTCAATTGCAGCAGCATGGTTTTAATGATCTAACCCTTGCAGTTGGCTACCTAGCTGAATTGCTCATGGCCTATTGTGGAGACGGCAGCAAGTTCAATGTTAAGTTGGGATATTCACGCGAAGAACAGCCGCTTGGTACCGCTGGCCCCATTGCACTTGTGCCTGATTTGAATGAAACCTTCCTGGTGATGAATGGAGATTTACTCACCACCATTGATTACAGCGAAATGCTTAAGCGTCATCGTGAACGAGGCGCGCTGGCCACTGTTGCCTGTTACCAACGCGATGTGAAGATCGATCTCGGTGTCATCGACGTGGATTCCGATAACTGGGTCGCCAATTATATTGAAAAGCCCACCTATCATTATGCCGTCAGCATGGGCATCTATATCTTCGAGCCGGCCATCCTTGATTATATTCTCCCAAACCAGCGCCTGGACCTGCCCGAACTTGTATTGAAGTTGATCAGTCAAAAGCAGAAAGTTAATGTGTTCAATTTCGATGGTTACTGGCTGGATATTGGGCGGCATGAGGATTACGAGACCGCCATCCATGAATTCGTCAAGAATCGGGAAAAGTTCCTGAGGGAAGAGTGAGTTCTGCAATCCTGGTGCTTTTTACCGCCTCCTATCCTTATATAGTTGGAGGCGAGCAAAATTTCCTCGAAATGGAATTACAACATTTATTGCCGTCTTTTAAGCGGGTTGTGCTTGTACCGGAGCAGTCTAATGGGTCGCGCCTGAACGAGCTCCCTCTCACGGAGGTTGACGGTAGTTATTCCAGTCATCTGGGTTCATATGGCATACTGCACACGTTTTTACGCGGACTCCTTTCGCCTCTTTTCTATCGCGGCCTTATGGAGAAACCCGTCCTGTTTTTTTCCTTTTCCGCGCTAAGGCGCTTGTTTTCGTTTGCAGGGAAGGCGGAAATAACAAGGCAATGGGTGACGAAATGGTTAAGAGCCCAGGACCTGGATGGAAAGGATTGCCTTTTCTACACGTACTGGTTCGATCAGGCAGCCGCAGGCATTTCCCTTGCCCGGCAAAGTTTTCCGGGATTGCGGTTGATTTCGCGCGCGCATGGCTACGACGTATACGAGGAACAATACTATAATCCTCCCTTCTGGCCGTGTCGTAAATGGGTCCTGTCGGTCATCGATCGCGTTTATCCGGACTCAAAAGCCGCGGTCGCATATCTTCGCAGGAAATATCCTGATTTTTCATCGAAATATGAAGCTTCGTTGTTGGGCGTCAGGGATCCCGGCTTTATTACAATGCCATCACAGGACGGTGTTTTTCGGATTATTTCATGTTCAATGATACGACCCGTAAAACGGGTGGATCGGTTGCTCAAAGCCATTCGGCATGCCGCGGTGCTGCGCCCGGACCAAAAAATTGACTGGCATCATTTTGGGACTGGGGATATGCTGAATGCATTACAGAAGACCGCGGACGAGACCTTTTCTTCAAATGCCCGGGCTTATTTTCATGGATATTCAGACAATCCGGCATTGATGCGCTTTTACAGGGAAAATCCACTCGATGTGTTCGTCAATCTTAGTGAATCCGAAGGTACCCCGGTCTCCGTCATGGAGGCCATTAGCTGCGGCATTTCTGTGATTGCAACCGCGGTCGGAGGAAATACGGAGATCGTATCGGAACAGAATGGCCTGCTGCTGAGCCCGGACCCTCTTGTGGACGAGGTGGCTTCCGCCTTCTTTTACTTTATGGACAATCCGACAGAGGCGGAAAAGAAACGAAACGCCAGTCGTGAGGTGTGGCAATCACAATATAACGCTGACCGTAATTTTTCGATCTTCGCTCAAAAATTGATATCCGTGCGATCTGAATAATATACAAATGAAAATAAATGCAACCTGTTTTGTCATGACAGTTCGAATTGGGCCATCCCGTGAGACCAAAACACCTGCCGGGTCGTTGGCGACGGATATTGGTTTTTGGCGGCATCACACGATCTTTTGCCGTGCTCAAACCGCGCATACGGTCATTGATCGAAGGCCATTGTAGATGCGGATCGCATACGTCACCATCCATGTGGCTCCGCAGATCATGCAGGGAGGCGTGGGCGGTAAGATAAAAAGTCAGATATCCATCTGGCGCGAACACGGCCATGAAGTCACCCTGTTCGCGCTGACACCCGCGCCGATCCCCTTTTCGGACGCCCGTTCGTTTATTTTTGAAAGCCATTTCAGGTTCAGGTTGTTTGAGCTGATCGAACGCGAGATCAATCGTTCGATCATGCTAAAGCGCATGCTTGCTTCCGTGCGGGAATACCGGCCCGACCTGGTCTACCTTCGATTTGGTCTGTATTCATTTCCATTACACCGCATTTTCAAGATTGTCCCTGTCATACTGGAGGTCAACTCAAACGACCTGGACGAATACCGTTCGCGTGGAATGTTCTTTTACTGGTTAAATCGTGCGACCCGGGGTTTTATGTTCTCACATTGCGCAGGCTGGGTGGCTTCCAGTCATGAATTGGCCGACCGCAGGGAAAATCGCCGGCACGACAAGCCGGTGTCTGTGGTCTCGAATGGAATTGAACTGGATAAATATGAACCCTTTACGCCACCAGATAACCAGACGCCCTGCCTGTCTCTGGTGGGATCTCCCGGTATGAACTGGCACGGGGTGGATAAACTATTTGCACTTGCGACGCAGTATCCAGACCTGCTGATCAACATTATCGGGTATCGGCCGGAGGATATAAGCCTGTCCATACCTGCCAATCTTCGTTTACACGGTTACCTGACCCATGAAGATATCAAGAGGGTGCTTGCCGCCACGGATGTGGTGTTCGGGACCCTGGCTTTACATCGCAAAAAAATGGAGGAAGCCTCACCGCTTAAAGTGCGCGAAGCGCTCGCCTATGGGATTCCCATCGTGATAGCCTATCGCGATACGGATTTGAATGAACTTCACATGGACACCATTTTACGACTTCCCAATACTGAAGAAAATGTCATTCAAAATGCAGGGCATATTCGCAAATTTGCCTACGAGATGATGGGAAAACGTGTGGATGTTGACTTCCTTGCACCGTATATTGACCAGTGTCGCAAGGAGGAAACCCGCTTAAGCTTTTTCCGCGCGATCCTGGATGGCAAGGTCTAAATGAAGCCCTTGTCCATTTTGCTCCTTGGATCCCAAATGGCCACCGGCGGTGCCCAGAAGATCCTTCTTGATCAGGCGCGCTGGTTCCATGAGCACGGACATAAAGTAACTGTTGCGTTCTTTTATGACCGGGATGGTCTATTCAATGCCTGGAGGGAATCCCTGGGTCTGCCTCTGCATGATCTGCAGGCATTCGACCGCAAGTCAGGTTTTTTTAAACGGGGCCTCTTATTCTTTAATGGCATGAGGAGACTATGGTCCATTCTTCGACGTGAAAAATTCGATGTCGTGGTGACCTATACTCACGATAGTAACATGGTGGGCCTGCCCCTGGCGTGGCTGGCTGGCGTACCCGTCCGTATCGGGACACATCTGGGAGCGATACGCGGAATTCCAAAATGGCGGGAAAAGATCCATGCCCTGATGGTTAATATTGGATGTATTCAGACCCTGATCGTGGCATCCAAAGGAACGCAACAAAACGCAGTAAGAGAGGGTGTTTCGCCTGCTCGAATCCAGGTGATTCCAAACGGCGCCCAGCTATTTCACCTGGATCTCACAGATAGAAATAAAGTTCGCCACAAGTTGGGGGTGGGCGAAGACCAGGTTCTACTGCTTTCAGTTGGACGCCTGGTCTATGAGAAGGGTCATGAGTTTCTTATACGTGCCATGCCGCAGGTGATTAAAGAATTTCCCGATGCGAAGGCCGCAATTTGCGGAAGTGGTCCTTTACAGGAATATTTGGCTTCCCTTATTTCACTCAACGTCCTCGATGATCATGTGAAATTGCTTGGCCAGTGGGATGATATACCCAGCCTTCTGGGCGCGGCCGATGTTTTCGTATTACCATCCCGTTGGGAAGGATTATCGATCGCTTTGTTGGAAGGCATGATTGCAAAACTCCCGGTGGTAATCACGCGGGTGGAGGGAGTGGATGAGGTTATTGAAGACAATCTGAACGGTTTACTGGTGCCCCAGGAGGATTCGATGGCTCTCGCAAAAGCTATATTACAATTATTGAGGAATCCTGAAAAACGAGTCGGCATGGGTCTTGCAGGCCATGCGCGCGTCCTGCAAGGATACACGACCGACCGCATGTGTGAACAATACTTGAAAGTGATAGAGAAACTTCTTGAATAGCATCCTGTTTGAATATTTTCCCCGGATCAAGGTCCTTTTATGAATAGGGCTTTTTCACAAGCTGTCGTTGGAAAAGCGCTGGGATCCCTGCTGCTTGCGTGGGTACTACTGGGCCTATGTTCCGAGTTTTACCAAATCGCCTGGGGCACCGGGAACTGGCGCGGTGAATTTTCGCGTACCTGGGCTTTACTTTATTACGGTTTAATTTTTACTTGTGTTGTACTCTTTGTATTTGCCGGTTCTTTTATCTGGCAGCGCGAGCGATTCGTGCGTTTCATTGATCGCATCATTATGGTCCGCCGGCGTTTTGGAAATCTGCGCTGGTTATTGGGCCTGTTTGTACTGCTTGCTCCGATCTGGTTTTTCCAGCATAGCCCATGGGGATTGGTCTTTCAAAAATTTTATTTTCGTATGGCGATCTGGGCGGTCATGGTTTATTTACTCGCCATTATTTTTTCGAACGGCGCTTATCTCGCGGGTTGGAGGGAATTCCTGGCATCACTTGTGCTGACCTCCAGCATCTTTTCCATTGCAGCTTCGCTGAATTTTGTGAACGGATATCCGTTCTCGCTGGCTTGGTCGGAGGGCAATCGTCTGTGGGACTATTCCATTCTCTTTGGGAGGGAGTTGTATGATTATCCGGCCGACCAGGGTATTTTTGTATTCCTTGATTCTGGCCGTAAACTCGTGGGTGGCCTGCCTTTCATCTTCCCCGGCGTAACGATCAGTATTCAGAGGCTGTGGGTGGGGCTCACCTTGATCATTCCTTATCTTTTGCTTGGGCTTGCCGCCTTTCGGATGATGGCAAAAGATAAAAAAATCTGGCTGATCGCAACTCTTTGGACCTATCTCTTCCTCAACCAGGGTCCCATTCATGCCCCCCTTGTTTTAAGTGCCGCACTGGTTGCGCTGGCCTGGCGCTCGCCATTGTGGTTTGCAATTCCATTGGTGGTCGGCGCGGGATATTTTGTGCAGGCGAGCCGCTTCACATGGGTTTTCGCCCCCGGTATTTGGATCGTTATGTTGGAATTTACATCCGCTTCCTTATCGGACCCCAAAACTGCCCGGGCTACATGGGCACGTTCCATCGCTTTGGGTTTTTTTGGCATCTTCGGCGGTTTTTTTCTGCCGACAGTACTCGCGCTATCAACCGCTGCTTCAAATGCCGTAGCTGCGATTGACCCTGTCACAGTGACTCCAATTGCAACAGTAGCTTCTCAATCTGCGATGCCGCTCGCAGCCACCCCTGTTCCCACTGCCGTAATAGTGGAGAATATTTCTCGTCCCGCATATATTGATCATGTAATCCAATTGGTCATGGATCAACCACTATTGTGGTATCGTCTGCTGCCCAATTCCACTTACGGCAATGGAATCCTGTACGCGCTTTTGCTTGCAGTTGGCCCGTTGCTGGTGATTTTGTTTTACCTTGCGATCAAAAAATTGTGGCGCTTGAACGCCCTGCAAAAACTTTGTCTTGTTTTGCCATTACTTGCATTCCTCGCTGTTGGGCTTGTTGCAAGTACGAAGATCGGCGGCGGCGGTGACTTGCACAACATGGATATGTTTCTGATCGGCCTGTTTTTCAGCGGGGTGGTTGCCTGGCAAAATGGCGGCAAAGATTGGTTACAGGATGCGCAAGCTGTGCCTCAAATTATGAAGATCGTGGTGGTTGTTCTTCTGGTGACATTATCTTCTGTAGGTCCTCTTATGGAGATGCGTTCCTATAGCTTTGCAGGAGATACCCGTTGGCTGAAAACGCTGACCGATTTGCCTGAAATGGCCACGCTCGATATGTTGCCCGTACCAAAAGTTGTGGATTCCGCCATTCAAACCATTCAAGCAGAAGTGGATCAGGCTGAACCGCGAGGGGAGATCCTGTTCATTGACCAGCGTCAGTTATTAACTTTTGGATATATTAAGAACGTTCCTCTTGTTCCAGAGTATGAGAAGAAAGTATTGATGAATCAAGCCTTAAGCTCCGATGCCGAATATTTCAAGGAATTTTATGCCGATCTTGCTGCCCAGCGTTTTTCATTGATTGTTAGTGAACCACTGCGTACCCCGATAAAAGATAGTTCGTATCAGTTTGGCGAAGAAAATAACGCCTGGGTAAAATGGGTGGCAGCACCGATTTTGTGCTATTATGAGCCGCTTGATACACTAAAAGAAGTTAATGTTCAGTTGCTAATTCCCAAAACCGAGGCTGTTGATTGCCAGGCCATACTTCCCTGAATATTTGTTATTTAATCAAACAAACTTATGAAACGATCAGAAAAAATCCTATTTACCTTATATGCATTTGTATTACTTGCAGGTTCTTGCATCGATTTTTTTGACATTGCCTGGGGTACGGGCATATGGCTTGGCGAATTTGCGCTGACCTGGGCGATGCTGTTCGCCTTCTTTTGCTTCTGCTGTCTGTTGGCCTTCATTCCAATAGTTCAGATTATTTGGAATGACAAAAGCTTTAATACCCTCGTTGGCAGATTAATTGTTTTTCGCAGCGATCTAAAGCGTGGACGCTGGCTATTCGCTGCAATTGTCTTTATTTTTCCTCTATGGTTGCTTCAATTTACGGTATTGGGAATTGTCTTCCAAGGCTTGTTTTTAAGATTAAGTTTATGGACTCTTGAACTGTTTTTTCTTTCGTTTTTATTTACAACAAAAAAAGATGCCCTGATCGATTGGAAGGTTTTCCTGTTTTGTCTTGTGTTGACGGCAGGTTCTTTTTCAGTGTTGGCCTCCTTGAAACTTGTTACCGATTATCCGTTTTCTCTGGGATGGTCCGAGGGAAATCGTCTTTGGGATTATTCGATCTTATTTGGTCGTGCGAGATATGATTATCCTGATGGGCAAAAAATAGATGTCCTCCTTGAAACGGGCAGGCAAATGGTCGGTGGCCTGCCGTTTTTAATACCCGGTCTTACCATTAAAATGGAAAGAATGTGGGTTGGGCTTGTCTCCATTTTGCCCTATATTTTATTAGGCCTGGTTGTTTTTCGCCCGTTTGCTCGTGAAAAATATATCTGGCTGAGTGCAGTGTTATGGGCATACCTTTTCCTGAAGCAAGGGCCCATAAATCCCTCGCTTGTTCTATGCGCAGTTTTGGTTGCTTTTGCATGGAGGCACAAGCTTTGGCTTTCAGGTTTACTGGTTGTACTTGCAAGTTATGCAGCATATATAAGCAGGTATACATGGACCTTTGCGCCCGCCATGTGGTTTGTTCTGCTTGAATTCCTGGATGCCCCGCCTGCCGATGGGAATAAATTTCATTTGACGCCAAGAATTCGTTCATTCCTGCAGCTGTTTGCCTTCGGCCTGATTGGCGCTTTTTTTGTTTTGGGCGCGCTGTTTTATTTTCAACCAGGTGGCCCAGTGGATGTTTTGGGATTTTTTCGTACTTTGGAAATATCCCCTGAAAACGTGCGGGAGAAAATATCCCAACAGGCTCTTCTATGGTATCGCCTGCTGCCCAATGAAACCTATGGGAATGGCATCCTGATAGGCCTGGTTCTTGCCGTTCTACCTCTTATTCTTATATTGCTTTATCTTTTGATGTTCAGAAAATGGAGCATCAATATTTGGCAGAAGTGGACGATGGTTCTCTGCCTGCTTGCTTTTTTGCTGGTTGGTCTGGTTGTTAGCACTAAAATTGGAGGCGGCGGTGATCTGCACAATATGGATATGCTTCTGATCGGATTGTTTTTTGTGGCGCTTGTTGTCTTTTACAATGGGGGCAAGGATTGGTTGCAAAACAGCCAGCTTGAACCTTTGTGGATTAAAGCTGCGCTTGTATTTTTGATCGCCATTCCTGCGATTGGACCTTTACAGGAACTGCGATCGTATAATTCTGGCAGTGCTGCACCCTGGCTTGTTGCGCTTACCGACGCGTCCAATGAAAGGGCCCTGGATATATATCCATCGGAGCAGGTAATTCAGGAATCGTTAAATGCGATTCAACATGAAGTCGATCTGGCAAAAGTGCAGGGCGAGGTCCTTTTTATGGATCAGAGACAGTTATTAACCTTTGGGTTTATAGATAACGTGCCACTTGTCCCTGATTATGACAAAAAGGTCTTGATGGAACGGGCGCTTACAAAAAACCGCGGCTACTTTCAGGAATTTTACAGGGATTTGGAGGAAGGCAGGTTTTCTCTCATTGTTGTCCAGCCGTTGAATACGCCAAGAAAAGGAAGCGATTTTGAGTTTGGTGAAGAGAACAATGCGTGGGTAAAATGGGTCGCCAACCCATTGTTGTGCTTTTACGAAATCAGGCAGACATTGATCGATGTAAATGTACAGCTGCTGGTCCCAGGATCGCTTCCGATGGATTGTGCTGAAACCCTGCCCTGAGAAGGACGTGCCAGTGAATTTTCAATATTTCTTGTTGCGATTGTTTCGCCATTTTATGCCGGAAGGCGTTGCGCGTTTTCTATTGAAGCGCAGGTGGATCATTCGTCCCGGCCTTGAATCAAGGGACCCGCTGGCGGCGGTCGAAAAATATGTTCAAGCACTGGGAGTCTATGGCAAATCGATCCAGGGTAAACGCATCCTTGTTTTTGGTTACGGCGGACGTTTTGCTGTCGGTGTGGAACTGCTGCGGCGGGGGGCAGCACATGTCGTGCTCTGTGATCACTATGTGCTGCTGGATACGGAGCGTAATTTGGAGTTGCTCCCCGCATATTCAGATTATCTGATTGTTGAGACGGGGTATGTAAAACCACATGCGGATTTTATCACCCTGCTTCATGGTGATATTCGGGATCCGCTGATCCAGACGCAGATTTTGGCCGTTGACATTGTGCTAAGTACATCTGTCTATGAACACCTGGAGGATGTGGATGGAATTACACGTGCCCTGGCCAGGTTGACCACGCTGCAGGGCGCCCAATTGCACTTTGTGGATTTACGGGATCATTATTTTACATACCCCTTTGAAATGCTCACGTTCTCCGAGAATATGTGGAGGAATTTTCTCAACCCCACGAGCAATCTCAATCGCTTTCGGTTCCATGATTACCGTAAAGTGTTTGATGCGTACTTTCAAAAAACCGATATTATTATTTTAGATCGCCAGCAGGCCGAATTTAACGCCAGGCGTTCGCGCATTCGCCCCGAATTTCTTACAGGCGATGCCTCCATGGATTCTGTGACATTGATTCAAATCCTTGCCGAGTCCCCGGCCTCCACATGAGTATGCTCAAGAACAGGCTTTTTCTTCTTAAGATATTTTTATTATTCGCGACCATCGAAAGTATGGTCGCATTATTTGTTCTCGCCTCGATCCCTTCGGATTCAAAAAATGCAATATTTTTTGGTTTCTCCACTTCGCGCCTCTTATTAATTGGCGTCGTCTTCATAATTTTCTTGACGGCAACTGGCCTGCTGGGGTGGTTGCATATTTCCCGGTCGAAAACAGACCGCTTAATGGATTTTATGAGTGTTTTTTTATCCGATCACAAAAAACACCAGGCCCTTGTATTTGTTTTTGGTTCGATCATAATATTCGGCGGGGTATTCCTGCTTATCCCGGCCGAAAGACTTGGCGAAGCCATGGTTCAGCGCGTCATCCCTGTGGTGGTGTTGGGAATGCTGCTTGCAATTCAGGTGCTTGTTTTTCAGTTTTTATGGTTGGAGAGAAAAATATATTGGGAACAGCTCCTGCGATGGAAACACGAGTTTTCGATTGCGGGAATTGTGCTTGTTTTTTTCATTTTGTTATGGATCTTGATGGCATGGAGCGGTATTGGGGTTCGGCCCGAGCCAAGCGGGTGGTTCCCACCTGGCACCCCGCTGCTTGCTCAACAAGTTTTGTGTGCATGGATTATTGGCTTTGGGGTCGCTTTCTTCGGTATGCGGCTAAATCGATCCAGTGAATTGAATAAATTTGATTACATCATCGTGTCTGTCCTGTGGCTGGTGGCGGGTTTGATCTGGTGGGCCGAACCTCTGCAGCGCTCGAGTTATTTCGCGCCGGACCCGACACCGCCGAATTTTGAATACTATCCCTATTCAGACGCGGCACTTTATGACGAATTCTCCCAAAATATTTTGATCGGTACAAGCCGGCGGGTGGGCCTGACGCACCGTCCGCTATATTCGTTCTTTCTTGCATTGTTGCATGGACTTGCAGGACAAAAATTTGAAACAGTCATATTCTTTCAGGTCTTCAGCGTGGCACTTATGGTGGTCTTTATATATTTGCTCGCATCCAATCTCGGAGGGCGGCCCGCCGGTATAGTTGCGGGGTTGCTGCTGATATTTCGTGAGAGAAATTCCATAGCCTTGACCAATATTATTGAGGTCTCGCACGTTAAATTGATCATGTCTGATGTGCCGACGATGATGCTGCTGCTCATGTTCATATACTTTTTTGTCAGGTGGCTTCAAGACGAGCGCGGCCGATATTATCTTGGCGCACTGGCAGGCGTGCTCTTTGGTTTTACCATTCTTATTCGCAGCCAGGCGCAGTTATTGATCCCGATTGCCTTGTTGGGAATTGCGATCTCGAAATGGGATGGTTGGAAGTCGGTCCTTAAAAAGTCGCTGATCTTTTTGTTCGGGCTGTTGGTTGTTGTTGCACCGTGGGTGTGGAGAAACTATCAAGTATCTGGAAATGTGGTTGTTGAATATCAGGAGTTTTATACGCGCATCATTGCGAGCGGATATTCGTCATCTCCCCATGATATCGATATGTTGCCCGGCGAATCCGTTGAGCAGTATAAGGCCAGGATGAAGTCGCTGATTATCGGCTTTATCATCGATCGTCCATGGGAAGTGGCGCGCTTCTATTCCTCATATTTTCTTCATAACGAAATTTCGTCGGTTGTTTACCTGCCCATGTCGCCTCAATTCCAGGACATACATGCTTATGTCAAACAAATGGATTTTTGGGGCAGTACCCCTCTGGGAATGCCTCCGCCGGGAACCCTGCCCATGTTCCTTTTATCTCTTGGGTTGATTGCAGTGGGGATTGGAACCGCCTTTTCGCGTGCACGCTGGGCAGGCCTGATGCCACTCTTTTTTCATCTTGGTTATAGCTTTAGTGTAGTGCCCGTGCGCATGTCTGGGTGGCGGTTCATTCTGCCTGTGGACTGGGTTTCAGCCTTGTACTTCAGTATTGGCTTGATGCAAATCACGATCATCTTGCTGGCGTTATTCTCCGGCAAGCCCGGGTTGAATTTTTTCATTAATGGAGAGTATCAAACTGAATCACAAACTATTGTTTGGAAACGAACAGGGCTGGTGCTGGCTGTGTGCGCATTGATCGGCCTGTCTTTTCCGTTACTGGAATGGGGCATACCTGAACGTTATCCTCGTTTGAGCTCCACCGAGCTGGTCCAGACGTACGCACCGCATGGATTTGTGATGGATGGTGGAGAAACGGTCACTCTCGCAGCGTTGAAAACTTTCCTCGAAACAGAAGCAGGTTCAACGGTCCTGTACGGACGCGCTCTTTACCCTGCTTATTATGAGCAGGGGGAGTTTTGGGGCGAGGCCAGCCCCAACTTGATCGATGCCAGCCAATACGATCGTTTACAATTAAATTTGATCGGCCCTGATAATGCATTTGTTTACATCCCCATGCAGGACGTGCCACTATATTTTCCGCATGCTTCCGATGTTTTTATTGTGGGTTGTATGCAGGGGAACAGCGTACGGGCTTTGCTGGTCAAAGTGAACGATCGTTGGTTAATATCCTCCGCTTTCCATGGGTTGACATGTTCTATGTTGGAGTGAGGTTGGAGCAGGAATGTTGATGAAGTTTTCAGTTTTTCTCGAACGATACGAAAAAACCATCCCGATATTTTTATTCCTTTTGTTCCTGGCGGTTTCCATTCCAGGGGCAAATTGGGGCGTTCCCGCGCTTTGGAACCCGGATGAAATGGTCTGGCGCGTGGATAGCGCCTTGCGCGGCGAGATTGTGTTTGACGAGACGGAACCTGATTATAACTATCCATCCCTGCCAAAATACATTATGTTTGGAATTGGGAAGATCGTATATGGGCTTGGATATTCCCGCTCTATATTTTTTATCTCGGCCCGTGTATTTTCCGCGATACTAGGCGCCGTGGGTGCGGTTCTTATTTATTATTTGACACGAACCATCGGCGCAAAAGTCTCAACTTCTGCATTGGCCGGGTTGCTTTATATTGCAAGTGGTCTGGCGCCTGCGAATGGGCGATTTGCACATAACGATCTGTATCTGCAATTATTTTCCATTCTTTGTGTTACCTTTGCGATAAAGTATCAATATACCAAATCCAGGTTGTGGATTTACGCCTCATTTCTTGCTGTTGGTTTGGCCGCTTCCAGCAAGTTTACGGGTGGAACTCTTCTACTTGTACCTTTGTTTGTTCTGGTCGTAATGAATTGGCACGCAGTCCGACGGGACGGGTTGCGTTCGTTGGAAACATTGTTGATCAGCGCGGGGTTATGTTTTGGTGGTTATGTGATCGGCACCCCCAAGGCCCTGTTATGGATGGCGTATTATTTTAAACGGGTCATCCCTGCTCTTCAACGTTATCCCTTGTATGGTCAAAATTCTGGAAGTCCGATTGGGTTACTTGGGCAGTGGGCAGTGTTTGAGCAAGCTGTAGGTACATTCGCTTATTATTTATTCATTGGATGTTTTCTCTGGTTTGGGGTCAAGTTGGTCTTGTGGAGCTTGGGAAAAACAAAAATGGAGCAAGGGCAGGTGCAGGCGATTATTATCCTGATCGTTGCCCTGATTATTTTTGACATCCCTTTCCTGGTGTCCATTAATTATATTCCGCGTTATTTCATTCCATTTGTTCCATTTCTGGCCATTCTTGCGTCATTGTTCGTGGCGGATCTTTTAGAATTGGCTGAAAATAGAAGCTGGAAGTTTGTATCTGCCGCGATCGCCATCCTGCTCGTTGTTGGGATTTCGTATTCCTTTTTACGTTTGGTCAGCACTGCTTTATTGTTTATGAATGATGCACGCATGCCGGCCGGTGAATATATCGCAACAATACCCGGCGAAAATAAAACAATAGAATACACCCTCTATCCGCCAATCGTTAATAAAGCGCAATTCTTGAAAGCGCGTAACTACCCCATTTTTTTTGTGAAGTACCCCGGGGATATTGTGCCTACTGGAGGCAGGTTTGAATATAATCAGGGTGAGTTCGGTTTGATCGACCGCGAAGTGGATTACCTGGTAATCGATACATTTACATATTCAAGGTTTTATACCGATTCCATCTGTGATACCAACCCCATGGAGTGCGATTTTTTCAAGCGTTTGCTTGCGGGTCAGGTGACGACATTCCGTTTGCTAGGGGAATTTACCTATACGCTGCCGCCCTATCTGCCAAAGGTTTCCATCTCGGCTGTTAATCCTGAGATACGTGTTTACGAACGGGTCCCTTGAATCATGCAATCGCAGTGACGGCAATGCAAGTCACTGTTTGATGAAATTCCCAACCTCGTAGACCACCCCGCCGATGGGTGGTGTGCTTTTCATTTGAACCACATGACCTTTTGAAAATGCCTTGTGGGCAGCCTGCGCGATTTCTCTTTCAGTGGAGAAATGCTCCTCGCGGATATCATGCCCGAGCATGCGGAACATGAACACCATGAACGGCTTTTCCACGGGCGTTCCATAGACCATCTGCCCACCCGGCTTGAGTACGCGTCGCACCTCGACGAAGGCCTGCTCCAGCTCGACCGGCTTCAGATGCTCCAATATACTTACCATTAGAACCGTGTCGAAAAAATTATCCGAATATGGCATTTTCAATACATCACCCTTCTCCAGAAATAAGGGAATATCGAGGGGTTCGAAAACGGACCTGACCGCTTGAATATCCGCGGTCAGGTCAATGCCGTGGATTTCCCTGTACATGTCATGCAGATTGGGGAAAGCCAGGCCTGTTCCAAAACCCACCTCGAGCACGCGTTCCCCCCCGTTACATTCGTTCAGGGCCAATTCCACGCGCTGCCGATACATTCGGCCCAATACCGGCCAGTAATAATATTTAATAGGGTCATATTGATTGACGCCTTTATATTGTTCGGCAGGTAACAGTTTTAATTTTGGCGGCATAAATATTCCTTGATTAATATGAACTTGCTTCCAGACGCATCGAACGTTGATATCGACGGCGGCATGATTTTACCTGAATATTAAATATATGGCCAAGCGACTTGTTTTAAATGTACACGCCAGGGCTGCCGGATCGTGAAGCGCACTGGAAAGCACGGGTTTTGGCATTAAAATAACCTTTAAGGTTTGGGCTTCCATATCTTGTTGATGGCATATCCTCATCATTTGCTTTAGTATAATGAAAATAACAAGGATGAAAGAGTTTATAATTCAAAAACTGCGCAGACAGGGTGCCCATGCAAACAAATAATGCAATCGACCAACCTCATTTTCGCTGGATAGACTTAATTCGTGCGCTCGCCGCGTTTTTGGTCATCCTTGCGCATGTTGAATATTCCGGGCCCGGTTCAAGCCTGGTCGGAATTTTTTATTACGCCCTTACGCGTGTGGCCGTTCCACTGTTTTTCATGGTTAGCGGATTTTTGTTGTTATCCAGAAACGAGTCTTATCTGGAGTTTTTTCGCAAACGCCTACTTAAGGTTTTTGTTCCATTCATCATATGGTCTGTGATCTACCTTGTATGGAAAGGGGAAAATCTCGATCAGCCGCTTTTCAGCATGTTAAAGAGCTATCTTGTGCGGATTGTTCGAGGCCCACGCGAAAATCATTTATGGTTCTTTTACGAATTATTTGGTTTGTATTTATTTACTCCCATCCTGCGTGTCTATGTGCAGAAGGCCTCAATTAAAGATCTGCTTTATTTTTGTGGATTGTGGTTCTTGCTAACTCCATTGGCTAATTTAATGCAGGAATTCACGCCCATACAGATCGGTTTCGAATATTATTTCCTTAATGGTTATATTGGATACTTTATATTTGGCTATTTGACGGCCAAATTACAATTCGATCGCTCCCATAAGTTGATTGCTCTGGCAGTTTTTTTTGTGCAACTTGTTGTGACCGTGACCGCGATTTATCTGTCGCGCAATGATGGGATAAAAACCCAGTATTTCGAGGATTACCTCAGTGTCAATGTTGTTTTGATGTCCTGCTCGCTCTTTATTGCGCTGATCCAATTGCGTGTATCTGATTTTATTTATCGCATTGTCCTGCCATTAAGTCGCGCCAGTTTTGGAATCTATCTCGCGCATGTAATTGTGATGTTTCAATTCTTTTCGATCTATCCTTTTTCGATTTTACCCATGATCGGTTCGGCGATTTTCATGATTCCTCTTTTGGGATTGTTGGGATTTGGATTATCCTTTCTTCTGGTCTTTGTCCTGCAAAAGATACCCATTCTGAGGATTGCCGTACCTTAGGACGAAAATAATGGTTTCGTTCGTGTGAACGAAGTCATCGAACGGGGACTGGGTGCTGGATTGGATTTAACCGGCAATTCCATCTCGCGGTTCATATTTCATACTCTTTACAACAAATTGTTGTTCCTCCTTATTGGAAAAATGAATTTTGCAATACTTTCGAATACCCTTCGGGTGTGATGGAATTCATAATATTAAACAAGGATATAATCAAATTTTTGAAATAACCCCGGCTATTTTGGCATGAATAACCGGATGTTAACCCTGGAGCGTTTATGTCTGTTTCATCAGGCTTTTCTGTTCAAAACAAGTGGATTGCTCTTTTTGTTTTATGGGCCCTGCATGGGTGTGTTGCTCTTTGGCAGTTTACAGCTTTATCTTCTGATAGCCATAAATTGTTGCCTGGCCCGTCCTTTTACAGGTTGGTGTTGGGTGGATTGTTATTGTCCTGGATTGTCATTAATTTTGTCTTGATCATCTCCATTTCCCGAAGATCGATGTGGCTGCATAAATTAATTGACAGATTTAAGGATCCTCTTGTGAAGGATGTTTTTCTTGTAGTCGGAGTACTGGCGGTGATCTTACGGATATGGCTGGCCACCCAGGAAGGATTATTTGAAGCATCCGCGAATTTTCCATATGCTGCATATTCGGATGTTCTTTCACCTCTGCTTGACCTGATGGTTTTTGTTTTCGTTGAGATCATCGCGTTGAATCTGTTTTTTGTTGTTCGCAGCAGGCCGGAACATAAAAACCTATTTAAAGTCTTTCCCACCAGGCTGCTGATCGTTCTGGCGGTTTTGGGGATTGTGACTCTCTATATTTCCATAACGGGCCTGGGTATAGCCCCAAGCTATAAAGGCGACTGGGCGCGTGGGCTGCCTGCAGTTCCCTTGCTGGAATGGCAGATTATTCTGGCCTGTCTGTTTTGTGGTGGCATGGTTATTGTTGAATCCAATGAGAAAATGTTAAAAATTTCCCGATTGGATTTATGGATTGCACTGGGGATATGGGTGGCAACAGTTGCTTTATGGCTTGGGCAGCCCATCGTGCCGAACGCTGCGGCGCTCAAACCACACGAACCAAATTTCGAAATCTATCCTTTTAGTGACGCGCAAACCTATGACGAGTTCTCCCAATCCATTTTGATCGGCAATGGGTTTGACGTGGACAAAATTCCGCCACGCCCCTTGTACATCGTCATCCTTGCCATTATGCACATTTTGGTTGGACAGGATTACAGCAATATGATCGCACTCCAGTCCATATTATTTGCCTTGTTTCCGGTTCTCCTGTATTTTTTTGGCACCGAATTCTTTGGGCGTCCAATTGGAATTTCCATTGCCCTTTTGGCGATTTTACGCGACTACACTTCAAATCTTGTTTCTCCGTTTACTGGCAATCTTGCTTATTCCAAACTTTACCTTTCCGAGATCCCCACTGCAATGTTGTTAATTCTGTTTTTGCTGGTCGGCCTGCGCTGGATCAAGTCCGGGTTTCCGGTTTTTTCGGGACTGCTATTGGGAGGAATTTTGGGAGTGGCCATGTTAATTCGCCCTCAGGTGGTGGTGGCATTCCCCATGCTTGTTTTGTTCGCCTTTGTTGTTCAGCCAAAAAGAATGGCGCCGATAATAAAAGGCTCGTTGTTGGCATTAATTACCGTGATCATGGTGATCAGCCCATGGCTCTGGAGAAACTCAAAAATTACAGGCGAATTCGTCTTTGATAGCCCAATATCTCAAATGGCCAACCTGGCTTTGCGATATAACAGATTGAATGGGGTTGATGTTAACATTATGCCTTTGCCTGGAGAAGCAGACTCCAACTACCATGCAAGATTGACCGAGCTTACAGCCAATGCAATTGATCTAAATCCATTGGGGATCGTCAGCGGGATCGCCAGTTCTTTTTTGAATCATGGAGTTAATAATATTCTTGTGTTCCCATTAAGGAATACTCTCGGAAATTTTGGCGAACTCTGGACGCCCACAGATGCTTTCTGGGAAGGGTGGGAAGGCAGACCGACCCTATCTCAGGGATTATTGCTTGCTTTTTATGTTTTCCTGTTTGGGCTTGGATTAAGCACTGCATGGCAAAGAAATGGCTGGCTGGGCTTTCTGCCTTTGGGAGTTAATCTTCTCTATAATTTATCGACCTCAGTGGCATTGATCTCCGGACAACGATTTATGTTGACATTGGATTGGTCCATATACTTATATTATATGATCGGTCTTTTTGCGTTGCTGAGCGCTTTTCTTTTTACGCTGGAAAGCGGACGGTCAGTGATACTCAAGTGGTATGAAGCCAATGCGTTGTCGTTTGTTGAGCAGGTTGACCTGAAAAAATGGAGACAGTATATCTTTGCCGGCTTGTTATTCTTCGGGATCGGCGCTTCCCTGCCACTCAGCGAGATGGTGTTTCCGAAAAAATATCAGCCAGTTACTAAAGATGAGATGCTGGATGAGCTGGCGTCTTCCCCTGCCGTGAAACAATCAAAGCTGGACGCTTTTTGCCTTCAAAAGATTGTTGATGAGAACCATTTAAGTTTTGCTCAAGGGCTGGCAGTTTATCCCCGCTATTATCAAGCAGGTGACGGTGAAACATTTACCGATTCTGCCGGGTATAAACCTGTTGACGAAGGCAGGTTGGTATTTCAAATGATTGGCACGATCGATCAACGGATTATTTTCCCCATGTCGCTGCAGCCTGAATTCTTTCCCAATGCATCGGATGCAACTTTGTGGTTTGATGCCAGAGGAAATACGTGGGTTATTCTTGTCGAACAGGGCGACGTGCAAAGGATCTATTTTTCAGAGGCGTTGTTTCCCTCCATTTGTGACTGACTTAAAATGAATAATGGAGCGGCAAAAAAGCGGTTTGTTTCGACGGATTTCGAGTGGTAGGGAACCCTTTTGGGCTGTCTGCATTCAAAATGTATTTTTTGGGCATGGAATCCTCATCCACTATTGACCTCCATAAATGCTTGAATAAATGAAATTTTAGTCTCCGCAGAAAAATTGATGCGGACTGAAAGTTTGGTAGAATAATACGTTGCTCACCATTGGCAGAGCAGAGATCATTCCGCTATTTTGGATAAAGATATGGCTCTTTGGATCACCTCATTGATTTGAATGGCATCAAGGTCTTGATTGCTGGATGTGGTCGCGAGTTATTGGATGAAGTTGGCGTGAATGTACTGGTAGAGATTGGAGATTATGACTTGATACTTTTGATCGTTGGCGCCTCAGGTATGTTGGGACAAATGCTGTTCAAAGTGGCCGGGCAGCAGCCTGATTTGGATGTTTATGGTACGGTTCGTCGACGGGATGCACGCGTGCTGAAGTTTTTGCAAACGAGCGAGGCACGTTTATTTGAGTGTGATTTGGAAGCGGCAATTGATCCGCTGCTCTATTGCTCGCCGGATGTCGTTATCAATTGTGCCGGTATCATCAAACAGCAGGGTGCGGCTCACACAGCTCTTGGTTATATTCGGGTGAATGCGCTGGCGCCATATGTTCTTGCCGATTTGTGTGAGCGCCGAGGGGCACGGCTTATTCAGCTCAGTACAGATTGCGTCTTCTCGGGGCATATCGGTGACTATACTGAAGCAGATATTCCTGATCCCGTCGATATCTATGACCGATCCAAGTTATTGGGTGAAGTAACCCACGCGCCCCATCTAACAGTTCGTACTTCCTTCATAGGCTTTGAGCGTTTTCACAATCAGGGGCTTTCGTTATTGGACTGGTTTGAAGGTCAATCCGGAGAAATAAAGGGTTACAGACGGGCGATTTGGTCCGGGCTGACATCCCTGGAATTGTCGCGCAATTTGGTGTTTCTTGCCCGTCGCCCGGAAGTGACGGGGCTGTTGCATTTGTGCGGCGAAAAAATAAGCAAGTATGAGTTATTGGTTTTGGCTCGGGAGATACTCGGCAAAACGGATGTTACGGTCCTACCCGACGAGAATTATGTTTGCGATAGGTCGTTGATCAGTTCTCGGTTGTCTGAGTTGGGAATCACAGTCCCCAGCCTTCGCCAGATGCTGATGGAGCTGCGCGATCTGAAATGAGGATTGATCGATGAAAACCTGTGTGATCATGCCGGCCTATAATGCGGGGAAAGTGGTAACCAGTGTTATTGAACGCATCCCGGCCGGGGTCATTGATGAGATCATTGTTGTAGATGATGCCAGTCGCGATAATACGTTTGAAGTACTCTCGGCGATACCGGGTCTGACGGTGTTGCGCCATGCCGAAAATCGCGGCTATGGTGGCGCGCAGATTACACTCCATGATGCAGCCATTCAAGGCAGGGCTGATGTGGTTGTGCTGATGCATTCCGATGGCGGACATTTTCCGGAAGAACTACCGCTGTTATTGGAGCCGATACTCGCTGGTCAGGCTCAGGTGGTCCTGGGAGCGCGGATTCATGGGACGATTGATAAAGCCCGTCCATTGATGGGTTCACCCTTATTAGGAGCATTGATGAACGGGCCCATGCCGCCCACCCGGCTAATGGGACATTTGTTTCTGACTGGAATTCAGAATTTTGTTTTTGGAACGCATTACGATGCCTGGCATAGCGGTTTCCGGGCGATGTCCAAAGAGGCCATCCTACGGGTGCCTTACTGTGACTTTGGTGCGGGCTATTTATTCGATACCGAATTCTTACTGATGGCTCATTTGGCGGGATTAAAAATCAAGGAAGTGCCGGTAAGCAGTTTCTATGATCCCAGGTCTGGTTCAACTGTCGAGCCGTTTTCTTATGGATTAAAGGTCTTGCGATATGTGTTGATGCGGCGCTGGAAAATGTTCTTTCAACCCAAGTCAATGAAAAGCAATGGCTAAAGCGTGAAACTGCCGATTATGGTGAAAGACTCAAACGAACTTGATCCTGCGCGCGGCAAAAGCGACCATTCTCAACAATAAAATGCCGTGTTTCCAGCGCGAGATGTTGGTTGTGCCATAGGTGCGTTCGCGATAGCGGATGGGCAGGTCGACGATTTTTCGGTTCAGTTTGGCTGCCCCAAAGATCAGGTCGAAATCACCAAAGGGATCGAAGTCCCCGAAGTAGGATCGGTTCGCGGCGATCTTTTCATAATCGTCACGCCACAATACTTTTGTCCCACACAATGTATCCTTGATGGGCTGACCCAGCATCCACGAGAAGGCCATGCTGAAGAGTTTGTTACCTATGAAGTTCAAGGTACGCATGGCTTCCTTTTCCATTGGGTAGACAAGACGCACCCCGTTGATAAATTCGCCCTTGCCGGATGCGATGGCATCGTAGAAACGCGGCAGGTCTTCGGGGGGAACGGTCAGATCCGCATCGAGGATCATCAGGATGTCGCCGCTGGCTTTTTCGAAGCCGAGGCGGATGGCGTCAGCCTTGCCAATGCCGGTTTGTCGAAAGAGCAGGCTTGGGGTTTGGGAATGAAGCGGAATTTCCTGCTCGATGGTTTCGTAGGTGTTGTCGCCTGAATGTCCCTCGACAAAGATCAACTCTGTTCTTGTCCCCATCTTTGGAAGGCGCTCAAAAATGGATTTAATATTGCCGGCCTCGTTACGCGCCGCCACAACGACGGAGACGCTGGGTTCCTGGGTGCGTTGCGGCGCGGGACGGGCGACCACAAAGTTTGAGAGAGCGAACTCGCGGAAGGGCCAGAGTTTGACGAGATAGCGATTGGCGACCCCCCCGAGGGGCAGGGGCCATAAAACCTCCTCGGCGGAACGGATGCTTTCAAAGCCTGCAAGACGCAGCATATTATTAATATCTTCGGGGGTAAGCCAGTTTTGATAAAGCAGGGGCGCGGCAAGATCTAAACTTTGCGCGATGGTAAGCGGCAACTGCCAGAGATGGCTGTAAAAATTAAGAATTAATCGCGTGTGTGAATTACAGAATTTTTTGACCTGCTCGAGCGCACGTTGCACATCCCACAGTTCGTTGATCGTGTCTGAAAAAATGATGACATCGAACGTGCCTTCCAGGCTGGAAAGATCGTGAACATCTGCCTGGTGATATTCGATATCGGGATGGCGCTTTTTGGCCCGTTCTATCATCATCGTGGAGAAGTCGACTCCAACGCCATGAGAAGGTCGCAGTTGCGAAATCAGATCACCCATGCCGCAACCGATCTCCAGGATACGCTGATTGGGATTGACAAGGAAACGATAGACCTCGATCAACCTGCGGTGATACCACCTTCCCATGCCGCGCCAGTTGTCACGTTTTTGAGCGACAAGATCCCAATGTGCCATGCGGGTTTCCTGATATGCCCTGCCTGCTTCGTCAAAAGATGGATTTACATTCATAGCGCCATGATTTTACCTGATAAATTTGCGTAGCCCGTCCCATCCGCAGAATAGTGGACTTGACCTTGCCTCGAATGGGGTTATAATTCAGTGACTGAATTTTGGATTGTAAAGTATATGGAATCAACCAACGACGAGATCCGCGAACTCTCCCTGCTTGAACAGATCGAGAACGACCCGAATGTCAACCAGTCCACGCTTGCCACCCAACTGGGTGTTGCGGTTGGAACGGTCAATTGGCATTTAAAACGTCTCATTGCCAAAGGCGCTGTAAAGGTTTCGCGCGCTGAGCGCAAGAAATTGCGTTACATCATCACGCCCGAGGGACTTGCCCTGCGTGCCCGTCTGGCAATCGATTACGTGGAACGTTCATTCTCTGTATATCGACGAACACGCCAGCGCGTGAAGGATCATGTTTCTTCGATTCGCCGCGCAGGATACGATCGTGTGCGCATCGTTGGCTCCGGCGATGTGGCTGATATTTGCAAACTGACATGTCTTGAACAGGGTATTTCCGTGGTGAACGATAAATCTGCGCCCGCATTAATTTTGGATGGCTACAAAGTACGGCTGGAGGGTTTGGAATGACCGATCGCCATGTGCTCATTACGGGAGGCGCAGGATATATCGGTTCCATCCTGACCTCGGAACTGCTGCGCGCCAATTACAGGGTTACCGTCCTGGACTCTTTACTGTTCGGCGGCGAAGCGATCGTTCCGTTTTTGCATCACCCCAACTTTCACTTTGTGAAAGCGGATGTGACTGAAAATCGCGCAGTGCGTGACTCGATCAAGCGCGATTGGCAGAAACCTGACTCAGTTGTTCATCTTGCCGCGATTGTGGGTTTTCCTGCATGTCAGGCGGTGGGCAGGCAGGTGTCGTGGAAATACAATGTCGACGCCACGAAAATGGTTTTCGAACAAGCATTGGATCTGGGCATCGCGCGATTCGTTTTTGCATCCACTTATAGCAACTATGGGCTGTCGCCGGATGGCAAACCTGTGACGGAAGAATCTGCATTAAATCCGCAATCCCTGTATGCCGAGACCAAGATCGCGGCGGAGGAGTTCTTGAGCTCACAAAAGGACTCGGTCTGCGCGCCGTTGCTGTTCCGTTTTGCGACCCTGTATGGAATTTCCCCGCGTACCCGTTTTGACCTGATCGTCAATCAATTTGTGTTGGAGGCATTCACCAAACGCGAATTGATCATTTACCAGCGCGGCTATTCACGTTCATTCGTACATATTCGTGACGTGGTACGCGGCGTGATGATGGGTCTCGAAGCCGAACGCGAAAAGGTGTGCGGGCAGATTTTCAATCTGGGAACTGAGAACGGAAATTATTCGAAGGACGATATCGTGCAATTGGTGCTTAAACGCATGCCGGAGACAGTCGTTGAATACAAGGATCTGACTTTCGGGGGCGATATGCGCGATATTACGGTTTCGTTCGAGAAAATCAAGCGTGTACTTGGTTTTGATGCGACCCTGACCGTGGATGACGGCGTGCGCGAGGTTTTACACGCCTTAAAGACGGGTTTGATAAGAAACCCAACGGATGACAGATACAGGAATGCACAATTCATCGTGCAATAGGTTGCAAGTTACCGAGTTGAAGGTTGAAGGAGTATATGAATGACGACTGCAAAGCGGTTTGAGGAATTGGAAGTTTGGCAAAGAGCCAAAGATCTGACAAACCTGGTTTATAAATTTTCCACAGATGGGTCGTTTGCGCGTGATTTCGGTTTGCGCGACCAAATCAGACGCGCGTCTGTTTCGATTATGTCCAATATAGCCGAAGGATTTGAGAGTCAAACTCAGGCTGTGTTTATTAAGTACCTCGCGTATGCCAAAGGTTCTGCGGGTGAGTTGCGGGCTCAACTTTATATTGTCAGGGATCAAGGCTACATAACTGATGAAGAATTTGATCAAGCATTTTCCGCAGCGGAAATTTGCAGCAAGCAATTATCACGTTTTATTCATTATTTGGAATCCCAACCCAACGCGCGGCGGGTCCGCGAAGAAGAAGTAGCGTACAATGTCGAATAGCCAACCTTCCAACTTTCAACCTTCTGACTTTCAACCTTCAACCTTTTGGCAGAACAAACGTGTGATCGTTACGGGGGGAGGAGGTTTCCTCGGCTCCTTTGTTGTTGAAGAACTTAAGCAGCGCGGCGCGACCGATATTTTCATCCCGCGCAAAAAGGATTATGACCTGACCGATCACAACGCAATTGATCGTTTCTATAATGATGCGTTGAAAGGTGTCGAGCCCGGGCATACGATCGTGATTCATCTGGCCGCCAATGTGGGCGGCATCGGCGCCAACCGTGAACACCCCGCTGAATTTTTCTACGATAACCTGGTGATGGGCGTGGAATTGATGCACCAGGCCTGGAAGCGCGGTGTCGGCAAATTCGTTGCCACCGGAACGGTGTGTGCGTATCCCAAATTCACCCCGGTTCCGTTCAAGGAAGATGACCTGTGGATCGGCTATCCTGAAGAGACCAATGCTCCCTATGGCCTCGCCAAAAAAATGATGCTGGTGCAGGCGCAGTCTTATCGCCAGCAATATGGATTCAATTCCATTTTCCTTTTGCCTGTAAATCTATATGGCCCTGGCGATAATTTCAATCTGCAAACCTCGCATGTGATCCCGGCCTTGATCCGCAAGGCGGTCGAAGCGGGTGAGCGCGGTGATCAGGAACTGCAAGTGTGGGGGGATGGCTCTCCAACCCGCGAATTCCTGTATGTGGAAGATGCTGCAGATGGCATTGTCACTGCTGCTGAAAAATATGACGGCGATCAGCCTGTCAATCTTGGTTCCGGTTATGAGATCTCGATCAAGGATTTGAGCGAAATCATTGTGAAAATGACCGGTTTTCAGGGAAAGCTTGCATGGCAGACCGATAAACCGAACGGCCAGCCACGCCGAGGGCTGGACGTCACCCGTGCAAAGGAATTATTCAATTGGCGTGCGCGAGTTACCTTTGAAGAAGGCATGCGTCGCACGATCGAATGGTTTAAAGCCAATCGTGAAAAAATTAAATAGCCTGGATCGCGGACTTCAGTCCGCAATTCATATATAGCGGACTGAAGTCCGCGATCCGAGAAAAATGACTGAAATTGTAAAACACGAACCCACCACGGTTTACATCAAGCCATCCAAAGGTCTTGCAGCATTAAACCTGCATGACCTGTGGGTTTACCGTGAATTGATCTTCTTCATGGTCTGGCGTGATATAAAAGTCAAATATAAACAAACTCTTTTGGGCATGGCCTGGGCGGTTATTCAACCGTTGATGACCATGTTGGTGTTCACCTTCCTGTTTGATCGGGTTGCAAAACTACCGACGGAAGGGATCCCTTATCCTGTTTTTTCTTTTACTGCATTGTTGCCGTGGGGCCTGTTTGTCGTGGCGCTTAATCAGGGGAGTCGCTCGCTTGTGGCGCATAACAATATGGTGACCAAGATCTACTTCCCGCGCTTGATCCTGCCCATGTCATCGGTCTTTGCCGGGCTGGTTGATTTTGCGATCGCCTTCGTCATTCTGGTTATTCTGATGTTTTACTATCAAGTCACCCCTGCATGGAATTTACTGTGGACTCTTCCGCTGTTTCTATTATTGGCAATTATCACCGCGCTTGGCGTGGCGCTCTGGCTTTCAGCGATCAATGTACAATATCGCGACGTAAACCAGGCCCTCCCGTTTCTGACCCAGTTCTGGCTGTTTGCCACACCTGTTGCATATTCCGCCACTGTCATCTCTGAAAAATGGCAGGTTTTATATTTTCTGAATCCGATGGCCGGAGTGGTCAATGGATTTCGCTGGTCTTTGCTCGGCATTGGCAATGGACCGGATATTACACTCTGGGTTTCAACCGGTATTTCGATATTGATTTTCATCTCTGGCCTTTTCTACTTTCGCAGCATGGAAAAGACCTTTGCGGATACTATATAAAGTGTCAGGTTTCAGGTGCCATGTATCAGGTCATCTGAAAAGTAGATTATCATGGCGATGATTCAACGATTTGAAGATATTCAAGCCTGGCAGGAAGCAAGGATATTAGTGAAAATGATTTATCAATTAACAAATAAAGATAAATTTTCGAAGGACTTTGGAATGAGAGATCAGATTAGGCGTGCCTCCGTTTCTGTGATGAACAATGTTGCAGAAGGTTTTGATTGTGAATCTAAGGCTGAGTTTGCTCGTTTTCTTGGAATTGCAAGGCGTTCGGCTGTAGAAGTCCAATCCCTTCTATATGCGGCAATGGATGTAGGTTATGTTGATCAAACTGAATTTGACTTGCATTATGAACAAGCACGTAAGGCAAAAGCCCTTATCGGCGGCTTCAAACGTTCCCTCACCAAGTAACCTGACACCTGAAACGTGATACCTGACACATACTTATGACAACAGCGATTTCAGTAAAAAACATTGGCAAACAATACAAGATTGGCGCGGCTGAGTCGAAATTCCGCTACAACATGCTCCGCGATGTGATCGTGGATACCGTTTCTGCACCAATTCGTCTGGCGAAAGCGATGGTGGGAAGGTCTGACCGCAGACAGAACCAGAACTACGTCTGGGCATTGAAGGATGTTTCCTTTGATCTGGAAGAAGGGAAGGTCCTTGGCATTGTTGGGCGTAATGGCGCGGGGAAAAGTACCCTGCTCAAGATCCTTTCTCGTGTTACCGAGCCAACGGTCGGCATGGTTTCTGTACGTGGGCGTGTCGGCTCGCTCCTCGAAGTAGGTACCGGCTTTCACCCCGAACTCACTGGCCGTGAAAATATTTATATGAACGGCGCGATCCTGGGCATGAAGCGTGCTGAGATCGATTCCAAATTTGATGAGATCGTTGACTTTTCTGAGGTTACTCAATTCATTGATACACCGGTCAAGCGCTATTCATCAGGCATGTATCTGCGCCTGGCTTTCGCGGTTGCCGCGCATCTCGAACCTGAGATCCTTGTAGTTGACGAAGTGCTTGCGGTGGGCGACGCGGAATTCCAGCGCAAGTGTCTTGGCAAAATGGGGGACGTGGCGCAGCAGGGCCGCACGGTCTTGTTCGTCAGCCATAACATGTCCGCGATCCTGAGATTAACGCAAGAAGCCATCGTCTTGAACAAGGGTCAATTGCTGATGCGCGGCCCCACCCAGGAGGCTGTCGATTTTTATCTCTCATCGGGGCAGGCACAAGCCGGGGAGCGCGCCTGGGATGTTGATGAAATCCCGGCATCCAGTGCTCCATTCAGGCCGATCAGTTTGAGGGTCAAGGACAGAAGCGGAAAGGTCGTGGATACTGTCCGCTCCACGGAGCCACTCAACGTCGAATTTGAATATCAACTGGATGCACCCATTACCGGGCTGCGCATCGGTTTTTATCTCAGCACCATGCGCGGCGAATATGTGCTGACCTCATTTGATACCGATGAGCCGCAGATGTTCGATCAATTTGATTCACGCAAATCCGGTCGTTATGTCAGTCGTTGCGTGATCCCGGCGGATATCTTCAACGAGGGACGGTATGGCCTGGGTGTGAACGCCAGTTCGTTTGGCGTGCGTCGTTATTTCATGGATGAGAATGCTTTGGCATTCAATGTGGATATTTCGGGCGCGCCAGGTACGCAATGGCCCGAGCCGCGTGTGGGCCCGGTACGCCCGCGCCTTGAATGGAAGATCGAGAAACTGGATTAAAAAATTAACCGCGAAGAGCGCAAAGAATTCTAAAAGCTTTTCTTGGCGACCTTGGCGTGCTTTGCGGTTCAAAAAAACATGGCTACAAAATCAACTCTCAAAAATTTCCTGGGCGATCTGCCCTTTACTGCTGAAATCGATTGGATGCTTCGGCAGAAGAACCACGCCCGCAAGGATCATTTCAATCTCGATCGTTTGGGTGGATCCCTGCCCGAGGCGCGCGCAGCGGTTGAACCTTTTGCGCGCAATGCAAAACCAGGAAAAAATGTTTTGTTCTTTGCCACGCTGCATTACTGGATCGAGCAATCTGCTTATTTGGGTCTGGCCCTCGCCGGCCTTGGGCATAAAGTCACTTTGCTGACCTTGCCCTATGCCGAATGGCACAAGCAGAAGGATAATTTCACACAACGGCAACGCGTGCTTCACACACGGGATGTACTTTCATCTTTATCGCCCTTGATCGAACACGCTTCCATGCTGGACCCTTCGACACGGCTTCGCCAGTCAGGACGGCGCCTCAAGCCTGCTTCCGTTCTCCCGGAGAAGATCCTGGCTGACATACAGGAGATCTCACTGTGGGACGCGCAATATACCCTGATGCGCGAAGAAGTGGATATGAACGATCCCGAAGAGCGCGCCTTATATGACCTGCGCGTTCAGCGAAACACATTTGCCGCTGGTGCCGCGCTTGAATGGATGCGATCGAAGAAGCCCGATGTCCTGCTGGTTCCCAACGGGTTGATCCTCGAAATGGGCATTGTTTTTCGCGTGGCCCGTTATTTGGACATCCCCGCGGTGACGTATGAATTCAACGACCAGCGCGAGCAGATCTGGCTGGCGCAGAATTCGTCGATCATGCAGCAGGATACGGATTATATTGTTGAGGCGCGCTGTCATTTGCCGATGACCGATGAAATGTTCGAACGCGTGGCCGATCTTGAAAATGCGCGTCGCGGTGCGCGTGTCTGGGGAAAGTCCAAGCGCTTATGGCAATATGTCTCTGCGCAGGGAGCCGATGAAACCCATAAGATGCTTGGTCTGGATGATCGCCCTGTTGTGATGCTTGCCGCGAACGTGCTGGGCGATAGTCTCACGCTGGGACGGGATATCTTCGCGGGGTCGATGACTGAATGGATCACAAAAACTGTTCAGTTTTTTGCGAACAGGCCGGATGTCCAGATGGTGATCCGTGTACATCCCGGCGAGACGCTTGTACCGCAGGCGAAATCCATGGGGCAGGTGGTGCGTGAGGCGCTGCCGGTCCTGCCCGATCATATACACGTCATTGGCGCGGCGGACAAGGTCAATACATATGACCTGATCGAGATCGCCGACCTGGGGCTGGCCTACACAACAACGGTCGGGCTTGAGACTGCAATGAACAGCCGTCCCGTGATCTCGTGTGGTGAGACACATTATCGCGGCCGCGGCTTCACACTTGACCCGAATTCGTGGGACGAGTATTACGCCATACTCGAAAAGGTATTGAGCGATCTGCCCGCGCATCGTTTGAATGAAAAGCAGACCGAATTTGCATGGAACTACGCCTATCGTTTCTTCTTTGAATATCCGTGTCCTTTCCCATGGAGGTTAATGAATTTCTGGGACGATCTGGAAACATGGCCATTGGAAAAGGTATTGAGCGAAGAAGGGCAGGCGCAATTTAAAGATACGTTTGATTTTCTGGTTGGAAAACCTTTTACGTGGAAATGATCGGATCGCGGACTTCAGTCCGCTATAAAATTGCAGGCTGAAGTCCGCGATCCGTCAGAAAATATGCATTCCGTTAGGAACAAATGACAGATACAAAACAAAAAGTACGTGAGTTTTACGATGAGATCGGCTGGCAGCAGGAAGATGATGGTCATTATCAGAATGCCCGTTATGAAGACCTGCGGCCCGTTTCGCGCGAATACATCCACAAAACGCGTTTGCGTGTGATGCATGGATTGATCCCGACCGGCAGATTTATATTGGATGCCGGTTCCGGGCCTGTGCAATACGAAGAATACAAAACCTATTCGCTGGGGTATCAGAAGCGCGTATGCCTTGATATTTCGATCCAGGCGCTACGAGAGGCACGCGAACGTATTGGCGATCATGGGTTGTTCGTAGTAGGTGACCTTGCCAACCTGCCATTCAAGGCAGAAGCTTTTGATGGCGCGGTTTCAATGCATGCAATCCATCACCTTGCGTTAGCCGAACATCCGCGAGCATATGGAGAGATCCATCGTGTGCTTGCAAACGGACGAACCGCGGCCATTGTCAATGGCTGGCATGAACCTCTTTTGAGCCGCATGGCAGAACCGTTGATCGGCCTGATGCGCAGGTTATCCGGCCGCTCCGAGAAAAAGAAAAAAGAATGGCTCAACGTCGAAGATCCGGCCGGGACATTTGTGCAAAAAATGACCCCCGAGTGGCTTAAGCGTGAGGTCGGTTCGAAGATGAGCATCGAGATCAAGCCGTGGCGCAGCATGAGCACGCGCATTTTGCGCTGGTTCGTGCGTCCGTTTGGTGGCAGGCTATTCTTGAAATTTGTTTTCTGGCTTGAGGGGTTATTTCCAAAGTTCTTTGCAGAGAACGGCCAGTATCCGCTGATTGTGGTGAAGAAATAAAAATGCTTCTGAAGAAAAGACCTTTTCCCGAAGTTATCTTTTTGCTGCTCATCTCTGCCATTGTTTATCTCCCGAACATTGGCGACCTGACCTATTTTAAAGACGATTGGTATTACATCTATGATGGATTGATCGCGGGTGCGAAAGTCTTTCACCCCATGTTCGCGATTGACCGCCCGGCGCGCGGCTTTTTCTTCGAAATTTATTATTCACTTTTTGGCCCTCAGCCCCTCGCGTATCATATTGGCGCCTACGTCTGGCGTGCGCTTGCCGCACTTGGCGCTCTTTGGTTGTTCAATATTCTCTGGCCCAAAGAGAGAAAGTTTGCATTTTTCGCCGCCTTGCTTTTTGCACTTTACCCGGGATATTACTGGTGGATCAGCGCGATTGAATACCAACCAATGATCGCAAGCCTTGCCCTTCAGGTGATTTCAATTATCCTGACCTTGAAGGCATTTCAAGCATCAGGATATGCGTCCCGCATCGCTTATGCTGCAGGCGCGATTCTTAGCGGTTGGGCCTGCATTGCGCTGGTAGATTACGCCATCGGCATGGAGGCGTTCCGTTTTATCTGTGTCTATGTGCTTGTCAATCGCCATACACAAGCCGTTTTCTGGCAGAGAGTTGTTGAGACCTTTAAAGTATGGGCGTGGAATGTATTGATCCCATTGGGATTTGTTGTTTGGCGCATCTTCTTTTTCGAAAACGAACGAAAGGCAACCGATATTGGACTGCAGCTTGGTGGATTGTTCAATTCCCCGATCTCCACTTTGACGAACTGGTTTTTGCAGTTTTTCAATAGCATGTTGAATTTGGCCATCCTGGCCTGGGTGAATCAATTTCCGCGTTACTTTTTTGGGATGAGATTGCGTGATATCGCATACGGGTTAATGATTGCCTGTTTTGCCCTGCTTCTGGTGTGGTTGGCCGAAAAATTGTTGGAATACAGGAATGGCAGATCTACAAATTCAACAGACACAATTTACAAGGAAGCATTATTGATCGGTGTGCCGGGTATGATGCTGGGTATTTTGCCGATCATCCTGGCGAATCGTTATATCAACCTTGAAGGTTTTTCACATTACGCCTTGCCGGCATCGCTGGCGGCAGCGCTCTCCTTGACGGGTTTTATTTTTACGATATCCTCCCGTCGCCTGCAGACTATATTTCTGTATGGGATGATTCTATCTGCGTCCCTGGCTCATAGCTCCATCTCTGTCAATGCGATCAGCGAGGAAAATGCGATCGAAAAATTCTGGTGGCAGGTGAGCTGGCGTGTGCCTGCGCTTCGCCCCGGAACCACTCTGGTCATCAATTATCCTTCCGCGAACATTGGCGATGATGGGAACGGTGTACTGGAAGCGGCCAATATGATCTACTTCCCTCAGCCATCTGATCAGGTGCCTGTTCGTTACAATATCTCCGCATTGACCCTGGGCAACGCCAACCTGCGGGATATTATGGTTGGCAAACTTTATAGAGAGAGTGTATATCGCAGTCACGCAGTTGATTTTGATTATGGAAATATATTGGTTTTAAGCCAGCCGACCCCTGCATCCTGTGTGCATGTGATTGACGGGCGGCACCCATTAATTTCCGTATTTGATCCGGGTAATGTAATGCTGGTTTCCCCATCGTCCAGGATTGAAAATATCATTGCGGATTCCGAACCTTTTATCCCTCAGGGTTTTGCTTTTGGGCCCGAACCTGAGCGCAAATGGTGCTATTACTTTGAAAAGGCGGAACTGGCTTTGCAGCTGGCGAACGCGCGGGAGGCTGCTTTCCTTGGCGAAGAGGCCATCCGCCTCGGCCTGCATCCTGAGGATCAATCTGAATGGATGCCCTTCCTGATGGCCTATGCATTGACAGACAATGAAAGCAGGGTGAAACAGACTGCCCCCAAGATCAATACCGAAAGATCGTTAAGGCTGCAGGCTTGTGAGATGTTGACCGGTATTCAGGAGGTACTGACACCGCGCCTCTGGGAATTGGTTTCCAAATTGTATTGCAAAAATGCTGAATGACATGTCCAGATTCACAGACCGGCAATATCTGACGAAGGACCAATACAAGGACGCGGATAATCTCAATGCGCGTATCGAGATACACAGGCGGTTTAGTACGAATCCGTACGGCTGGTTTAATTGGGTTTTTGATACACTTGTCCGATTGCCCGTGGACGCGAAAATCCTGGAGTTGGGTTGTGGCTCCGCTGAGATGTGGATGAATATTGCAGATAAAATTCCTGCAAATTGGGATATCACGCTTGGCGATCTCTCGCAAGGCATGCTGGATGCAGCCCGACGTAATCTGGTTATGACCGGGCGTAGTTTCAAATTTGAACAAATTGACGCCCAGTCCATTCCACATGACGATGCATCTTTTGATGCGGTGATCGCGAACCATATGCTCTATCATATAGCGGATCGTCCGAAGGCAATTGCGGAGATAAAGCGGGTATTGAAGGCAGGCGGCCGTTTGATCGCGACAACGATCGGCGATGATCATATGAAAGAGATGAACGGTTGGCTGGTGCGCGCGAGCAACAACAAGCAGACAGGTATGTTTTCTTTGGTGTTCACGCTGGAAAATGGACTGGAACAATTAAACCCCTTCTTTTCCAGGGTTGATCGTTCTCATTATGACGACAATCTGCGTGTGACCGAGATCAGGCCTGTGATCGCTTATATTCGTTCAGCGATTCGGGCGGCCGATCAATCAGAAGATGAGCTTGGAAATATAGGCAAAGAATTAACTGCGGTCCTTGAAAAAGATGGTGAAATCTTTATTACGAAAGACTCGGGCTTATTTCAAGCCGTGAAACAGGAGAACTCATGAATTGGAAAGATCAGGTTGTATTGGTCACGGGCGGGACGGGCTCGTTCGGCAAGAAGTTCACCAAAATTCTGCTGGAGGAAAAACAGCCGAAGAAGGTGATCATCTTCAGCCGCGACGAATTGAAACAGCATGAAATGCAGGTGGGTGGTTATAACCAGGAAAACCTGCGTTACTTCATTGGCGATATTCGCGACCGTGAACGTCTTTTGCGCGCGCTGCATGGGGTCGATGTTGTCGTCCATGCCGCGGCGCTTAAGCAGGTGCCCGCCTGTGAGTACAACCCGATGGAAGCCATCAAGACCAATATCATGGGCACCTCC
>CAZJYB010000003.1:0-61673 GCA_964549865.1 uncultured Anaerolineaceae bacterium
GTGATCACAGATAATGCCGACTCGGCGCGTGCCTGGATCGAGCAGACCACATTTACGCGTGGTGCAGCTCCCCTTGTGGTCATTTCCAGCGCGCAAGCCGCGCCCATGGTCCAACCCTATTATGACTCGGGCCAGGTAAACGGTGTTGTGAGTGGTTTGTATGGAGGTGCCATCTTTGAACAGAACAATGCCGGGCGTCCTGGCACTGCGCGGAGTTATTGGGATGCATACAGCCTTGGCATGCTGCTGGCCCTGCCCCTGATGCTGGGCGGCGGCTTGTGGAGCCTGGGCCTTGGTTTACGCGACCGCGCGGCGGCGAGGGAAGGAAGATAGCATGATCCTCTCCCTCGATTTTCTTGCAGGTTTGGCAGGTTTTCTTTTTACCATTCTGGTCTTTAGTTATTTGATCGGAGATAACCCACTCTTCCGCATTGCCATTTATATTTTCAGCGGTGTTTCTGCCGGATATATTGCGGCAGTGGCATGGTGGCAGGTGCTGCTGCCGCGTCTGGTGATCCCTTTGATCGCTGCTCCAATGCAGGAGAAACTTTTTCTGGTGGTGCCGATGATCGGCGCGGTGTTGATCCTGATGAAACTTGCACCGCGTTTGGCTGGCCTGGCGCGCCCGATCATGGCCTTTCTCGTTGGGGTGGGCGCGGCCGTCACGATCGCCGGCGCGTTGAGTGGAACACTGCTCCCGCAGGTCATGGGTGCCATCAATGCATTTGACATAAATGCGGCCCAGGCACGAAATATCAGCATCATCGAAGTAATGATAAATGGCGGGGTCATCCTCGCGGGCACTGTCTTTACACTGGCTTATTTCCATTTCGGCGCGCGTACCACGACAGATGGATCCGTACGCAGGTTTGGCTTTATTGAGCTGCTCGCGTGGCTCGGTCGCATCTTTATCGGCATTACACTGGGTGCGATCTTCGCAGGGGTGTATGCGGCGGCATTAACCGCCCTGATCGAGCGTATCTCGTCCCTGATAAATTTCATTGGAAGTTTTGTTTAATCATGCCCTCCTCACTGGTTGATGGGAATTCATTACTTGCGGTCGACGTCGGCGCGGCAAATACGCGTGCGGTGTTGTTCGACGTGGTCGAGGGTGAATATCGTTTCGTGGCTTCCGGCGTGGCATCCTCCACGGCCGAGGCGCCCTTCAAGGATGTAAGCGAAGGTGCCCGCAACGCGGTCGCAAACCTGCAGGCCGTGCTGGGGCGTAACCTGCTGGATGGGGCGCGAAACATCATCACCCCGGCCCAATCCAATGGGTCTGGAGTGGACGCGCTGGTGGTTACGATCTCTGCAGGACCAACCATCAAAACAGTAGTCGTCGGTCTTCTGCAGGATGTATCCCTCGAAAGCGCGCGTCGATTAACCGCCTCCACTTATACGCGCGTCGTGGACACCATCGCGTTGAACGATCCTCGCAGGCCGGATCAACAGATCGATGCCATTTTACGTCTACGGCCGGATCTTGTCGTCATCACCGGCGGCACCGACGGAGGCGCGTCGCGTTCCATTCAAAAATTATTGGAACCGATCGGCCTGGCGAGTTTCCTGCTGCCGGAAGAAAAACGCCCCGCGGTGTTGTTCGCCGGCAACCAAAAGATGGAAGAGGAGGTCAAGAGCCTGGTTGGTTCTCTTTCCGCCTCCCTGCATTTCACCCCGAATGTACGGCCCTCGCTTGAGACCGAAGACCTCGACCCCGCTGAACGTGAGATGGCTCACATGGTTGTTGAGATCCGTAAACGTCAGCTCAGGGGTGTGGAGACACTTGGTTTATGGGCCGGTGGGCATGTATTGCCAACCGCGTATGCAACGGGCCGCATGGTTCGTTTCCTCGCGAAGGTATATGGATCGAATAAAGGCATCTTGAGCGTGGATATCGGAGCTTCGGCCGCCGTGATCTCTGCGGGCTTTAAAGGAAGTTCCACATTAAGTGTGTATCCACAGTTCGGCCTGGGTGAAAACCTCGCAGAGTTATTGCACTACACCACCCTCGAAGATATTCTACGCTGGTGCTCATTGGATATATCCACCGGGGTATTGCGTGATTATCTGTATCAAAAATCATTGCATCCCTCGGCCATTGCCGCGACGAAGGAGGACCTTGCCATCTCGCACGCCATTGCGCGGCAATCCCTGTTCCTTGCGATGCAATCTGCCCGCCGCGATTTCCCGCGCAATATCGCAAACATTAAACCGACGCTGACCCCGCTCTTCGAACCGATCCTTGCAGGCGGCGCCGCGCTAAGCGACGCCTCGCGACCTGGCCAGAGCCTGCTCCTGCTGCTTGACTCGATCCAGCCTGTTGGCCTGACCACGGTCATTCTCGACCAAAACAATTTGCTACCACTATTGGGCGCCGCCGCGGCGCAAAATAATATCCTTCCAGTGCAGGTCATGGAGTCTGGAGCCTTCCTCAGTGTGGGGACTGTGGTCTCGCCGGTTGTCTCTGCTTCTCAGGGTACGCCCATTTTGCGCGCGAAGTTGACTTATGAAAATGGCACGGAGGCGCGCGTTGAATTGAAATATGGCAGTCTGGAAACCCTGCCTTTGCAGAGCGGCGAAGTGGGCAAGCTCACGATCCAGCTTTTGCGCGCGGCGGATATTGGGTTTGGTGCAGGACGCGTACCGCGTGAGCCGATCAATGTTGCCGGCGGGGCACTGGGCGTAGTTCTGGATGGGCGCGGTCGCCCGCTGAATTTACCCGCGGATGCCGGCCGCCGTCGCGAACTCATCAAAAAATGGAATTGGAACATGGGAGGAGAATGAACATGTTCGCACCTGTGCATCATATCATTGGCCTTACTTCCATTGTTCGGGAACGTCTTCTTCCGGTGGCTGGCACTGTCAGCGCGCGTATGGGGCAAAAGGTGAGCCCTGTGGATGTGATCGCCGAGGCCAGTTGGTCTCGAGATCATGTGCTTTTGGATGTGGCGGGTAAGCTGGGTGTTCATCCCGCCGCTGCAGACAAACTGATCAGGTGCCAGATCGGAGATCAACTCGCTGCCAATGCCGAGGTTGCAACAAGCAAGAGCTTATTTCCCCGCACTGTACGCGCGCCGCGCGAGGGACGTGTTGTGGCGGTTGGAGGAGGCCAGGTGTTGATGGAGGTGGGCATCTCGAAGGTGGAGTTGCGAGCCGGCATTCCCGGCACGATCATCGAGATCATTCCCAATCGCGGTGCCGTCATTCAAACTGCAGGCTCGTTGATACAGGGTGTCTGGGGCAATGGAAAAATCGATACCGGCATGCTCGTCAATATTACGGAAAGTCCCAATGGGGTACTTTCTTCGGAGCGGCTCGATGTGAGTTTACGCGGCTCGATCCTGCTTGCAGGCATGGTGCAGGATGCAGAGACATTACAGGCCGCGGGTGAAATGCCCGTGCGCGGATTGATCCTTTCCGGTTTGTATCCGTCGCTCATCCCGGTGGCGCGTGAGATGCGTTACCCGATCATGGTAACGGATGGGTTCGGCCCGTTGCCCATGAACTCCGCGGCCTATAAATTGCTCAGTACCAATGCCAAGCGCGAGATCACGGTAAACGCCGAGACCTATAATCGCTATACGGGCGCACGGCCGGAAGCGATCATTCCACTGCCGGTTTCTGCCGACCCTCCAGCGGCGCGCGAAGCAGAGATCTTCGCCCCTGGCTTGCTCGTACGCATGCGCCGCCCGCCGGCCATGGGTGAGATCGGTACGATCGCTTCATTAAAACCGGGGCTGACCACCCTGCCAAGCGGCCTGCGCGCACCCGCGGCGGATATAAAACTTGAGAGCGGCGAAATGGTCGTTGTGCCTCTCGTAAACCTTGAAGTTGTGGGATAATATATTCATCATTCCTTAACAAACATGGTGGTGAATGACCCGCTGAGATCACCCTGTTGTTTGCAAGAGTGAACCATATTTAGGAGAGTGCTCCATGGCAGATTCCAGTTTTGACGATTTTGATTCCGGTCCACCTCCCGAGGAATCCAATAACCGCACATTTGTTATTGTCGCGGGGATCCTTGGTGGAATCATCCTGATCTCGGTCGCTTGTCTTGCCGCTGTTTACCTGTTTAATGTTCAGGGAACCAACACGCAGGCAGACTCTGCCAGTGGGACTGCCACGGCCCAGGCCGCGAATGCTTTTATTAATCAGGCATTGACCGCTACTTTTGAGGCATCCATTCTGCCGACCACAACCTCCACGCCCTTGCCCAGTCCTACTCTTGTAGTGGCTCTGGGGACAAGCACACTCACGCCCGACCCGGCTGCTCAATCTCCGATCACCCAAACGGTTGCGGCCGCACTCACGCAGGCTGCCGCCGCGCAGTTAACGATCATCCCCACATCCACAGCTTTGCCGAATACCGGTTTCGCGGATGAATATGGGTTACCGGGCATGTTCGTCATGGCCCTGGCTTTCATGATCGTGATCCTGCTTTCACGCAGGTTACGGGCCACCCCCACGCCTGATAAATAAAATAAACAAAAAAGATGCCGCAGATTTCTGCGGCATCTTTTTTGTTTAAGTCCAAAAGGTGTTTATAGATTTGGCTCGCGTTGAAAGAATCCCAAAATGAACGCGCCGACCCCAATAAAGCCAGTATAGGGTAATAAGAGGAACCAGCCAACAAATGGCACGGCACATGCAAAGCTCAGGCATACGGTACCCCATACAGATTGTTTCCATGGGGGCAGATCGGGGAAGATGCGTTCGCCAAGCAGGCCAGCCGTCCCCGCCAGACCAAAACTAAGCATGATCAACAGGAATGCCGTGATAAGCAGCGCGGGGATCGTCAGCAGGCCTCTGATAAAGGCTCCCGTATTTTCAGCCAGCGAGAATAGAACGAGCGCGATAACCGTGAAGAAAACAAAATTCACAAGGCCCACACCGAAGGAACGGCCGGGCGTAGAATTGATCATCGATTTTGTTTTTGCGATACGCCCTGAAAATAACGCACCTGCAACAAGAAAATATGCAACAAGACCAACGGTAAGCAATACGATAACGAGAAACAGGCGTAGGATCTCTGACATGAAAGGTCTCCTTACTTGATTTGATTTCTCAACAACAACCCATTGCCCACCAGCCAGAACATGGATGCTCCGGCCAGCGTGAGCAGAAAATATAGACTTGAAACTTCAAGTACAGGTATTTCGGGCATGGCCGGCATTTCAAATTGGGAAAGTGTGTCGAACCACATGATCCATTGCGATTGCAATTGAATAAAGGTCTCGGCTAATGACGGAGTTTGCAATGCAGGCATGGATGACGAGGCGAATTCGATCACAAAGGGCGCGGCAATCACGATGGCGATCAACGCGGCTGCGGCTTGCAGACCCATCGTCAGTGTGAGCCAGCGCGGCAGGGTGCTTGAGCCTCTCACCCTGCGCGTGACCGTTGCGGCGAGGTCGCGGACGAATGCCTCTTCCGGCAGGGATCCTATTTCGGCAAATAATGCCTGCAGCGCGGCCAGACGCGCCGCACAATCCGCACATTGGACGAGGTGGCCCTCCACCTGGGCGCGGTCCGCCAGGGCATTGTCGAGATATTCGTTCAAGAGCTCGTCGCTGAGATGGTTCATTTGAGTTTCTCCGCCAACAGTTTACGCGCGCGAAAGAGATTGCTTTTCACGTCGCTTAATGGGATCTTTAATTCCGCGGCAATTTCATCGTAGGGCATTTCCTGGTAATGCCTTAACTCGATGACCGCGCGATAGGTTGCCGGGAGCGAGGCCAGCGCGTGCCGGATCTGTTCGCTTCTTTCGTGTGCCTCGTAAACTGCTTCGGGTCTTCCGCTTTCATCGGCATCCCGTTCATCGTCCAGCTCGCCTGTTGCCTTATAGGTTTCAAGTTGATTAAGGCAGACGTTTGCAGCCACGCGCCGAATCCACGGGCCGAAGGGACGTTCGAGGTCGAAGCTGTCGAGGCGGCTGTGCGCGCGGATGAATGTATCCTGTGCCATGTCTTCAGCCTCGCCGCGCTCATGCAGGATGCGATAGCACACATTGAACACGCTCGTTTGGTACAGGGTAACGAGTTCTCCATACGCTTCGGCCTCGCCGCGCCGGGCACGCAAGATCAGGTCGCGGTCAGCAGGCGCATCCATGGCTAGAGTTTAATACAGTTTCCGGGTAAAAAAAGTTGCAACCCGTCCTTGACTCTTTCCCCCCTCGTGTCATACAATACGGTCAATCAAATAACGATCGGAATGCAGCGAAGTTGGTGTAAATCCAACACTGTCCCGCAACTGTAAGTTGGCGTTTGCCAACGAGTCAGGTCGCCCGCTTCTGGTCTGTTCACCACACTCTCGCGGAAAGGAGGTGGATGGCGACCACTTCGGATTGCCCTTCCAACCTCCCCAGTCATCGACTGGGGATTTTAGTTTCCAGTAAAAATGTCGCTGCGAGCCGATCTGGGGCGAAGCAGTCTCCTCAGTAATGGGAGATTGCTCACCTGCACAGCAACAAACGCAGTGCGGCGCAGTGTCGGGCTTGCGCCCTCGCAACGACATGCCAATTTATGTTTAGGAGAAGATCATGTTTCGTAAAACCCTGTTTTTGACTTTATTGCTGGCGTTGTTCCTCGCGGCATGTGGACCCGCTTCCATCGCGACCGAGGTGCCGGCTACCGAAGTTTCATCTACTATCGTGCTCACCGATGGACTCGGCCGCCAAGTGACGCTGGACTCCCCGGCCCAACGCGTTATCTCACTGGCTCCCTCCAACACTGAGATCCTGTTCGCCATCGGTGCAGGTGACCAGGTTGTTGGCCGTGATGCTTACAGCGACTACCCCGGGGAAGCAAACGTCGTCCCGGATATAGGGGACACGTATGGAGAATTAAATACCGAGTTGATCGTTTCCCTTGAACCTGATCTGATCATTGCCGCCGAGATCAACACGCAGGAACAAGTGAAGGCACTTGAAGACCTGGGATTGACTGTTTATTACTTGAGCAACCCAGTCACCCTGGAAGAGATGTACATCAATCTTGAGATCGTGGCGCACCTGACCGGGCACGAAGCCGATGCCGCCACTTTGATCGACGCACTGGATGATCGCGTGGCTGCAATAGACGAAAAGATCGCGCCGATCAGCTCGCGCCCCACTGTTTTTTATGAGATCGATGGCACCGACCCGGCCAAGCCTTATACAGCGGGTAAGGGCACATTCATTACGCTATTGATCGAGCGTGCCGGCGGATCGAACATTGCATCTGACATCGAGGGTTATCCTCAATTGAGCCTCGAACAGGTAGTGGCTGCTGACCCGTCGTTTATTATTTTGGGTGATTCGGCATTCGGCGTTACCGCGGAATTGGTGGCTGCCCGCCCTGGCTGGGAAAATTTGAGCGCTGTAAAGAATGGACAGATCCTGCCTTTCGACGATAATCTACTCAGTCGCCCGGGCCCGCGTTTGGTGGACGGCCTTGAAGCGTTGGTTGCCATTTTGCATCCCGCACTCGTGCCCGTCCCTTAAACAGATACAGGAAAATCCGTACACAAGCATACAGGTTATTCATATTCATATGTATGCTTGTGTACCTTCCCAAGCTCATGCGCCGCTCACCATACCTTTCTTCCACTGCATTTCTCTTGATCACCCTGCTTCTCAGCCTGGCGATCGGCTCCGTCTTTGTTCCTCCGGCAGAGTTGTGGCGTGTGTTAAGTGGAACGACAACTAACGAGACTTTCCGTACGATTTTGTTGGATATCCGCCTGCCGCGCACGGTATTGATCGCATTGGTAGGAGCGGCACTGGCCGGAAGCGGCGCGGCGTATCAGGGATTGTTTCGCAACCCGCTGGCAGACCCGTATTTAATTGGTGTCGCTTCGGGAGCAGGGTTGGGCGCAGTCTTTGCGATGTCCATCCAGTGGCCGTATACCGCGTTCGGATTACTGGCGGTGCCTCTGGCAGCGTTCATCGCGAGCCTGCTGACGGTCTACCTGGTTTATATTTTTGCGAATATCGGCGGGACCGTCCCAACCACCAACTTGATTCTTGCAGGCGTGGCATTCTCCTCGTTTGCCACCTCGTTGACCTCTTTCCTCATGCTTCGTTCCACCGGCGAATTGCGCCGTGCCATAAGCTGGTTATTGGGTGGGGTGAGCCTGGTCGGGTGGGATGCCACGCTGGCACTTGTTCCGTATTTGATCATTGGCATGACAACTCTCGTCCTGAACGGATATGCAATGAATCTTTTGCAGTTTGGCGATGACCAGGCCACGCAAATGGGCCTGGATGTACGCCGTGCAAAATTCATCATCATTGTGTCTGCCTCGCTTGTCACTGCGGCAGCCGTTTCGTTCGCCGGGATTATTGGGTTTGTCGGCCTCGTCGTTCCACACGTGGTGCGCATCTGGTGGGGTGTGGACTATCGTCGTATTCTCCCGCTTAGTATTATTTGCGGAGCAAGCGCACTGCTATTGGCGGATGTGCTGGCACGCGTGGTACTTGCGCCACAGGAATTGCCGCTGGGTATCATTACCGCGCTGGTAGGCGCCCCGTTCTTCCTGTGGGTGTTGCGCCATTCAAAGAAACAGGGATATTGGTGAGTTATGTTGAAGATAAAAGATCTCTCCGTCTATTACGGCACGCGCCAGATCCTGCGCGATGTGGGACTTGAAGTTCGTTCCGGCGAAGTGGTCGCGTTGATCGGCCCCAACGGCGCGGGGAAATCCACGCTGATCCGTTCGATCAGTGGTGTGATCCCTATCCGGGCTGGGAACATCGAGGTGAATCATATGAACATCACCTCGCTTTCCTTCAAGGAACGCGCCCGGCAGATCGCGGTTGTCCCTCAGGCGGTATCCATGCCTCCTGCATTCACGGTATGGGAAACGGTTTTGTTGGGGCGTACACCTTATCTCAATTTCCTCGGCCAGGTTTCAGGCAGGGATGAAGACCTTGCCCGCCTTGCTCTTGAGCAGGTGGATGCCATTCATCTGATCGAGAGCCGCATGGATGAAATCTCCGGTGGCGAGCAGCAACGCGTTCTGTTGGCGCGCGCCCTCGCACAGGATACCCCCATCCTGCTGATGGATGAACCCACTGCGCACCTCGATTTGCGCCACCAGATCGATCTATTAAAACTTATCAAGAAACAGGCACGTGAAAAGGATCTGACTGTGCTGGTTGCGCTGCACGACCTGAATCTGGCATCCCTTTTTGCCGACCGAATCGCCGTCGTCGAGAATGGATTGTTATGTGTGGCAGGCACCCCAAAGGAAACGCTCACGCCTGAAATATTACGTTCCATTTATCATATGCAGGTGCATGTGATCGCGCATCCCGAAACGGGTGCGCCGCTTATCGCTCCAGGAGTATCATGAAAAAAGGATTATTGATCGTCAACACCGGCGATGGAAAAGGGAAGACCACTGCCGCGCTTGGAATGGTCTTGCGCGCCTGGGGACGCGGTTTTCGCATTTGTGTCATCCAGTTCATCAAGGCCGAAACCGGTCAATGGGGTGAGGTCAAGGCCGCGAAGAAGCTTGGCATCGAATGGCATGCCACGGGTGACGGCTTCACCTGGACATCCAAGGACATGGATGAGACGGTTGCGCGCGCACGTCACGGCTGGGAGATCGCAAAGGAAAAGATCGCCAGCGGGAATTACGACCTGATCGTGCTGGATGAATTCACCTACACCATGGTGTATGAATGGTTGAACACGGATGAAGTAATGGAATGGCTGCGCCTCCACCGGCCCCCGAACCTGCATCTTGTGATCACCGGCCGTTCTGCTCCTGAGGCCTTGATCGCGCAGGCCGATCTCGTGACCGAAATGAAAGTCATCAAGCACCCTTACGAACAGGGTATCATGGCCCAGGCCGGCGTGGAGTTTTAAATATGGAGTCCGACAGCTAGGTGCCACGAAGTGGTATGCTGTCGAAACGCAGGAGCGAGCTCCTGCACTCCAAAAAATGCATTATGAACCTCCCATCCATTCAGCCTCTCGACAAATCGGCCATGCAAGCCGCGCGGGCGCGTCAGGATATGCTCACCAAGCCGGCGGGCAGCCTGGGCCGGTTGGAGGAATTATCCATCCAACTTGCCGGGATCAGCGGCAATGCAATGCCCCTGATAAAAGACAAGGTGATCATTACGATGGCGGGGGATCATGGGGTCGTCGCGGAAGGAGTCAGCGCGTATCCGCAGGAGGTGACTCCGCAGATGGTGTTGAACTTCCTCGCGGGCGGCGCGGCGATCAACGTGCTGGCGCGGCAGGTCAACGCACGCGTGGTGATCGTGGATATGGGTGTCGCGGTGGATGTCTCTATCAGTGACGCGCTGATCGTTAAGAAGATTGCCCATGGAACCGCGAACATGTGCAACGGTCCCGCGATGACGCGTGCCCAGGCAGAAGAATCAATTCAAAGCGGGATTGAAATTGTATTGGCTGAAATATCCCGCGGTGCAGATATCATCGGCACTGGCGACATGGGCATTGGCAACACCACTCCCTCGGCTGCGATCGCGTCCGCATTGATGAAGCGTCATCCCGGCGAAATTGCCGGGCGCGGCACCGGCGTGGACGATGAAGGACTCAAGCGGAAGATCTCTGCGATCGAACGCGCCCTGGATGCGAACAAACCGAACATCAAAGACGGTCTCGATGTGCTCGCGAAAGTCGGTGGTTTTGAGATCGGCGGGTTGGTGGGCGTGATGCTCGGCGCAGCCTCGCAAAGGAGACCCGTCATGATCGATGGCTTTATTTCAACCGCCGCTGCGATGATCGCGGTATCCCTCGCGCCAGGATGCAGGGATTATTTAATTGCAGCACATCGCTCAAAGGAAAATGGACATGGCATCATGCTCGACTGGCTTGGTTTAAAACCTTTACTTGACCTTGATATGCGGCTCGGCGAAGGGACGGGCGCGGCGCTCGGTATTTCGTTCGCCGAAGCTGCGTGCAATATCCTTGCCGAGATGGCGACCTTTGGTGAAGCGGGCGTGAGTGAAAAAGATGCTTAAACACGAAGGACACGAAGTACACAAAGGTTTAAGGGCGGCTCAACCCGTCTCTTCCTTTTTGAAGAACACCCGGAAAGACCGTGTTAAAACAGATAACCACAGTTATCACGTATCCCACCTTGGTGCCCTTTGCCGTCTCGCACCGGCGTGCCGCCAGGCTTCGCGGCACGAACGGTGTGGCCTTCGTGTTTAAAGGGTTTTATGATTTCGATTATTGCCGCGTTCCAATTCCTCACGATCTTCCCGACGATCATCCGCCGCATGTTCACCGCGCAGGAGATGGGCCGATCAGTCGCATGGTTCCCTCTTGTGGGTCTGGTATTGGGTGCTACGTTATGTGGAGTGAATTATCTTTCGCAATTGATCTTTCCCGCAAATGTTTCCACCGCGCTGACATTGTTCTCGTGGGTGATCTTCACCCGCGCCTTTCACCTCGACGGGTTCATGGACACCTGCGACGGCCTTTTCGGCGGCTTTACTGTGGAACGGCGTTTGGAGATCATGAAGGATTCACGCGTGGGTGTGTTCGGGGTCGCAGGTGGCGTGCTTGTCTTGTTGACGCAATATAGTGCACTTGTTTCTTCTCTCAATCCATTGCCTGCCCTTGTTCTTGCAACAACCCTTGGACGCTGGGCCTGCCCTGTTGTCATTTATGCATTTCCTTACGCGCGTGAAGATGGACTGGGGTTTGAGATGAAAGGCAATGTGGGATTGAAAGAGGTGCTCATCGCAACTTTGATCGCGGGCATTGTTTCCTGGTTTATGTTTTCCTGGGTCGGTCTCGCCCTCATGCTCGGCGCAGTAACGGTTTCTTTTCTAATCGCGTTTTATGCGATGCGATTGCTGCCCGGTCTAACAGGCGATATTTATGGAACTGTGACAGTTGTCGTTGAAACTCTTGTGTTATTATTTTTCACGGTCAATTTATAGCTTTATGCGCCTGCTGGTCGCACGCCACGGACAGACAAACCATAACCTCGATCACCGTTATCAGGGGCAAATCGACGCGCCCTTGAATGAAACAGGCGTGGAGCAGGCAGGTAAACTTGCAAAGCGTCTTTTCGGTGAAAAAATAGATGTGATCTATTCCAGCGACTTAATGCGTTGTGTTCAGACCGCCAAGCTGGTTGCAAAAAAGCACACCCTCAAGGTAAATAAGGATGGACGCTTGCGCGAACTATCCTTTGGCGAATGGGAGGGGATGTCTTACAACGAGATACAGGCCCAATCGCCCGATCTGCTGGAAAAATGGATGAACGATCCCGCGCATATTCCACCTCCAAATGGGGAAACGCTCATACAGCTTGCGACGCGTGTTAAATCAGCGGTGGATGAAATAAAACCTCAACATGAGGAACAAACCGTTTTGTTCGTCACACATGGCGGCGTGATCCGCACCCTGCTTTGCCTTTCGCTCGGTATTGACCTCAACCGTCATTCGCAATTTGAATCGGAGACTGGCTCGATCTCTGAACTTTTATTTTACGAAGAGGGTGTAAGCCTGAAGCTGTTCAACGGCACCTCTCATTTGCAGAAATAAGCCATGGATATCCCGATCGAAGGCGTCTCCATCTCCAATACCCTGAAAGCTGTCCATGTGCAAAGCATATCGCCACTTACGACACTTTCATCTGCCATCGTGGGGAGCGGCTTTCAACGCGTTCACCATATTCTCAATTTTCATGTGGACAAGAATTATTACGGCCCCAACCCCAAAGCGGACCTGCAGGCCTTCGCCCGTCGCATGGATATTGACGGACGATTTATCGGCTTGTTGACTGCTGTGAATTTAAATAAGGCGCGCCTTGTCTTTTTACAGGAGGGCGGGTTAAGGGTGGGAGTGCTAGTCACCGCGGGTGTCAGCAACGCAGCCTGCGCGGGGATCACCCCGCCTTTTTCGCGTCAACCGGGAACCATCAATATCGTTCTTTTGCTGGATGCACGCCTGACGCGCGCTGCCATGCTCAATGCCGTGATCACCGCCACCGAAGCCAAGTCCGCGATCCTGGGAGAGATGCATATTCGCACCGCGCATGGCGACCCCGCCACCGGCACCTCCACTGATACCATTACTGTTGCCGCAACCGGCAAAGGGAAATTGCAATCTTATGCAGGGCCAGTCACCACTTTGGGCTGGCTGATTGCCCGCGTGGTCCGGCAGGCGGTTCACGATTCCATTTTGGAAAAATGATCATACTCCCTGCCATCGTGCTTGATCTTCTGCTTGGTGATCCTCCCGATCGCTTTCACCCCACTGCGTGGATGGGAAGTTTGATTCGCTGGTTAATGCACTTTCGCCCGCGTGGAAATAAATTTTCGGAATTCCTCTTCGGCGTTTTCATTCTTTTGATCGGGATTTCCCTGACTGCAGGCGCAGGATTTGGTATCTCATTTCTCGCCTCCCGACTTCCACCCTGGCTTGCGATTTTATTTCAGGCGCTTTTTCTCAAGCTGACACTTTCCCTGCGCGGCCTGGACCGTGCCGCAAAGGAAGTTCAATCTGCATTGAATTTGCAAAACCTGCCTGAAGCGCGGCGATTGCTTTCATGGCATTTGGTCAGCCGTGATACATCGCAATTGAACGAATCGCAAGTCTGCGCCGCCGCGATTGAATCGGTCGCCGAGAATGCATCTGATGGTATCATTGCGCCATTATTTTTTTACGTAATTGGCGGGTTGCCCGCTGCGTTCGCATATCGCTTTGCCAATACAGCAGATTCAATGCTTGGTTATCACGATGCTGAACGGGAATGGCTGGGGAAATTCCCGGCACGCTTCGATGATCTCTTGAATTTCATCCCTGCACGATTGACAGGATTATTTATTGTGGCGTCTGCACCGCTTTGTGGAGCAGGTTTTATAATGTCGTGGAATATTATGTGGCGTGACTCGCAGACAACTGCGAGTCCAAATGCGGGCGTGCCGATGAGTGCAATGGCAGGCGCGTTGAATATGGAGCTTGAAAAAATGGATCATTATTCGCTTGGTAAGGGATTACGAAAACCTGTTGTTGTCGATCTTCTTCACGCACGACGGATCTTGTATGCAGCCGTTGGGCTGGCCGTGATTTGTTTTTCGCTTTGGAGTTTTTATGCCTACGCAGGTTGACCAGGTCACCCACGGCGCCATTGACTTTGCCGAGCTGGAACGCCTCGGCATTCATCCTGATGATGTGCTGGATTTCAGCGTCAATAGCAACCCGTTTGGGCCTTCCCCTGCAGTATGGGATGCGATTCGTTCCACGCCGTTGGATCGGTATCCGGATCGTGAATCCATTTTGTTACGGCGGGCGTTGTCAAAAAGATTGGACATTCCGTTTGAACAGATCATCATAGGGAACGGCACTGCGGAATTGATTCAGCTTGCAGCCTTTGCCCTTCTGCAAAAGAGCGAAAATGTATTGATTGCCGAACCAACTTTCGGCGAGTATGAACGTTCCGCCCGTTTGATGGATGCGAATGTTCGTCACTGGCGTGCAATTCCCGAAGATGGATTCGGATATCATCCTGATGAAATCCAAAGGGAATTGAGCGGGCAAAAATTCCGCATGGTGTTTTTGTGCAATCCAAACAACCCCACAGGGCAGGCGCTTTCGCTGGATGTGCTGGATGCCTGGGCGCGCGCACATCCGGACACTTTGTTTGTACTGGATGAGGCCTATCTTGCATTTGCACCTGGGATGAAGTCTGCGACCACACTTCGGCATAAAAATATTTTGATTCTGTGTTCGATGACAAAGGATTACGCCATTGCAGGCATACGGCTCGGTTACGCTCTTGCAGATGAAAGCATCATTCAGGCTTTGGTGAACGTGCGCCCGGCGTGGAATGTGAGTGCGCTTGCGCAGTCCGCAGGGCTTGTTGCCTTGGAGGATGAAGCACATCAGCGTGAAACGCTGACTCAACTGCAGCAGGAAAAACATTTTTTAATTTCTGGCTTGCAGGAATTGGGTTTTATTCCCGTTCCATCGCATACACATTATTTTCTGATGCCGGTTCATAATGGAGCACAGTTTCGTCAGGCGCTTTTGAAACATGGAATATTGGTCCGCGACTGTGCTTCGTTTGGACTCCCTGGCTATATTCGTATTTCTGCGCAAACACGCGAGCAAAATATTCGGCTGTTAAAAGCTTTAGAGGCAATGGTTGAATGAGTCTGCTCCTCACCTGTCACGCACAAGCCGACTGGAACATTGCAGGGGCCATCAGGGACAAAGCGACATCCCATTGAATTTATTGAACGATACAAGTCATTTGTTTCCTCTTTGAGAGGGCTGGGGTGAGGTCATGACAGCCAGAACATTGATGATCCAGGGCAGCAGTTCCTCGGCGGGCAAAAGCCTGCTCGTCACCGCGCTGTGCCGCATCTACGCCCGACGCGGTGTACGCGTGGCCCCGTTCAAGGCGCAGAACATGTCGAATAACGCGGCGGTCTGTGCGGATGGAGGCGAGATTGGCCGTGCCCAGGCGTTACAGGCCGCGGCATGTAGCCTCGCACCAACCGTGGATATGAATCCTGTGCTGATCAAACCTGAAGCCGATTCGCGTTCGCAGATTATTCTGATGGGCCGTCCCTGGCAGACGCTCGAAGCCAGAAACTATTATGAGAACAAAGCGATTTTGTGGGAATATGTCACTGCCGCGTTGGACCGCCTGCGCGAGATGTACGACCTTGTGATCATTGAAGGCGCCGGCAGCCCGGCCGAAATTAATTTACGTGCCGGTGATATCGTCAACATGGCGGTCGCGCGCCATGCCCATTCCCCAGTCTTGCTGATCGGTGATATCGACCGCGGCGGCATCTTTGCGCAACTGCTTGGCACGCTCTGGCTGCTCGAGCCTGAAGAGCGCGCGCTTGTGCGCGGACTCGTGGTCAATAAATTTCGCGGCGACCTTTCCCTCTTCGATGATGGGATTCAGATCCTCGAACAAAAAGGGGAAATTCCTGTGCTGGGTGTGATCCCATATTTGCGCGGACTTCATCTTCCGGATGAAGATGCCGTTTCTGTAGAAGTCGCTTCGCGTGCTGCCGAACCTGCTTCTGCCTCCCAGATCGACATCGCCGTTCTGGCTTTGCCTCGCATTGCCAACTTCGACGACTTCGACTCCCTGCGCATCGAGCCCGGTGTGCATTTGCGTCACGTGGAATCAGTGAAACAATTGGGAAAACCGCACGCGATCATCATCCCGGGTACGAAAAGTACAATGGCCGATATGGAATGGTTATATAAAACAGGGCTGGCAAAAGCCATCATTAACTTTGCAGAAAACGGCGGTGCGGTGATAGGGATCTGCGGCGGATATCAAATGCTGGGACAGTCCATTCACGATCCGCATCACGTGGAATCAAAAAATGATTCAATCGAAGGTTTGGGATTGCTGCCTGTTGTCACCACCTTTGCTCAGCAAAAAGCGACCTATCAAGTGCGCGCACAAATTCTGGATTTTGCAGGGCTCGTCGGTGAAATGATCGATGGTTATGAGATCCACATGGGTGAGACGAACGGACAAACGCCGTGGGTAGAGATCGTTTCTCGGAATGGGGAGCAGGTTAAAGTCCCGGATGGAAGCGTTTCATCAAATGGCAGGGTCTGGGGATGTTATATCCATGGGCTATTCAACAACGATCCCTTCCGTTATGCCTGGCTGAAAAGCCTGGGTTGGACGGGCCTGGTTGTGTCGCAAGCTGCGCGTTTCGAGGCGTCCCTTGAAGCATTGGCAGATGCGGTGGAAAATTCGCTTGACATGAAAAAATTGGAGAGGATCATATGGGAAAGCTGACCTTCCTGCTTGGCGGCGCACGCAGCGGCAAATCGTCCCATGCACAAAAACTCGCGCAGGAAACCGGCAAATCCGTGACGTTCATCGCAACCGCGCAGGCTCTGGACGAGGATATGTCCGCGCGAATAAAAAGACATCAAGAGGATCGCCCTGTGGATTGGGTCAATCTTGAGATACCGTCCAATATCGCCGAAGCTTTGCGAGCGAATCCGATAAAGACCGATGTCGTCCTCCTCGATTGCATCACACTTTTGGTCAATAACCTGTTCATGCCCTTTATAAAAGAGGACGCTGTGGACGAAGCGCGGGCTCTCGAGGCCATGCAAAAGGAAGTGGATGAGCTGCTTGCTTTTATCCGCGAAGGGAAGCAGGATTGGATCGCGATCTCGAATGAGGTGGGGTTGGGGGTGGTCCCGGCCTATCAAATGGGACGCGCCTATCGCGACATCCTGGGCTGGGGGAACCAGCGCCTCGCTCGCGAAGCGGATGAGGTCTATTGGATGGTGGCGGGAATCCCTGTGCCGATAGGACAATACAAATAGCTGCTTGACTCTCCTTTTTCAACCCCGTATAATCCTACCATTCAGAAGTAGTAGGCCGCAGGAAGCCTGATAGAGAAGGAGACGCTTGGTGAAAGTCTCCGCAGGAGATCGCCGCTGAAGTCGTCTGATGATTTTGCCGAAGAAATCCTTGCGAGAATAGACCGGCACGGGCGCGCCCGTTATAGCCTAGACTGAAAATTTTCAGTCATAGAGTGCATTCTTTTTTCCTTAGTGACCTTAGTGTCCTTCGTGGTTAAAAAGAATGAACTGAGGTGGTACCGCGAAGCTGACACTTCGTCCTCATGATGGACGGAGTGTTTTTTATTTAATGCAATATATACTCCAATCCCTCGTGGGATTGGAGTTGGCGATGGCGGCACGAAGCCGCCTCGCTCAAGGAGCACGAATGATCAAACAGGAATTACCCAAGGCCTACGATTTCAAATCTACCGAGTCTCGTATTTATGCATTGTGGGAGGCCGGTGGATTCTTCAAGCCGCATAACGATCCCAATAAGCCGGGCTTTGATCCAAAAGTCCAGCCGTTCGTCATCGCCATCCCGCCACCGAACGTGACCGGCGAATTGCACATTGGCCACGCCATGTTCGTGAGCGTGGAAGACTTGATGGCGCGCTATCACCGCATGAAGGGATATTCCACGTTGTGGATACCGGGCTCAGACCACGCGGGCATTGCCACACAGCTCATGGTGGAGCGCGACTTGCTGCAAAAAGAAGAAGTGACACGCGAAGAACTTGGGCGTGAAAAATTTATCGAGCGCACCTGGGAATGGAAGAAGAAGTACGGCGGTATGATCACGAATCAGATCCGCCGCCTCGGCGCCTCCTGCGATTGGGATCGCGAGCGTTTCACCCTGGATGAGGGCCTGAGCCGCGCAGTGCGGGAGGCTTTTGTGCGCCTGTACGAAAAGGGACTGATCTATCGCGGTCCGCGCCTGATCAACTGGTCGCCGGGTTTGAAAACCGCAGTCTCAGACCTTGAAGTGGAATACAGCGAAGAGAATGCCACGTTACATTACTTCAAATACAAACTGGCCGGCTCAGAGGAGTTCATCCCCGTGGCAACGATCCGTCCCGAAACCATTTTAGCGGATACCGCTGTGGCGGTTCATCCCGAAGATGAACGCTATAAAAAGTTCATCGGCAAAAAGGTGATGGTACCGGTCCTCAATCGTGAGATCCCCGTCATTGCGGATGAATACGTGAGCATGGAATTCGGCACCGGCGCACTGAAGATCACGCCGGGTCACGACCCGAATGACTACGCCATCGCGCAGCGGCATAACCTGCCGATCATCTCCATGCTGGATGTGGAGGCAAAGGTCAACGAAAACGGGGGCAAGTATCAGGGTCAGGATCGATTCGTGGCGCGTAAGAATGTATGGAATGATATGAAGGCCGCAGAATTGGTCATCAAGACCGAGCCGTATCGCACGACCATCCCGCGCACACAACGCGGCGGTGAGATCGTCGAGCCGATGATCTCGACCCAATGGTTCGTGAAGATCGAGTCGCTTGCCAATGCGGGTCTTGCCACTGTGAAAGACGGGCGCATCAAGATCGTGCCCGAACGTTTCGAGAAGACCTATTTCAACTGGCTGGAGAATATCAAGGATTGGTGTATCAGCCGCCAATTGTGGTGGGGACACCGCATCCCGGTTTGGTATTGCCCGGAGAATCACATGACCGTGACGCGCGAAGATCCCAAACAATGCATGACCTGCGGCTCGAAAGATATTCGTCAGGATGAGGATGTGTTGGATACCTGGTTCTCGTCTGGGCTATGGCCATTCTCAACACTGGGCTGGCCTGAGCAAACGCCGGACCTGAAATATTTCTATCCAACCTCCTATATGGAAACAGGCTATGACATTCTGTTCTTCTGGGTGGCGCGTATGATCATGATGGGATTGGAGTTTACCGGTAAACCACCGTTCCACACGGTGTATCTGCACGGGCTGGTACGCGATGAGCATGGGCAGAAGATGTCCAAGACGAAGGGCAACGTGATAGACCCGCTCATCGTGATGGATGAATTCGGCACCGACGCGCTGCGCTTTACTTTGCTTGTAGGGTCCACGCCCGGTAACGACACGAACGTAGGTGTGAAGAAGGTGGAGGCCAATCGCAACTTCGCGAACAAGATCTGGAATGCGGGCAGGTTTGTAATTTCAGCGATCAGCAGTCAGCAATCAGCGGTCAGCGGCGGAACAAAAAGGACATTGGCCGATTCATGGATCGAAGCGCGCCTGCAGGGTCTTATCCGTGACGTCGAACGCCTTTTCCAGGCTTTTCAATATGGCGAAGCTGGAAGGCAGATCTATGAATTCATCTGGGGCGATTTCGCGGACTGGTATGTGGAGATCGCAAAGGGACAATTGCAGAGAGAAGAGACCAGAGAGCAGACAGTGAAGACATTGGTGCAAGTCTTTGATACTTCACTACGATTACTTCATCCTTTCACGCCCTTTGTCACCGAGGAAGTGTGGGGTCATTTGCACTCTGCCCTGCATGACTCTTTGCTGAAAGACCTTGCCAAAGATTGGCCGGACGCGTTGATCGTGGCCAAGTGGCCGGAGCCGCGCAAGGCTGAAAGCTGGGAAGAAGCCAGTATTTCCGAGTTTGCGTTGATCCAGGAAATCGTTCGCTCCATACGCAACCTGCGGGCGGAGAAGAATGTCTCTCCTGCAAAGAGGCTTGCCGCACAATTCTCCGCGGGCGACAAATCAGATCTGTTGAAGGAACAGTCTGCGGTCATTTCAGCGCTGGCCGGTCTAAACGCAGATGAGGTCAAGATCAATAAATCGCTTAAGAAGAAACCAGAAGACAGCGCAGTGTTGGTAGTTGGTTCCATTGAAATTTACATCCCTCTTGAAGGCATGATTGACCTCGCCAACGACAAGGCGCGCCTCGAAAAAGAGTTGAAGGAAACCGAGTCTCATATTGAGCGGCTGGAGAAACTTTTATCCAGCGACTTTGCAAACAAGGCTCCAGCAGCGGTGATCGAAAAGGAACGCGAGAAGCTTGCCGGATATAAGGAAACGGCTGGGAAATTAAAAGCGCAATTAAAATAAAACCGTAGGGGCGAGGTCCTCTCGTCCCTGCGGTTTTTGCGTTATAATCATGTCAACCAAATATTCAACCTTCGGGGCAGGGTGTAATTCCCGATCGGTGGTACAGCCCACGAGTTATGGAGTCCAACAGCAAGCTGTTGGGATTTACGGAAGCATACCCTTTCAGGGCACTTAGCTTCCTGACTCCAAAACATGATCTGGTGTAATTCCAGGGCCGACAGTTAAAGTCTGGATGCAAGAAGGTGATAGGCTCATGCGAGTCTGATTCGACATGCCCCCGAAAACGCACCTTGTTCTCGGGATTTTTGTTCGGTCAGCCTCCGCCTCGGTCTGATTCTGCGCCCCGTTTGTTGACTCAAGCTGGGCGTTTTGCTTTATGAACAATAACCGTTTATCCGTACCTTCATCCTCTTCTCCGCGCAAGCGACTGTGGCTGCGCGTGCTCTCGCTTGCTCTTGGTTTGTTATGCTGGCAGATCACCTCCCAGGTAACCGGCCTCGCGACGTTCATCCTGCCCCCACCCCTTGCAGTATGGGATCGTTTCGTCGAAGCGATAACAAATGGGGACTTGTTATTTGATGTTGCGGTCACGCTTTCAGAGGTTTTGCTGGGATTGGCGGCCGGTGTTGGCCTGGCCACGATCCTTGGATATTCGGTCGCAAAGTCGCGCGCCCTCGAAAGAGTCCTTTCGCCCTATCTGGTGGCGAGTCAGGCGATCCCCATTGTTGCGATCGCGCCGTTACTCGTGCTGTGGTTTGGGTATGGCGTGTTCTCCAAGGTATTGATCTGCGCCTTGATCGTGTTCTTCCCGGTGCTGATCAACACCATCGTTGGGATTCGCGCGGTGCCGCACGCGTTCTATGATCTGATGAATTCGCTGCACGCAACAAAGAACCAGATTTTGTTGAAAGTTGAGATCCCCGCAGCGCTGCCGATCTTCCTGGGTGGGTTGCGCGTGGGTGCGACCTTGTCCGTGATCGGCGCGGTGGTGGGAGAGTTGGTCGGCGCGAATCACGGGCTGGGGAATCTCATCACGCGCGGCCGCGTCAGTTACGACATGCCGCTCGTCTATGTGGGTGTATTTTTGCTGGTCATCATGGCGTTGACGTTGTACGCCGCGGTGTCCACGCTTGAAAAAAAATTCCTAAAATGGCAGGAGAATTTTGAAGTATGAAAAAGAAAATTTTGTTGATCATGATTATGCTCGGGCTGGGAGTCGGCTTGATGGCCTGCAGCAGTTCCGGGGTCCCGAATGAAGCGGTGAACAAGATCCGCCTCCCGATGGGGTACATTCCCAATATCCAATACGCGCCGTTCTACGTCGCCATCGAAAAGGGATATTTCAAGGACGCCGGCATCGAGATCGAATTCGATTACTCGTTCGAGACGGATGGCGTATCGTTGGTGGGCGCGGGCGAATTACCGTTCGCAGTGGTCTCTGGGGAACAGGTCCTGCTGGCGCGTTCGCAGGGTGTGCCTGTGACGTATGTCACCGCGTGGTATCAGAAGTTCCCCGTTTCGATCATTGCCGTGCCGGACTTGAATATCACCGGTCCTGCCGATCTGAAGGGGCAGACCATCGGCGTGCCCGGTTTGTTCGGTGCGAACTACATCGGCGCGCAGGCGTTGTTATTTTCTGCCGGACTGAAACCGGAGGATGTGACCTTCGAAGCCATCGGCTTCAATCAGGTGGGCGCGTTCGCTTCCGGACAAAGCAAGGTCGTGGTGGTGTACACAGCCAACGAACCTATTCAGTTACGTGCACAGGGTCTTGATCTGACAGAGCTGCGCGTTTCGGATCATGCCCAGCTTGCCTCGAATGGACTTTTGGCCAGTGAAAAAGTGATCGCGGATGACCCGGAATTGGTTCGTTCGTTCGTCGGCGCATTCATCAAGGGATTGGAATATACAATTGCATATCCTAATGAGGCAATGACGATCAGCGCAAAATACATCCCCGATTTTGAAACCTTGGACGCGGATGTGCAAAAGCAGGTGCTGGCTACGTCCATTGAAATGTGGAAGGCGGAACGGCTCGGTTATTCCGACCCACAGGCCTGGGAGAACATGCAAAATGTGCTGTTCGATATGGGTTTGATCGAAGAGAAGCTGGATCTGAGCAAGGCGTTCACGAACGAATTCATCCCGTAAAAACGTAGGGGCGGGGTTTTCCCGCCCTCCCGAAGGACACACCTGCACTGCAAAGCACGCAGTGCGGCGCAAGTGTCGGGACGATGTGGGCGGGATGACCTCGCCCCTACAAATTATATGAAAACCAAACCGATCCTCACGGTAAAAGACCTGAGCGTTGTTTTTCCTGACAATAACGGTGGTCTTCACGCGCTTGAGGATATTTCATTCGAGGTGTGTCCGCGCGATTTCATTTGTTTCCTCGGCCCATCCGGTTCGGGCAAAACGACTCTCCTGCGAATCCTGGCAGGTTTATTACCACCCACATCGGGTCGCGTGCATTTCATCCGCAATCAACAGCCGAGGATCGGCATGGTCTTTCAACAGGCCAACCTCATGCCGTGGCGCACCGTGATGGACAACATCAAACTTCCGCTTGAACTGGAAGGGATGAGTGAAATAAAAGCGCGCAAGAAGGCGCTGGAGATGATCGAGCTTGTGGGACTGGAGGGATTCGAACACGCCTGGCCGCGCGAACTCTCCGGTGGGATGGCCCAGCGCGTGGGCATCGCGCGTGCGCTCGTCCATGACCCGGACCTGCTCCTGCTCGATGAGCCATTCGGCTCGCTGGATGCGATCACGCGCGAACGCATGTGGACGGAGCTCTCTCGCATCTGGGGGGCGAGACAAAAGACGGTCATCATGGTGACCCATTCGATCAACGAGTCGTTATTTCTCGCGGATAGAGTTTTGGTATTGACGCAACGCCCCGGCAGGATCAAATTGGACCTGGAAGTGGACCTGCCCCGGCCCCGCAAGGACGATATTCGGTATACGCCTCATTTTGGCAAATTGGCCAGGAAATTAAGAGAAGCGATCTAGTAATAAAAAATTCCCGAAGTTTCAACTTCGGGAATTTTGTTTACGGTGCGATCCACACGACGAAGGTCAACCCGCTCTTTTTATACTGGCCGGTGATCTCCCAGCAGCCTTCGGATGGAATGTTCACGCCGGTCAGCATGGCATCGCCGATATCTTTTGCAAAGGCGTTCGTCGCGCCATCGAACTTGAGCGGCGGCGCTTCCGCATCGAGTCTGCGGCCTGTTACGACCAGGGCAGGTTTGAGTTCATCTTTAAGAATGTACAAGCTGCTCCACCACATGATCTTTTGTGTATATCCCTCGGGGTTGTGAGGCAGGCCTTCCCACACGCCGTTCGTCTGAAGCGCAGTCCATAAATGTTCTGCCCCGAACCAGAACATGCCCGGCCATGGCGCGCTTGAAGAATATGGAGCCGGTGCTTCAAAAGAAGGATCTGTGGATATGGTCACCGGGCAGTCCGCTGGAGGCGCGTTCTTCACCGGCTGGGATTTCAGGACCTCCAATTTTTCCGGTGATTTTGTCGGAGAAACTTTCTCGGGTTCGGTGGCTGGTTTGGGAGCGCAGGCAGCGACCAACGCTGTGAGTGCAAGAGTGGATACGAAGAGTTTCAGCTTTTTCATGGCGTTCTCCTTCGCATCGTATACACCGCGTGAGTCTCTCAGGTTCCATCCACGATCTCCTGCCTGTGCTCTCGGTAATCGCGTATCAGCGAATCGACACAGCGCGCCACGGTTGCCGCGTCGCCGCGATAATGGACGATACCCGTATCCTTTTCCCATTCGCTTTCCGGGACTGTTTTCAAGTAAGCCACCAGCGCGTCTTTGGTGACAGCCATATCTTTTAATAAAGCTGTGCGATCAGAAGAGGCGAACTGTTTGAGAAACCTGGCGTTGATCTTTCGATAATCGTTCGTCCCATCATAAAAATAGGAAGGTTCCATGCCTTCACGCAGCTCGCTGCATCCCACGAGTGTGATGCGATTCCAGCCGACAAAATGAGCCGCAATATCACGCGAGCTCCAATCGCCCAACGGGCGGAGAAAAGATTCGGGAGAGAGGCCCTTGATCGTTTCGACGAAGGCTTCATATGCTGTGTTTAGATCTGCAAGTTGTTTGTCGCGTGTGTCGAACATGAGGTTTCCTTTAACCAACGGGAGTGAGCCGGCCCTGATATCGCACGATCAGGCCGATCAGAAAGAGTTTAATTTCAACGTGAAAGCAAAACGAACCAGCCTCGTCCACATATTCATGGGTATCGCCCTGCGGGGCCAGGAATAAGGGGATCGGGATCCCAAACACGCTGCAATGACGCACGATGATATGCAACTTTTTCTCGCCAAGTACGAGCGCCAGGCCCACTGTGACCGGCCCAAACTTTTCAAGGATGAGTTTATCAGACCGGCCGTGCCCTGCCCATTGAAAGCTGGAAAACTTCGTGCCGGCGAAATCCCGCAGCCAGAGCTCGCCGCCATTCTTTCGTTGAAACGTCACCTGTACAGGGACGTCCGTGCCTGCTTTCGGGAAACCGATCACGCCATGGATCAGGCGCGCGAAGATGTTATTTCCAACCTGAACATTCGCAGTTCCTTCCACGATCTTTTTCCCGGCCGTAATGTTGTGCATGTCTCTCAAAGGGAGGGGCAGCTCATCGAAGGCCGGGCCAAGAATCCGTTTGTAAAGAGGCGCCTGTTCTGCATCCAAACCTGATTCGCGTTCCCCTGTGAAGATCGCTTTATCCCGAAAAAGCGTTTCGTAATCTTCCAACGCCAGTTCATGGGTTGCTGCTCGTGCCCCACTCGCGGGTCTTTCCCCGGACAAAATTTTCATGACGATCGCCGCGATCGCCATCGAGGGGATGAACGGTCCGTCTCCCCTTTCTGCCAGTAAATGCCACGAGCGTTCGAGCTTTTTTCCATCCTTATACGTGCCCTCGACCGAAACGAACATGCCGCCGCGATTCTCTCCCCAGCGAATGGTATTCAGCACGAAGTGAAAGAGGCGCGCAAATGGAAGCAGTGTTGGGATGATTCTCCATCGTACCAGCCACGAGAGGCCGATCAGCATCTTGTGCAAAACTTCCGGGACGGGGCCGGCGCCAAACCAGATCGAATCGAATTCGGGCCATGCTTCCGGGAGCAGCTGCAGGTCGGGGACGTCGACGAGGGAGAAGAGGATGTTATCCAGTGGAAGATGGCCGGGCGGGCTGATCGTATAACGCATGGACTCGGTCAGCGCGTAGGCCGAGGCCTGCTTCCCGTTTCGATACAGTTTGATGCGCTTCCCGGAATACGCCGTGATCGCGCGGATCACATTTACGCCCACGCCTGCATATGGGGAAGGCGCAATGCCGGCCCTGATGGTGTGGACCTTCGCGAGGCCCTTTGAAAGTTTTCTTGTCACCGCAGAGGTAAGCACCGGGCAGGTGCTGACGCCGGATAATACAAAGATATTCTTTGCTTTTGCTTGTGAGTCGAACTGACTGATGCCTTTAACAAAATCGGAGCCATCGGCCAGGTCCATATAATCGATGCCATTCGTGAGGCAAGCCTTGACGATGCGGTATGGATCATCCCCGTAGACTTGATACGGACCCATGGCATCCACGACGATATCTGGTTTGATCTCTGTAATTTGTGATTCGACATTTGCATTCCGCTCGAAGAACACGGCTTCTCTCTGCGCGCCGCCGGGCAGGCTTTCACAAAGGGCCTTCGCCTTTTGCACGGAGCGGCCGGCGATGAGCAATGTTAATTTTTCATTCTTTGCGAGCAGGCGGGCAAGATTGCCGCCGAACGTCCCATAACCACCCAGGATCAGGATCTTCATCGTTGCTCCAATGCGTTAGATCGTGGACTGTAATTTCTTCGGTGCGATCAATCGCCAGGCTTCATATAGATAGGTAGCCAGTTCCTCATCGTCGATCTCTTCCAACTCGATGCCCACCCAGCCGCGGACTCCCACATACGGCGGGTTGAAGAATTTCTTCGGCGAGGTCTCGATCAGCACGGGCTGCAGGCCTGACGCCACTGGGATCCACACCGCGATATGACCGTCGTTGTGATGGTTATTCGCGAACATGACGAAGACCTTCTTGCGGACGAAGAAGGTCGGCTCGCCGTGCGAAAGTTTCTCGGTGCACTCGGGGAGCGCGGCGCAGATGCGGCGGACGCGTTCAAGGTAGTTTTCACTTGGAGAAGGCATCTTGTTCAACTATTAAGCGCGATACCAGATGCGTTTTGTTTGCTCGGTAACACGTCCAACATCTTCCTCGTAGCCTCAGCCACTTCATCGATTGCCCTCTGGAACGCCTCTTCATTCGCCTTCGAAGGCTTGCGATATCCGCTGACCTTCCTTATATATTGCAACGCAGCTTCCTGGATCTCCTGCTCCGTGGCCGGGCGATCCGGCAGGCGTAATGGTTTGATGCTTCTGCACATAATATTATCCTTTCGTCATTGCGAGCGCGGGTTGAGTAGGACGAATGATCTTCTCGTTCGTATCGAAACCAGGCGACGAAGCAATCCACTTTCCCAATGAGGAGATTGCTTCGCTTGGTCTCGATACGGCCTTCGTCCTACTCGACCCGCGCTCGCAATGACGGTTATCGAAAACTCTGTATCGGCTCACCGGTCTTGTACGGGCGTATCGCGAACGCAGACCAGGTCTCATTCACCGATACAAGGTTAACCCATTTCAAGTCCGCCGCCTGCACAACGTCCCAGCCTTTGTCGCGGGTCAGGTCCGTTTGGATCTTGGATGTGCCCTTGGGGAACGAGATCCACAACATCGTATCGGGCTTGAAGAACTTCAATACCTTCGGGAAGAGCGCGTCCAGTTCAACTTTGCTTTTGACGAAGATCTGGATCCAATCCGACGGGTTCTCCAGCTTCTGTGAAATCTTCACATCTGCCGGGAGTGGTTCGAGTTCTTTCAGGTATTTATCCGGCGCGTTGATGATGGTTGCAGATTGCCCCGCTTTTAGCTTCATTTTCTTTGCAAGTGCAGATTCAGCCATTTGATCCTCCAATAAGGAATTTAACGCAAAGACGCGGAGTCGCAAAGAGAATTATTAAATCCCTGCGTCTTTGCGCCTTCGCGTTAAGAGCATTGATCGAGCCACCAACTCCCCTAAGCCTGGCTTTTTCGCTTTGCAGAGTCGGGATTTTTTAACGCCGCGTCGAGCGCCTGATCCAGCGAACGGACTTCGATGATCTCGATCCCTTTCGGGTACTCTTCTCCCTTACGAATGGCTTTTGGGACAATGGCCGTTTTGAAACCAAGCTTTTGCGCTTCACGCAAGCGCGCCACCATCTGGCCGGGCATGCGCAGTTCGCCGGCCAAACCGATCTCACCGATCAAGACTGCCTCGGCGCGGATCGGCACATCCTTCCAGGATGACGCAATCGCCGCGGCAATCGCCAGGTCCGCGGCGGGTTCGTCGATTTGGATGCCGCCGACCACATTCACGAATACATCATGCTCTGAGAGTTTCAATCCCACGCGGCGGGTGAGCACCGCGCTGATCAATAACAAACGGTTGAAGTCGACACCGTTGGGTGTGCGGCGCGCGTTGCCAAATTGGGTGGGCGATGTCAGCCCCTGGATCTCGACGAGGATCGGACGTGTCCCTTCCATGGTCACCGCGATAGCGGAACCTGCAGCGTTGATCAATCTTTCCGCGAGGAACGCCTCAGACGGATTTGTCACCTCGATCAGGCCGCCCTCGCGCATCTCGAACACGCCCACTTCAGACGTGGCGCCGAATCGATTCTTCACAGAGCGCAGTAAACGATAGGCCTGGAAGCGATCCCCTTCGAGATATAAGACCGTATCGACGATATGTTCGAGGACACGCGGGCCGGCGATCGCGCCTTCCTTTGTCACGTGTCCGATCAGGAACACGGAGATGCCCGTGGACTTCGCCAGCTCACGTAAATGTGAAGAACATTCGCGCACCTGTGAGACCGAGCCGGCGGAGGAGTCCAGGTCAGATAAGTAAACGGTCTGGATGGAGTCAACGATCAGCAGGTCCGGCTTTGATTCGCGCACGTGGTTGAGGATCACCTCGAGGTTCGTCTCCGTCACCAGCAGGAGATTTTTCGGCAGTTCCTTTTTGTCGCTTAACAAACGTACCGCGCGCATCTTGATCTGTCGTTCTGATTCCTCGCCCGAGACGTACAACACGCGCTGCACCTTCGCCATCTCCATCGCCATCTGCAGCGTCAATGTGGATTTGCCGATGCCAGGATCCCCGCCGATCAGCACGATCGAACCGGGGACAATGCCGCCACCGAGCACGCGCGCGAACTCACCGATGGGGAGGTGTACACGGTCTTCCGCATCGCCACCGACCTGGTCAATGGGACGCGGCTGCGAACGGCCGCTCAACCCGCGTACATTCGCGGGTCCCTTGGTGACCGGCTCATCGTGGATCACCTCCTCCACCATGCTGTCGAACGAGCCGCACTGCGGGCATTTGCCCATATAAGACGCGGCCACGCGTCCACATTGTTGACATACGAAACGGGTATGGGTCTTGGTCTTTGCCATGATTTCCTTCTTTGTTCGAAACCGCTCAAGGCGGCGTCCTCGCCGCCGGGGACGGCGACGAGAGCGATAGCAAGAACTTCTGGACTCCAGAATGAATTTGCAGTATAACAGAATTTATGTTCTGTTTTGTGCCGCCCGCTTTTTCGGGGCTTCGCGAAGCATCCTTTAGGGCAGCCCCGAAAAGAGGCTGAAAGGTGGGAAATGGCAATTATTCTACAATATTCCGCGCTTGACAAATTAGAACAAGTGTTCTAAACTATGGGCAGTTGACTTCCTCTGATTCCAAAAAGGAGAACGCCCATGAACCGCTCTTTGAACATTCAACTGATCCCTTTCCTGAAAAACACCGCACTCAAACGCGGCGCGATCTTTGGGAGCATTATCCTCACTGCCCTGCTCGCGTTTGAAGTGTTCAACTTTAGCACCACATCTTTTGCCTTGCAGGACGTGCTCGGCGACTTGAAGTTCGCCGGTTTCCGTTGGGCTTCCATTCTTGCCATCGCGTTCTGCGGAATGGACTTCGCCGGCATCGCCCGTCTCTTCACCCCTGAACAAGGCCGTGATGAACCTGCCGAGGTTTGGTATTTGTTCGGTGCGTGGCTTCTCGCTGCCACTTTCAACGCCATCCTCACCTGGTGGGGTGTCTCGGTTGCGATCCTCAATCACAACGCGGTGGGCGGCGCGCTTGTTGGGCAGGAGGCCATGGTAAAGTTCGTACCTGTCTTTGTGGCCGCGATGGTCTGGCTGGTACGTGTGTTGATCATCGGCACTTTTTCTGTGGCCGGCGAACGACTCTTCACCCTCGCAGATGTCCGTACGGGACAGTCTGCTTATCGCAATCAACCCATATATCAACAGCCGCGCGTTTCCAACCAACCGGCTGCCACATATAATAAACCAGCCCCGAGGCAGAACCCTGTTCCTTCATACAGTAATATAAATCGTCCGAACGCGGAGCCCACTTATCATCCCGTTGGCATGAGCGCCATGGGCCGCAACGAAAACAATAAGAATTCTTCCCTTAGGAGTTAGTCGTCCCCACAGCGACTTAAGCTATTTGATCCTCCATCCAACTGCTGAGACGTCCGTAAGGGCGTCTCATGCATTTTCGGAATGATCCTCTTTTGGGCGGAATACGGTGAAATAAGCGAGTGGACGATACCCAAACCTTCGATAGACCCCCAACGCCATATCCGATGAAACCAATGCCACGCGTTTAATGCCGCGGTTCGCGCATTGCGCATGGAGATGTGTTATCAGCGAAGTGCCGATGCGATTGTTGCGCAGGTCCGTCATTGTATAAAGCTGGTTGATATATCCCGCCTCGGGGAAGATCGTCACCAGCTGGGCCCAGCCAGCGACCCGCCCCTTCCATTCCGCGACAAAATTATGGATGTGTGGATCTGAGAGCGTTTTCGCTGGGATATTCTCCCCCTCGGCAGAAAGCTGTTTGTTCGCCTCATCGAGTTGTTCCTGGGTCTCGATTTTTTTTATTTCACCCACTTCCCCAAGCATGGGTGCGGGAATATTCAGCCCAAGGATCGGGCCGGTGCGGACGAACTCAAAGCCATGTTCTGCATACTGTGTTTTTATGTCACGTGCGGAGGGCGTGCCATGAAAAACATCCAGCACATATTTGCGGCCATCGACTGCATACTCTTTAATGGCGTTCAGGACCTTTTGTGGATCGTCGTCCATGGCGAGGAATTCGACCTGAAAAGAGGAGGCGATCTGCGCGTCGGCGTAATCGGATACCCCAATGGTCTGCAGGTCATGGTATTTCGTGTTGTGAACGACCTTGTATACATGGTTGTATGAGACGACCATGGCTTCAACGACCCAGGCGTGTTCCAATACCGGTAAAGGCGACATGACCTATTCGAATTGTTCGAGCGTACTTTCACCATGTGTCAACACGTACAGCCCGCGCGGGTTGCCTTCATTGCGGTCAAAGACGAAGTCTGTGACGATGTAATGTGCGGCAAAGGCGGTCTCGAAAAGTTCGCGTGTAAAAAAACGCCAGTCGCGTGCAAGGCTGAAATCTTTTGATTTGAGCGCGAGGAAATCGCCGGGAATCTCCGCCAGAAGCAGGCGGTCTTCAAAGTGTGGGACATGCTCGGGCGGGCGCGGCAAGCTCGCGCTGAGCGAAGTCGAAGCGTGGGTGGACGTTTGAAGCGAATAGAACGGGCGCAGTCCACTGCGTGCCACGTGACTCAGTTTCAGGGTGGGGCGTGAACGTTTGCCGAGTCTTCTTTCCGCCCGCCGCGTGTTTATCCACCAATCCACCTGAAAACGATCGGATGGCAACCCGGCGTTAAGTCCATCGCGCATTTCACCGTATTCGGCGCGCCGGTAAGTGGTGCAGACCGCGCCGAGCTTGGCGATATTGAGATGGGCGTTGCGGCTGAGCAGGGGGTCGTATGTCCACGTGACGTGATCGAGTCCCTGATGCCGTACCATCTGCCATTGCGCGCGCTTGAGCGCGAAGCCGATGCCGCCGTCGCGGTGATCGGGATGGATGCCCATCATGTGCGAACAATGTTTCGGGCGCGGGCCGTCCGGGGTGTTCTCGAGTCCGGGAAAACCAAGCACGAAGCCAATGATCTTTTCATCCCTGAATGCGCCGAGCACGAGCCCGCCATTATGGACCACGGTGATCAGCATGTGCATGGGCACCACGTCGGTTTCAGAGCCGGGCCACACGGCGCGTTGCAGTTCCTCAACGAGCGTCATATCTTCGGGAGTCTCAAGCAAACGAATGATGAAGTTGAGCATGGTCAACGCGTGAGCGAGGAACGGATCAATTCAATCAGGTTGGATGCGCCGGTCGTGATGCGTCCCCAGGCGCGCTGCAGCCAGGTACGGCGGTTCAGGTAATCGAGCCGATAGGTGAAGCGCGCCGGCATGAGCCCGAAGATGCGCGGCATGGAATCCACGGCGCAGGTGCGGTTGACCGCGAAATAATCGAGCCAGAAGGATGAGATCGGAAAGCTGGGGATAATATTTTCGAACAACACGGTCAGGCCGCGCAATGTGATGGGTGATAACGGCAGCAGCAAGCGATTCCTGTTTGTCACGCCCAGGATCGTTTCGACGATCTGTTGGAACGTAAAAAATTCACTCCCGCCAAGCTCGTAAACTTTATCGATGGTCTCCTCGTTTTGCAGGGACCAGATCATGCACGTGACAAGGTCTTCCACCCATATCGGTTGGACAACGGTCCGCCCGCCTTGGGGAATGGGAAACACCCACGGCAAAGTGCGTATCAGCTGCGCAAGGTTATTGGTGAAATGATCTTCCGGGCCGTATACCAATGACGTTCGTAAAATGGTGTATGGAACTTTTCCGTGACGGATATGTTCCTCGGCGATCCCTTTTGCCTTGAAGGCGGGATACCCGGAGGCGCGCGCCGCACCGATGTGACTGAGATACACGATGCGGTCCACGCCCGCATCTGCCGCGGCCTCAACGAGATTCGCGGTGCCTTGAATATCCGCGGTCAGCAGATTGCCGCGGCTTCCCTGGCCTTCGGCGCTGGCGAGGTGAAAGATCGTATCCACATCGCCGAGCGCGGCGCGCAGACCGCGTACATCTGCAAGCGATACCACGGCCACTTCGATGGGTACGCCTTTCGGCAGGCGCGGGCTGCGCGGTGAGGGACGGATGAGCGCGCGCAACGGATGGCCGATCTCTGAAAGATGACGGATGAGCGTGCGGCCGATGAATCCGGTTGCACCTGTGACGAGAATCATGAGAAGGATTATAGCAGAGGAGGAAAAGACGATAATTTTAGAAAAAATTAACGCCAAGGCGCAGAGTCGCAAAGAATTAAGAAAACCTGGCGTCTCACCTGCACTGCGCCCACGCAGTGCGGCGCAAGTGTCGCGCCTTTGCGTTAATGGTCTTTAACCGGATAAAAGAAAAAGCCCCGCATGCGAGGCTTCTGGTGGGCGCTGAGGGACTCGAACCCCCGACCTTCTCGGTGTAAGCGAGACGCTCTAACCAACTGAGCTAAGCGCCCGGTGCCCGCATTATACCGCGACATCGATTAATGGGAGGTCTCTTTTTAAACACGAAGGACACGACGGTCACGAAGGTTGATTCGTCTCTCCTTGGTGTGCTTTGTGCCCTTTGTGGTTAAAACCGGTTTTCGCCTGCGTTATAATCACCTTCATCAAAACAGGAGAGACCCATGACTGAATCCAAACCGCTTAACTGGACTTCCGCACCCGACGTTGGCTATTCCGTGGCCCGCCGCGAGGACGGAGGCATGAACCTTATATTCAAAGACCTGTCCGATGCCACCATGGCACACTGGCACGAGTTTGCATTGGAACATTTGCTCGGCTCGGACCGCCGCACGCGCAATCTCTACGACCTGCGCGCGGTGAAGGATATCCCTGAAAAAGCCATCCGCATGGCCGTGGACGCGAACAATGACCCCTCGGCGCGCAATATCCGCGTGGCGGTGGTGGTGGCAGACCAAAAGGTCGCAGATGGCATCCGTAACGTGGCCGCGCTCGCAGAAACAGGGCTGGCCTCTGCCATGAAGATCTTTACCGACATCAACGAAGCCGAAACCTGGCTGGCGCGCCCGCTGGATCAGATCCCTTAATACCCTTTACGTCATTGCGAGGGCGGTGGTCTGGTAGGCCAAGGGCCGTATCGAGACCCAGCCCGAAGCAATCTCATCGACAGAGATTGCTTCGTCGGGCCCTGCCCTCCTCGCAATGACGTGGCTTATTTAATGAAATCCTCCTCTCTTCAAGCCGGGAAGTTCACATTTCACTGGGGTTCCCGCACCTATGTGATGGGGATCTTGAATGTGACTCCCGATAGCTTTTCCGGCGACGGTATCATGGCAAAAGGGGATGTGACGGACATTGCAGTGCAACAGGCAAAAGAGTTCATCCATTCCGGCGCGGATATCCTGGATGTAGGTGGCGAGTCCACAAGGCCCGGGTCGGCGCCTGTGGATACAGAACAAGAGATGGAACGCGTGCTCCCAGTGATCGGCGCGTTGAATAAAAATTTCCCCGATACATTAATTTCGATCGATACTTATAAGGCGCAGGTCGCGGACGAGGCGATCCGCGCGGGCGCACAGATCGTCAATGACGTGTGGGGACTGCGCGCGGACCCTGAGATGGCCCATGTAGTTGCGAAACATAAAGCGCCCGTCATTCTGATGCATAACCGCAGCAACCCTGCAAGCGTGGATGTGCGCGAAAAACTTGGCAACGCCTATATCGGTTCGGAATATAAAGACCTGATCGAAGATGTAAAACGCGAATTACTCGAAAGTGTGGAACTGGCGTGCAAGGCCGGGGTGGCTGAATCGCGTATTATCCTCGACCCAGGCATCGGTTTTGGAAAGACGCGCGAACATAACCTTGAGTTGATCAATCGTCTCGATGCGATCCGCGCTTTGGGATACCCGGTCCTGTTGGGGACATCGCGCAAATCGTTCATTGGGTTTACGCTTGATCTGCCGGCTGAGGAAAGGATCGAGGGTACCGCTGCCACGATCGCGATCGGTATCGCGCGCGGCGCGGATATTATCCGTGTGCATGATGTAAGGGAAATGAGCCGCGTTGCAAAGATGACCGATGCGATTGTGAGGAATATGTAGGTCGGGTATGCAACCCGACAGTCATGCTTCCCCCTTTTGGGGACTTTGCAAGCGTAACCTACACAACACTATCCATGGACAATTACAGCCAGGCCCTTCTACGCACCGGGATTATTGAGGCCAGGGCGGGTAATAAAGATACCGCCCGCCGCTATCTTGACCGCGCTATTTACATGGCGGTCACCCATGACGTGCTCTCTGAGGCGTGGTTTTGGATGAGCGAAGTGACCGATGAGCCCGCTGAAAAGCGCAAAGCCCTGGAGAATTGCCTTTCTTTGAATCTGCCTCACGCACGGGCGCGACGTTCACTGGCGATCCTCGAGGGCAAACTTAAAGCCGATGAGATGATCGACCCGAATCATTTGCCTCCCGCGCCCGAAGGTTTGCGCAGTGCGGATGCACAAAGATTTATGTGCCCCAAATGCGGCGGACGCATGTCCTTTGCCCCGGACGGCGGATCGTTGCTCTGTGAGTATTGCAGGCGCGACCAAAAACTTGGCATCAATGGCGGGTCTGCGAATGAAAAAGATTTCATCATCGCCATGGCGACTGCGCGCGGGCACGGCAAACCGTTGCAGGAGCAGGTCTTTCATTGCAACGGCTGCGGCGCGGAATTCATTCTGGCGCCGAAACAAATTTCAGCGTCGTGTGTGTATTGTGATTCACCGCATGTGGTGGCGCTGGAAAAAACGCGTGACCTGCTTGCGCCGGATGCGATCCTCCCGCATGCCTTCGACCAGAAGCGCGCCACGCAATTGTTGATCGGATGGGTGGAGGGCAACGGCATCACACCCGAGAAAAAAGTGGACCTGCCGCGCGGCTTGTATCTTCCACTCTGGACGTTCGACGTGGGCGGCCTGATCGACTACACAGGCGAATCCAGTACCGATAAGAAGGGCGAAACAGACGTATTTGGAACGCAGGCAGCCCGTACGCAGGTCCGGGATCAACTTCCTGTTTTCGTGGATGACTTGCCGCTTCCTGCGTCCCGAAAGCTCTCTGCTGTTTTCCTAAAGCTGATCCCCACCTTTGAATTAAAGTCACTAAAGCCTTATGACCCGCGCTTCCTTGCAAGCTGGCCCGCCGAAATTTACGATGTGCCCATGGCAGATGCCTCGCTCGACGCGCGCAGTCAGGTCTATGCACGCTACCAGAAGGAAATACCGTTCCTTATCGGTGGGATGAAGATCATTCATACATCATCGTCGAACCTGATGATCGAGTCCTTCAAACTTAATCTGCTTCCGGTCTGGATGACCGAGATCCCTTTTGGAGGCCGTGAACACCTGATCCTGATCAACGGGCAGAGCGGGACCGTGGCGAGTGATATCCCCGATAAAGCGCAGAAGGAAGAATCTGAAAAGGGCGGCTTGATGGATTTCCTGTCTGACCTGCTCAACGATTAGTTTACAATTCACCCAATAAAAAGCCATGGAGTCGCAGAGTCTCGGAGTTTTCCATGGCTCCATGGCAAACCATCTAAATTATGCAGGAACTCACCCCCATCCTTCGTGCCCGTCGTGAACGGCGACTTGCAAAGCAAGAGAAGAGGTCTGCGCGCACGCGTGGCGCCTTGCTCACCATCGGCATGTTGTTCTCGCTTGCGCTTGCCGCGCTGATCATCGTCAGCGCGCTGGCGTATGCCAATGCCACGCGTGACCTGCCTTCGGTTGAAATTCTGCCGCACCTGTTGAATCCGCCGGATGGACTGTTGCTGCAGCCCACGCGCATTTATGATCGAACGGGGCTGCAACTGCTTTACACTTTTGCCCCCACCGATACACCGCGGCGATACATTCCGATCAACGAACAAAATCCGCAGCATATCCCCGCGAATTTAATTAACTCGGTCATCGCCGTGGAAGACCCTCAGTTCTGGTCGCATTCGGGATATGCAATGGATGGATACGAGGACCCGGAATTGCATCCCACTATTGCGCAGAAACTTGTGAGCGACCTGCTGCTTTACAACGAGCCAGCCTCCACACAACGCGCCATCCGTGAGCGCATCCTCGCCGCGCAGATCACAGCGCGTTTCGGCCGCACACAGATCATGGAGTGGTATCTCAACAACACGCATTTTGGCAATTATGCCTATGGAGTGGAAGCCGCCGCGCAGTTCTATTTTGGCAAATCTGCCGCGGAGCTCACGCTGGCTGAATCCGCCATGCTCGCGGCAACCAGCGAAACCCCAGCATTAAATCCATTGGATGCACCCCAGGTGGCCATTCAACGCGGGCGCGAGGTCATTTATATTTTGAGCGGACTCGGGATCGTTCATGAAGGTGACGCCGCACGTGCATTGGAGGAGACTCCCGCGCTCGTGCCGGCGCTTCTTTCCCCGCCCCAGCCTGCTGAGGCCTTTACGAACCTGGTCCTCTCTCAATTGGAATCGCGGTTCACGCGCGAACGCATCGAACGCGGCGGCCTGACGATCATCACCACGCTGGATTATGACCTGCAGATGCAGGCCGCCTGCGCGACAGAAGTCTATGCGGCACGGCTGGCGGGCCTGCCGGAACCTGAAATTGGCGAGTGTGAGGCGGCGCGCTTGCTGCCGTCCCTGCCGCCAGGTGTTACATTCCCGGATTCTTCTGCAAGCGCGTTGATCCTCGACCCAAAGACAGGCCAGGTGCTCGCGATCGTGGGAGAAACCAACCAGGGCCTGGAAACTCCTCTTTTGGGCGCGCACAGGCCGGGGTCCAGTACGGATGCGTTTGTCTATCTGACGGGGTTCACGCGCGGGTTGAGTCCCGCCTCTTTAACCTGGGATATTCCCCCCTTCGGGGACTTCGCAGGCGAGGGAATCGTCCAAAACTTTGACGGTGAATTTCACGGGCCCGTTCGTCTGCGTATCGCGCTGGCAAATGATTACCAGGTACCCGTGGAGAATCTGCGTTCGCAAATGGGAGTCGAGAATATCACGGACATCGCGTCTTCGTTCGGCATTGATATGAATGCGGACCCTTCGACAGGCTCAGGGCAAGTGTCGATGCTCGAACTTGCCGGCGCATATGGTGTTTTTGGTACACAGGGAATTTATTTCGGGCAGAATGTCGACGAAGAATTCACACCCGTGACGATCCTGCGCCTCGAAGACGCGGACCACGCGGTGCTGCTGGATTGGGGAACGCCCGAAGCAAGATCGATCGTGACGCCCGCGCTGGCTTATATCATGACGAACGTGTTGAGTGATGAGACCGCGCGCTGGCCCGCATTTGGGCAATCGAACGCGTTGGAGATCGGCCGGCCGGCCGGTGTGAAGGCCGGGCAAACTGCAGACGGACGCGATACATGGGTTGTGGGGTATACACCGTCTTATGTAGTGGTCACGTGGACGGACGTGCGTGGCGAAGGGGTCAGCCTCTCTCCGCGTTTTCCCGCGGTGTTATGGAATGCATTGATGGGATATGCTTCGCGGAACGCGCCCGCCGATGGCTGGACTTTACCGCAGGGTGTAACGCCCATCACTGTATGCGACCCTTCCGGGATGCTGCCGACGCGTGAATGCCCGAATTTGGTAACCGAGGTTTTCCTGAACGGTAATGAACCCATTCAGGTCGATGATCTATACCGTGAGTTCGCGATCAATCGCGAGACGGGTTTGCTCGCGACCGTTTTCACTCCGCCTGAACTGATCGAGAAACGTGTTTATCTGCTTGTGCCCGAAAATGCGCGCGATTGGGCGCGCAGCGCGGGATTGGAGATCCCGCCGGCGTCGTATGATGCGATCCAGGCGCCGCCCGTGAACCCAAGCGCGAACATCACGGCGCCAGAATTATTTGCGGATGTGAGCGAGGTCGTTAAGATCATCGGTACCGCCTCGGGCGAGGATTTTGAGTATTATCGTGTACAGGTTGGCAAGGGATTGAACCCGCAGGAATGGATCCAGCTCGGAAGCGATGTGATCACCCCGGTGGAAAGCGGTGTATTGGCCGAATGGGATACAAAGGGATTAAGCGGTTTGTATGCCGTGCAGTTATTGGTGGTGAGGAACGATCAGAGGGTGGATACGGCAGTGATCCAGGTCACAATAAAGTAATTTGTAGGGGCACGATATATCGTGCCCCTACAAATTACCACGCCAGAACTTTCGCCATGTGATAGTACTCCATGTTGATAAAGCGTTTGTTGCTGATCACATCTGCAAGGGGAACGAATTGCACGCCCCTGTCTGTAATGCCGGTCATCACACCATGGGTGCCCTCTATGAGACCTTCCACTGCCTTGACGCCCATCTGCGAGGCTAGCAGGCGGTCGTTGGCGCTTGGTGAACCGCCGCGTTGAATATGGCCGAGAATGGTCATGCGGGTCTTAAAGCCCACATCCATCTCGTCAATTTTTGCGGCGATCTCGGTTGTGCCCAGTGCAGAGCCTTCGGCGTTGATGATGATCGCATGGGTCTTGCCGCGCTTGTAGGCGTCTTCGACCGCCGCCGCTACTTCATCCGCAGTGACGGGTACCTCGGGGATCAACACCTTTTCAGCGCCGCAGACAATGCCGGCCATGACCGCAAGATAGCCGCTGTTGCGTCCCATGGTTTCGATCAGGAAGGCGCGTTGATGCGAGGAGGCCGTATCGCGCAGTTTGTCCACCGCCTCCATGATCGTATTCATGGCCGTGTCTGTGCCGATCGCGATGTGCGTTCCCCAGATGTCGTTGTCGATGCTGCCCGGAATGCCGATGACCTTCACACCCTGTTGTGAAAGTGCATTGGCGCCGTTCATCGACCCTTCGCCGCCAATGACTACAAGCGCGTCGATGCGCGCTTCATTCATCTTGCGGATCGCCTCGCGCTGGCCCAGAGGTTCCATGAATCTCTTGCTTCGGCTGGTGAGCAAAATCGTTCCGCCGCGCTGCAAAATGCCGCCCACATCGCGGGCGCCCATCGGTTTGAACTCGCCGTTGATCAGCCCTTCATAACCGTGCATCACGCCAACCACATTCATGTTGTTCATCAATGAAGTGCGCACCACGGCGCGGATCGCGGCGTTCATGCCGGGCGCATCGCCGCCGGAAGTTAATACCCCTATTGTTAATTTATCTGCCATCTTGAATATCTCGCTTGATCTGGTATGTGTCAAAATCGCGGGCGACCACCGTGTTCGGGAAAATGGATTGCGCCTGGGCAATCACGTCCTTTTCACGATAACGGCGCGATATATGCGTAAGAATAAGTCTCTTAACCCCTGCTTTTACGGCAAGTTCCGCGCCCATTCGGGCAGTTAAGTGTGAGAACTGCTTCGCCATATCCGCTTCTTCATCCAGGTAAGTAGATTCGATCACCAGTCCATCCGCGTCTCTGCATATCTCGACCAAGTCCTCGGTTCTGCCGGCATCCCCCACCACCACGAGTTTACTGCCCTTTTCCCACGCGCCCAGCACTTGATCCGGCGTGATGCGGCGGCCATCCGCCAGGGTAACGGCGTTGCCTGCCACCAATTCCCTGCGTTCAGGGCCAAAGGGCACGCCGAGTTCATCTGCCTTGTCTGCAAGGAAGGGACGGCGCGCTTTTTCTTCGAAAATATAACCCAGGCAATCCGGCCCGCGGTGTGTGACGGGAAATGCGGTCACCGTAAAATCGTCTGCTTCGAAGAATGTGCCGGCTTTGATCTCCTGCATTTTCAACGGCATCGGAGGCTGATTTCCGCGCAGCACCACATCATAAAGAAGCGTGTGCACGCGGTCCAATGTGGAGCGTCCGCCGAAGATCTCAAGTTCTTCAATGGCCTCCCATCTGAGGAAAGTGGAGAGCAGTCCTCCAAGGCCAAGGATGTGATCAAGATGGCCATGCGTGAGCAGGACGCGCGTGAGGCGTTTGAATCCCGTGCCCGATTGCAGGATCTGTCTTTGGGTGCCTTCGCCGCAGTCGATCAGAAAACGATATTCGTTGTGAGAAACGATCTGCCCGGAGAGCCCGCGTTTCGCAGAGGGCGCGGAAGCCGATGTTCCAAGAAATAGGATTTCGAACAAGGTTGAGTCCTTACAATGATTAGCCACCGAGTGGTGGCAATGATTTTCTGGATAAAAGCCTTAAAGCCACGCAATTGTACCTTAAAGAAAACAGACCATTTGTGCTATAATCTTTTGACCTGACCCCTTAACTTTGAGTCCACGAATTTTCGCAAATGAACACGAATTGGTTTCGGATTGGCGAAAATTCGCGTGAATGAGTGGATAAAAGTTTTCCCATGCCGATCCTTAAACCATCCACACCCCCAAAGAAGAATACAAAGCCCAATGAGAAAACCCTTCAGCCAAAAAGGGGAATACCGGCGCACAGCAGGCCTTTTGTAAAAGGGAAGGGACAAGGCGCCTACGTTCCCCCGCCTCCACCCGCTCTCTCATGGTGGGAGAAACTTTCACCAGAACGCAAACTTGACGTTGTCGGCATTGTGCTGGCTTTCATCGGCATTATCATTTTGCTTGGCCTGCTTTCCGCGAACCGTTCCCTGTTGATCGGCGGCGCGATCTTTTTTCTTTCCCAAATATTTGGCTGGGGCATGTATGTGCTCCCGCTGGGCCTGCTTATCTTTGGGTTGTGGCTTGTCTTTCGCAAGATCGAACGCATTCCGCCGCTTTCGCTTGAACGTGCTATTGGGAGCGGCATCCTCTTCGTCTGGCTTCTCACCGTCCTGCATACTTTTGTGGCCACTGCAGAGACTGCCAAATCGATTGCGTTGACCGGGGTTGGTGGCGGCTACATAGGCAGTCTCTTCCAACGATTGCTCTCGCTTGGATTGGGCGACGTTGGCACCGCCATCGCATTGTTTGCCTGGCTGATCATTGGCGTTACCGTGACATTGGATACCTCGGTACAGGATTTGTTCCGCTGGCTCGTGCCGTTGATGGTTCGGGTACGGATGTGGTTGAACAAACCTCTTATGCCTCAAGCTGAACCTTCGGCCAGCTCAGCGCAGCCGGAACCTGCTTCTGCTTCGACAGATGGACTTACGCCGATCGCTCCATTCGTGCAACCTAAAGTTGCAGCGGTCACCCCGGGCATTCCAACTACAACCACCAGTGGCCCTGCCGTCATCCATTGGACATTGCCAAACGTAAGAGACATTCTCGATTCAGGCAATGCACCTGCCATCAACGAAGAATTTATTCAACAACGCGCGCGATTAATTGAGGAAACACTTGCATCCTTTGGCGCGCCCGCACAGGTGGTTGCGATCAGCCGCGGGCCATCGATCACGCAATTCGGAGTAGAGCCTCTTTTTCTTGAGACCAGAGGCGGGGTAAGAACAAAAGTCCGCGTGAGTAAGATTGCATCCTTATCCGATGACCTTGCACTCGCATTGGCTGCGCCGCGTATCCGCATGCAAGCGCCTGTGCCGGGTCACAGCTACGTTGGTATTGAAGTACCCAATGAAGAGATGGCGATGGTGGCCTTGCGTGATATTTTGGAAAGTGAAATTTATACGCGCAATACAAAGCCTTTGAATTTTGGTCTTGGCCGTGATGTCGCCGGACTCCCCATCATTGCCAGTCTTGAAAGTATGCCGCATCTGTTAATTGCGGGTACAACTGGTTCTGGTAAATCTGTGTGTGTGAATTCGATTCTTACCTGCCTGTTGCTTTACAACACGCCTGATGACTTGAAACTGGTCCTTGTTGATCCAAAACGTGTTGAGTTGACCGGTTACAACGGTATTCCGCATTTGGCCAACCCGGTGGTCGTTGAAATGGATCGCGTGGTAGGCGTTTTGGAATGGATGACACGCGAAATGGACAAGCGCTATCATAACTTCGGACAGGCGGGCGCACGCAACATCACGGATTACAACGCGAAGATGAAATTACAAGGGCAAAAGAAATTGCCGTATCTCGTCATTGTGGTTGACGAGCTGGCAGATTTGATGATGATTGCACCAGACAAAACTGAAAAGATCATCACCCGCCTTGCGCAACTTGCGCGCGCCACCGGCATTCATATGATCCTTGCGACGCAGCGTCCTTCTGTGGATGTGGTGACCGGCCTGATCAAAGCCAACTTCCCGGCGCGCATCGCCTTCGCAGTGGCCTCCAATACCGATAGCCGCGTGATCCTCGACCAGCCCGGGGCAGAACGGCTGCTTGGCCGCGGTGATATGCTTTACCAGGCCCCAGACGCCGCCGCTCCAGCACGTTTGCAGGGTGTCTTTGTTTCAGATCATGAGATCCAGAAACTTGTTGAATACTGGCGGACCCTGGCTGGAGGCGCAAGTCCTTATGCGATAGCCGGAACACCTGCAGAACCGATTCCAGGCAATATTCCTCTGAAGCAAACGCCGTTATGGGACGATATGAAAAAGGTGGAGGGCGACCCGCTCTTTGATGAAGCTGTGAGCATCATTCGCAGAGAGGGACGCGCCTCCGTCTCCATGTTACAAAGACGATTGCGCATTGGTTACACGCGGGCATCACGCATCGTTGACCAGATGGAGGATAAGAAGATCGTTGGCCCGCCTGAAGGCGGTACGCAGATGAGGCCGGTATTAGATTACGGGCCCACCGCGCCGCCGAAGGATGATGGGATGTAAAATAAAAGCTGCCGCTTTTTTGAGCGGCAGCTTTTATTTTACATAAACTTTTCGATCATTTGTTTTAACACTTTTAAACTGATCGGTTTACTCAAATACTCATTTGCGCCTGCCTCGATACAACGTTCGCGGTCACCGGGCATTGCAAAGGCTGTGATGGCAATCACAGGGGTTGACGCAAAACGCGGGTTTGCCCGCAGGCGCCGGATCGCTTCCAACCCATCCATCTCTGGCATCTGGATATCCATTAAGATCGCGTCCGGAGAAAATTCCTCCGCTTGTGACAGGGCTTCCGCGCCGTTGTGGGCAATAATTACCTGATAACCACGATATTCCAGATAATCCTTGATCACCATCACATTGGTTTCTATATCCTCGGCCAATAGAATGGTGCCGCGTTTCCCCGCCGGCAACTCGGAACTTGGTGCAGTTTCGATATTTTTTTCCTGCTGGTTGTCATTTAACATGTCTTTACTTGCAAGGTTTTTCTCCGGCTTTGCATCTGTTTTTTGATTCCATGGCAGCGCCACGGTAAAGCTGCTGCCTTTTCCAACCTCGCTTTCCACACTGATGTTGCCGCCATGCCTCTCCACCAATTTGTAGGCCAAAGCAAGGCCGAGGCCGGAACCATCGTGCTGACGGGTGAGACTGCCATCCACCTGCACGAAGGGATCAAACAACCTTTCCAGATCTTCGGGTGCGATACCGATCCCGGTATCTGCGACACGGAAGTGGATCTGGTTTTGCCCTGCATGGGTGCGTACATCCAGGGTCACTTTTCCGTTCTCAGGCGTGAATTTTATTGAATTGCTAAGCAGGTTAACGAGGATCTGTTTCATACGTTGTGGGTCTCCTAAAAAGATGGCAGGAGGGGATAAGGGCTCAAATTCAAGGATCACGGATTTTTTTGCCGCCATTTCGTTCACAAAGACCAGACTGTTCTGGCAGATTTCGGTCGCGTCAATGATCTGCGGATGGAAATCAAGTTTTCCGGCTTCGATCTTGGCAACGTCTAGGATATCGTTGATCAATCCCAGCAAGTGCTGGCCGCTTGATGTGATCGTTTCTACAGCCAGACTCTGCCTCTCCGTGAGCGGGCCGCGTACGCCGTCGAGCAATGTTTCTGAAAACCCCAGAATACTGTTGAGCGGGATACGCAATTCATGGCTCATGTTCGCCAGGAATTCGTCCTTGGCGCGGTTCGCACGCGTAAGTGCGGCAGTGCGTTGCTCCACCCTTCGCTCCAATTCACTGGCATATTGCAGAATGGTTTTTTCAGCGCGTTTGCGTTCGTTAATGTCTGCCGTTATAACAACAGCTCCAATCTCAGGAAGGGGAGCAGCACTTACCTGAGTCCAGATGGTTGGATTGTCCTTGTAAATGACCCCGATTTCCACATCGATCACTTCCTTTTGTTCTTGAATGGCGCGCGCGCTGGGCAACTCTTCCACAGACATCGGCGTATTGTCTTTGTTAAGGTATTTCTGGAACATCGCGTATTTGCCATTGAGCAGTTCTTCTGTTGAAAGATTCAGGATTTTCCCCAATGCAGGGTTGCTCTCAAGAATGATGCGGTGATTGTCCACAATTGATATGCCAACAGGCAATATTGTAAAAATCGTACGCAATCTTTCTTCCCTTTCTCGAAGGGCCTGCTCTATGCGTTTACGTTCAGTGACATCTGCGGCGATTCCGGCAACACGGACCAATTTCCCTGTTTCATCAAAGACCGGGAAAGCCCGATCCCAAACCCAGCGCACGGAGCCATCTTCGTGCCGGATACGATATTCGATTTCGGTTTTCTCTCCATGCTTTTGCTTTTCAAGTGCAGCTTCTACGAGTGGCCGGTCCCCCGGCAGAACGCTTTCGACAAAATCATCAACATCTTTTATGGAACGTCCCCAAACTTTTTTATAAGCCGGGCTGATGTACACCTCCTTTTTACTCTCAGGTTCTGTGATCCAAAATACTTCTTCAATATTATCTGCGAGTTCGCGAAAGCGTTCTTCTGAATCGTGCAGTTCCTGTTCTGCCTGCTTGCGTTCGGTGATATCGCGCACAATAGCAACCACTATTTCCTTGGGATGACCCATCATCCGCACACTGCTCTCAACCGGAAACAGCGTTCCGTCTTTTCGCCGGTAGTTGGATTCGGTCAGCTGGCCTCCGCTTTTGCGTACGAGTTCAACCCGTTCCTTCCAGATTTTCATGCTGGGGATGTGTTCCGCGACGTCGATTGCGCTCAATTGACTGAGTTCTTCACGATTGTAGCCAAGGCGTTCACAGGCGGTCTTATTAAAATCAATGTAACGGCTTGTATCCGGATCCATCATGAAAATGGCGTCGTTGGATTCGTCCATCACCTTCCTGAATTCGGACAGCGCCTCTTGCGCTTGTTTGCTCTCGGTAATATCGCGATTGATCGCAACGAGGCCGATCACCTGCCCGTTATTATCCTTGGTCGTTGAGACCGATGACATGACCGGGAAATGAGAACCATCCTTGCGGCTCTGCATCACTTCACCTTTCCAGTATCCGTGCTCCAATACTTGTTTGATCGCGATCTGCTCATCTGTACTCCCCACATAATCTGTTTTCAGAAACTCTTTAAGGGGATGCCCGATCACCTCTTTCGCCTTCCAGCCGTAGATGGCTTCAGCAGCCGCATTCCAACTCAAGACGTTGAACTTGCTGTCGGTAGAAATGAGCGCGTCGGATACGTGTTCGATCGGGCCGGCGAGATAGGCGATCTGGTCTTCGGTTTTCTCCACCAGGTTTTTTTGTTTTGGTTTTTCCGTTGGTTTGGAAAGTTTTTTGGTGCGCGCGGACTTCTTTTCCATCTTTGACTCCAAATTTGAAAGCTAAAAGACTGTGTTTCATCTTGCGTTGAGTAGTATAGGGCCGCGACGTTCTTTTTGCAAGCATGCATAAGCGAGAGACATGTTGATTTCGCAAGCAGCATGGGCGGGATGGTTGGCGTCACTTTTCATTTGGTTAACAGTAAGTTAAAAGTGATTGTGATACATAGTATAATCTCATCATTATTCCTCGGAGGAAACATGACCGAACGCAAGGCTAGTCCGGAGCAGGGTCGAAGGATCCGTGTATTGGTTGCCAAGCCTGGTTTGGACGGGCATGACCGCGGCGCGAAAGTTGTGGCGCGCGCCTTGCGCGATGCCGGCATGGAAGTGATCTACACCGGCCTGCGGCAGACCCCCGAGATGATCGCCGAAGCTGCGCTTCAGGAGGATGTGGATGTGGTGGGGCTCTCCGTCCTTTCAGGCGCACACATGGCACTGGCCCCGCGCATCATGGAATTGTTGAAATCGAACGGCCAGACCCACGTGAAGGTTTTCATTGGAGGCATTATCCCGGATGAAGACCTGCATCGTTTAAAAGAGATGGGAGTCACCGGTGTTTATGGCCCCGGAGCATCCACAGACGACATTATTCGTGATGTCAAACTGGCGGTGGCAGGATAGATTTGGAACACAGAGTTTTATTCCGGTTGTTACAGATATGACCTTTGCTCAAGCCGTTATTTCTGGTGACCGACTCGCGCTGGCCCGCCTGCTGACGCAGGTGGAGAACGACTCGCCGGAAGCGCGTGCTGCATTGATCGAGTTATTCCCGCATACCGGCCGGGCGCATTTGATCGGTGTGACAGGTGCGCCCGGCACGGGCAAATCGTCACTGGTGAACCAGCTTGCGATGCATTACCGCAAGATCGAAGAGAAGCTCGTCGCGATCGTTGCCGTGGATCCGTCCAGCCCGTTCACGGGCGGTGCGGTGCTGGGAGACCGTGTGCGCATGCGCGATCTTTTCGGTGATCCTGGTGTGTTCATCCGTTCGATGGCCACGCGCGGATCACTGGGTGGGCTGGCCCAGACCACCGCGAATATGGTGCAAGTGTTCGACGCCGCCGGCTTCGACATCGTCATTATTGAAACAGTGGGGGCCGGCCAGAGTGAAGTGGATGTGGCACGTCTCGCGCACACCACCATTGTGGTGGAGGCACCAGGCCTTGGCGATGATATTCAGGCGATCAAGGCAGGCATCCTCGAGGTCGCGGATATCCTGGTGGTGAACAAGGCCGATCGCCCCGGTGTGGAAAATACGGAAAAAGCGTTGAGGTCCATGTTGGACCTGGCGCACCCGACTCAGCGGGTGTTCAGGCATCACGGTATAAATATGAACGTGCCAGCGCCGCAGGAAAATCTGCAGACAAAGCTATGGATGCCGCCGATCCAAAGAACGGTCTCCACGGAAGGCAAGGGTATTGTTGAGTTGGCTGAGTCGATCTCAAGACATGTGGCGCACCTGCGTCAAAGCGGAGACTGGGCCATTCGGGAGCGCGCCAGGCTCGAGGTCGAAGTGGATGCGTTGATCCACAGGGAATTGGTCAGCCGCTTCCGGGAGAACATCCCGCACGAAAAATACGAAGATATCCTTGAGAAGGTAATCCGCAGGGATCTTTCGCCGTGGGAAGCGGTCAAAACTCTGATGAATGGAAAGTTGAAATAAGGAGCAGTACATGCAACATGTTCATCGTGACCTGAAGGTGTACGGCGGAATTAAATTATTCGCAGGCACGGGCTCGCCCGAACTCGCCCAGGATATCGCTGATTATCTCGGCCTTCCATTGAGCGGCCGCCAGGTGATCGAGTTCCCCAACGAGAATCTTTTCGTCAAATTAGCCGGCAGCGCGCGCGGGCAGGATGTATATGTGATACAAACCACGTCATCACCCGTGCATCGCAATTTAATGGAATTATTGATCATGATCCAGACGCTTCGCCTGGACTCTGCAGCGCGCATCACCGCGGTTGTTCCCTATCTGTGTTACGGCCGCTCCGATAAAAAAGACCAGCCGCGTGTGCCGATCACTGCACGCCTGGTGGCAGATATGCTCGAAGTAGCCGGTGCAGACCGCTACATGACGCTCGACCCGCATGCTGGACAGGTGCAGGGATTCTTCTCCATCCCCGGCGACGTGCTGACTGCCTCACATTTATTGGTCAAACATATTAATACCCATATGCGTGAATCCATGACGAACCCTGTGGTGGTTTCCGTTGACCTCGGTTTTGCAAAGAAGGGCCGAAACTATGCGGCAGACATGGATATGCCGATCGCGTTCATCGAAAAACGCCGTCATGGGAACGATGCAAAAGCGGAGGCGCTCACCCTGATCGGTGAAGTGAAGGATCGCGACGTGATCATTGTGGACGATGAGGTCGATACCGGCGGTTCGATCGCACAGGCTGTGCAACTGGTGAAGGAAGAGGGCGCGCGCGATGTATATCTTGTGTTTGTACACGCCATTCTCTCGGATAACGGCGCTGAACGGCTTGCCTCACTGCCCATTAAACAGATCATCACCACAGACAGCGCCCCGCTTGCCTCCGAAAAAAGGGCATATCTTGAAGGCCGCCTCACGGTGCTTTCTGTTTCCGATCTGCTGGGTGAGGTCATCCGCCGCGCGCACGAAGGACGCAGTGTGGGTGAAATGTTCAATGAATAACGTTTCACGTTATAACGTTCAAACGTTTCAACGCTATTATGCCTGAACTTGCAGAAGTAGAAACCATCGTACGTGGATTAAGGCCGGAATTGGTCGGCAAGATCATCCTCTCGGCAGAAGTGCTATGGGCGCGCACGCTTGCCATCCCCTCGCAAAAAAAATTCAAAGATTGGGTCCGCGGGCAGAAGATCCTGGCTGTATCACGCCGCGCCAAATACCTCATCCTTGAGCTGGAAAATTACAATCTCCTTGTACATTTGCGCATGAGCGGGGATCTGGTCTTAAGAGAAGGTAAAATTAAGCCCGAAAAACACGACCGCTTAATGCTAACGCTTTCGTCGCCGTCCTCGGCGAAGGAGAAGAGTTACCTGGCATTCAACGATACGAGGAAATTCGGCCGTGTCTGGCTTACCGATAAGCCGGAGAGTGTGCTTGGCAGACTCGGCCCGGAACCGCTTGAAAAGGCATTCACGGCGGAATGGTTATACAATGGCCTGCGCGCCCGCAAACGCCAGCTCAAGCCATTGCTTCTGGATCAAACGTTTCTCGCTGGCCTTGGCAATATTTACACGGATGAATCCTTGAACATGGCGAAACTGCATCCGCTTGTACTGGCAAACAGCGTGAGGCCGGCACAGGCAGAGGCGTTGCATAAATCCATACGAGCGGTTCTCAGGGAGGGCATCCGTCGGAATGGCGCCAGCATAGACTGGGTCTATCGCGGCGGTGAATATCAAAATCATTTTCGCGTGTACGACCAGGAAGGCAAACCCTGTCGCGCATGCGGTACGATAATAACAAAACTCATCGTCGGGCAACGCGGCACACATATCTGCCCGAAGTGTCAGAAATTGAGGTAGACCATGATCGAAGGAATAGTTTTCGACCCTCCCCCCTTTCTTTTTCTAAGTATTGGAGTGATCGTTGGCATGGCCATTGGTTGGGTGATCGGCTTCTTTGATTCCAACAATCGCTCAGCCAAAAAAATAGAGGTCGCTGAAACCAAGGCTGAACGCGCCCTCAGCGAGGCGGAGCAAAAGATTGCGGCCGCGCAGGCCGGGTCTGAGGTGGTGAACGTCATGGACGACCCCGGGCTTTTGCGTCTCAAGCATAGGGATGGCGCCCCATTTCTCGAAATGGATGGCGGCGCACTGAATGTGAAATCTGTATCCGCGGAACAGAAGAAACGATTGATCGAACTGCTCACATACATTCGTCCCTGGGTGGAAGGTGGGCAGCCTCTTCCGCTGGTTGCAAAACCCGCGCCGGTCCCCATTCCACCCATGGCCTCTTCCTTCGCGCCGACTTCTGCCGAATCCCCGGTCCCTGTTAAATCCGCCGAGGAAAAAAATATCAGGTCGCTCAGCATTGTCGCGCAGATCGACACAGTTTTGCAGGCGCGGCTGACGGATACGCCTCTCGCGAACAGAGGCATCCGCCTGACGGAAAGCTCAATTGGCGGCGTGGAAGTTTATGTTGGCCTGAATAAATATCTGTCCATTGACGATGTACCTGATGCGACGATTCAAAACGCCATCCGAACTGCGATCACGGAATGGGAGCAGAAATTCACTCCCGGTATATAGAATAAAAAACATCCCTACGTAGGGATGTTTTTTATTCTATAATTAATCCGTGTCATGCTTATTGTTGAAACAGGACCGTTTTGTAACCCAGTGCCGTGAAGAACTTAAGCAAATACGCCTCTGCATTCGTTTGTGCCTGTGTGAGGATGCCATCCTCGAGAGCGGCCTTGCGGATCTCATCTTCTGCGGCCTGACGTGCGAGTGTTTCAAGATCGACGTTGCCCTTGGTGAGCGCACCCGTATTACGGTCGTAGACGTAGGATTTGTCGTTATCCAGGGTGGCGATGAAAATTTCCGCCGGGGGCAGTTTTACATACAGGGCGCCGGCATCCAGGCGCATATCGGTGGGTTGCAATTTTTCCATATCGATGCCCGCGATCACCACGCCGTGCGCAACAAACAATAATTTGTCGCCGAACAGGAAGCCGAACGTTCCCTGTCCCACCTCGGCCGTGATCACTTTCTCGATGCTGTATTGAATGGTTTCCAAACGCGCCAATGCGCGGATCTCATTGATATAGGTGATTGGGTCCGGGATGATCGTGGGCGTGGGGTTCATCATTTGCGATACCTGCGTCTGCAACGCCTGGTTCGCCTGGTTGACCTGTTCGAACGGGGCTGTTGCAGCCTCGGCACCCTCACGGATGGTCTGTACGATAAAATATACACCTGCCGCCAGCACGATCAGGATCAGGATGGACATGACAGTGTTAAATGTGTTTTTCATGAGTCCTCTTTTTTTACCTAATAAACACGAACTTGTCTTATTATAGCAACCTCATTATGATTGTGCGTAATTAAATTTGTAAGATTTATATAGGATTTACGTAAGACGCAGATGAAAAAGCTCATATTTGTACTATCCCTTGCCATTTTCGGATGTTCATTCCCGGTCCAATTGACTTTGGGGACTCCCACTGCGACTCTGCTGCCCACGCCGACCCTGATCTTCACGCCAACGCCTCCCGCGACGCCCGAACCCGGTACTGAAAAAAATCCATTGATCCTCGCCCTGGCACCCTCGCCGCGCCCCACTGACGCGATGATCGCCGCGGGAGAGGTGATCGCGGCTTTTATCGAATCGCGCACAGGCTACCGGCTTGTGACCGTTGCGCCTGCATCTGAAAATGACCTGGTGGATGCATTCAGCAGGAACAACGTGCATATCGCATCGCTCACGCCGTATGCCTATTTGCTCACACGTGAAAACGATTCGGCGACCGTGTTGCTGGCCAGTGTGCGCGATGGGCAGATGTTATATGGTGCGCAATTCATTGCGAATCGCGAGGCTGGCTTCATTTCTTATTTCGATGCGACGCGTAATGAAAATACCGCAGAAGCCATGGAAGCCTTGAAACAATTCGATGAGAAAAAACCATGCTGGAGCGATCCGACATCCCCCTCAGGGTATGTACTGCCGCTCGGACTGCTGAATCAGGCCGGGGTGAATACAAGAAGCGGGGCGTTCCTCGAAGGCCAGCCGAGCGTGGTGCGCGCCGTCTATGCGGATGACATCTGTGATTTCGGCGCAACCTTCATCGATGCGCGCCAAAATCCCGCGCTGGAGGCCGATTATCCGGATGTGATGGAAAAGGTGATCGTGATCTGGCGCGCACCCAGCGTGATCCCATATGAAAACATTTCGATGGCCACATCCCTGCCGCTTGAAATGCGCCGTGTGATCCAACGCGCCTTCATTGACCTGATGCTGGCGCCGGAAGGCAAGGCCGCGATCCAGACTGTGTATGGCATTGATGAACTGCAGATCGCAGAAGATGCCATGTACGATGGATTTAAAATATATGTGAACGAGTCGAAGCTTGACCTGCTTGAGCTGGTTAAACAATCTCAACCTTGAAATTCGTGAACTTCAGAAATATCCTGCTTGCCGCGAATTTTTTTTTGGATTATTATCATCCTGTCTGGGGCAGACAGCCCCATAAACCCTTACCCCATATTTTCTTGATAGGAGAAAATCATGAACAAACATCTTTCGTTCCCTGTGCTGGCAATGTTGGTCATTGCTTTGTTGATCCTGAGCGCCTGTGCCCCGGCTGCAACTGAGGCTCCTACAGCCACCGAAGCCCCTGCAACAGAGGCACCCGTTACTGAACCTGCCATGCCTGCTGTGGGTTCCCCTGAACACCCGATCCAGGTATTGTTCGTGCCTTCTGTGGATGCGAATGTGATCGTAACTGGCGGTGAGATCATGGCTGATGCGTTGAATGAAGCCACTGGCCTGACCTTCGAGGTCAGTGTGCCGACTTCCTATGCGGCCACCATTGAAGAGATGTGCGCCTCCCCCACAGACACGATCGCATTTATCCCCGCCTTTGGTTACGTGCTCGCCAATGACCTGTGCGGTGTGGATGTGGCCTTCCGGGCCGTACGCCGTGGTTGGGGCGTGTATTGGACCATGATCATTGTGGGTCGAGATAGTGACATCCAATCTCTTGAAGACCTGAACGGCAAGAAGTGGGCGTATCCGGATGCCGGTTCCACCTCCGGTTTCCTGGTCCCGACCGTGATGTTCAAGGAAGCAGGCGTCACCCCGGGTGAAACCATCGAAGCGGGTGGTCATCCTGAAGCCGTGCGCACTGTATATAACGGCGAAGCTGATTTCGCGACCGCGTTCTACAGCCCGTATGCCGCTCCTGAAGGCGGCACGACATGGGAGCGTGGTATGGCTCCCGAGGTGCCTGTGGATGTCAATTCCTGCGCCCTCAATGAGGACGCAAGTCAGTTGCTGTGCGAAGGCTACCGTGTGCTTGATGCCCGCGCTAATATTCGCGAAGAGTTCCCGGATGTGGTTGCCAAAGTCCGCATCCTGAGTCTCTCGCCAGATATCCCCAATGACACCATGTCTTTCAGCCCCGAATTTCCCGTGGACTTGCGTGCTCAGATCGAAGAAGCGCTTGCCGCTTTCGCTGAGACCGAGGCCTGGGGTACTTCGATCGGGAATGAGGATTTCTATGGCTGGTCTGGCATCGAGGTTGCAACCGATGCCGATTACGACTTCATCCGTTTGATGGTTGCCGAATCCGGAACGACCATTGAATCGCTCAAGTAAACTGAATATCTAAGAAATAAAATTCGGGCAGGGAGAAACCTCCCTGTCCGAATTTTATTTATCTGGATTGTTCTCTTTTATTTTATAATGAGACAGGATCTGCACGCACATAACTCCCTTTGATGATTGTGAGAAACCAGCCATGCTCCAGGTAAAGAACCTCACGAAAATATATGATGGGGGAGTGAAGGCGCTCGATAATGTCAGTTTCGACGTGCCCAGGGGACAGTTCCTGGCCGTGATCGGCTTGAGCGGTTCCGGCAAATCCACCTTATTGCGCTGTATCAATCGTTTGATAGATCCCACTGCCGGGCAGATCTTATGGGATGGGGATGATATTACTGCCGCCTCGCCCGAGGAAATACGCCGCATCCGCCGCAAGATCGGCATGGTCTTCCAGCATTTCAACCTGGTACATCGTTCCAAAGTGGTGACCAATGTCCTGGCCGGGCGCCTTGGTTACGTGAATCCGGCCTGGAGTTTGCTCAACCGCTTTCCAAAAGAGGATGTGGCAAAGGCCATCAAACAATTGGAACGCGTGGGCATCGCGGAGAAGGCGGATCAACGCGCCGATGAATTGAGCGGCGGGCAGCAGCAGCGTGTGGGAATCGCGCGGGCGCTCATGCAGGACCCGAGCATGATCCTCGCCGATGAACCGGTCGCCAGCCTCGACCCGGTCCTGGCGCACAGCATCATGAAGCATCTCGAAGAGATCAATAAGAATGACGGCGTAACCGTGCTGTGCAGCCTGCACTTCCTGGACCTTGTCCATCGCTATGCAGACCGTGTGATTGCATTGAATCAGGGCCAGCTTGTTTTTGAGGGATTGCCCAAGGACATTGACGATAAGAAGTTCAAGGATATTTACGGCCGCGACGCGGAACGGGTGGGATGAAGCATGAAAAATAAGGAACCCTCCCCCTGGAGATCCCTGCGAACCGGCCTGATCGTTTTACTGGTTTTGGTTGTGTATGCCTATGGTTTCGAGATCACCAACATTGACCTCGAAGAACTGCGCAGTGAACAACGCCAGGCAAGCCTGACGCGTGTGACGCGGGCGCTGGCACGCCCGGATATTCTCGAGTTCGAGAAGGATGAGCAAAAGTTCACCGCGCCGGTGTATGTAACGTGCCCGGAAGGCGGCGTTTCATTTGCCGAGCCGGATACTTCAGGGCCTTATGCCATTGTCACACCTGCTTGCGCTGAACCGGGAGAAACGGTCACGGTGGAAGGATTTAATTTCCTCCCGAACGCAGGCGGACCGGTGAGATTCGTCCCGGGTAGTGATCCCACATACCTTGTGGAGCTTGGCAACGTAGTTGCCTCCACTGACTCAGACGGTCATTTCAAAACCGAGATCGTGCTTCCCAATCGCCCCAGCGATGAGATGCAGTTCATCCGTGTCACCATGAGGCACAACGTGGGAGTGCCAAGATTCACTGAAACTGCCAGGATCACCTGGGAGAAGATGATTGAGACAGTTTTCCTTGCCTTGCTCGCAACCACCCTGGGGACATTGCTTGCCGTTCCACTCAGCTTCATTGCCGCGAGGAACTTGATGAAGCCGGTTCGCAGTCCCCTTGCGAGCATCGCGTTGTCCCTGCTGGGATGGCCGATCGGCATCTTGATTGGTTATCTTTTCGTCGATCGGATCGGGCAGATCTCCGCTTCCATGGATGGTCTCCTGATCAACCTGACCAGTGTGATCGTTGCCCCGCTGGTCTTCTCGCTGGCTTTTCATTGGGCCATGCCGCAGGAAGAAACCATAATCCCTTCCACGAGTTTGCGTGTTGTGCGCCTGCTTGTTTTGTTCATTGCAGTGCTGGTTGGGTTGTTCTGGTTTTTCCAACTGGCTGGGTTGACCGCGAACATCAGCCTGCGTATAAGGGAGGCGCTTGGCCCAGCCGGCTTTTTGGCCACCTTTCTGTTCCAGATCGGCGATATCCTGCGTGTGACCACGCCTGCCATGGGCGCCCTCGTCGGTGGTGGTGTGCTCGGTAGTATGCTCGGGCGGATCGGTCAACGCGCCACGGAAAGAGGTTCGGAAGCCGGCGTAAAGATCATTAACCTGATCACATCTGCCGCCGCCGGAGCAGTCCTCTTCGGCCTGCTTGGTTTGCTGATCGAATGGCTGTACCAGATCGGTCGCCCGGCTTACACCACTCATGGTCCCATCCTCATTGGCGCGGGCCTTGGCCTGTTACTGGCACTATTTACCAAGGCGAAAGATACCTTGCCGATCGGCCTGGTCATTTATACTTTCACACGCGGTATTCTCAATACGCTGCGCTCGGTCGAAGCGATCATCATGGCCATTGTATTCGTGATCGCGGTGGGCATTGGTCCGTTTGCGGGTGTCATGGCGCTCGGCCTGCACACCATTGTCAGCCTTGCAAAACTTTATTCGGAACAGGTGGAAAGTATCTCTCCCGGCCCGCTTGAGGCGGTTCAGGCTACAGGGGCAAATCGCCTGCAGACCATCATCTATGCGGTCATTCCTCAAATTGTCCCCTCCTACATCTCCTATACCATGTATCGCTGGGATATCAACGTACGCATGTCCACCATCCTCGGTATTGTGGGCGGCGGCGGTATCGGTTTTGTGCTGATCCAAAATATCGGCCTGTCGAATTACCGCGCCGCCAGCGCACAGATGGTCGCGATCGCCATCGTTGTCTCGATGATGGACTACATCAGCTCGGTCATACGCGAGAAATACGTTTAGGGTAATTTCACGATCGGCTCATGAGCGCGGAGATTAATCCGCATTCATGTTTTTAAGTTAGAATTTTCCTCATGTTCAAAAGAATTTTTAAATGGATATTCCGCCTCGCGCTGACCTTCAGCCTGCTCGCCCTGCTCGGGCTTTTTCTTCCCCGTTTTGTTTTTCTGCTTTACGCGGCCCCGCGCACATTCATTATGGAAGATGCGCCCGCTGAACGTGTGGCGATCGTCTTTGGCGCAGGCCTGTATCGCGATGGGTCTGCCGGGCCTGTATTGCGCGACCGTGTGGAAACCGCGGTAAAGCTTTATAAAGGGGGCAAAGTGGACAAATTACTGATGAGCGGAGATAATAGTTTTGTGGAGCACAATGAACCCGAGGCGATGCGTCAATATGCACTAGACTTGGGTGTCCCTGACGCGGACATTATTCTAGATCATGCCGGCCGCCGTACGTACGATACCTGTTACCGTGCCAGGGAGATCTTCCAGGTCGAATCCGCCATTTTGATCACACAACATTTCCATATGGCACGCGCCCTGTTCCTGTGCAATACATTCGGTGTCCAATCTGTTGGCGTGGAAGCAGATAGCAGGGACTTCCGCAAGCTCTCGCATTTGATCTGGAACACACGTGAACTCTTTGCCACTTCGCAGGCCATTTGGGATGTTTATGTTGCGAACCCCATGCCTGTATTAGGGCCGTCGCAACCGATCTTTGTACAAAGCAATTAATTTTTGAGGAGAGATGATGAATCGCGACGAAGCCCTTGCCCTTGTGCGTGAATTTGTAAAAAGCGAAAGCCTTATACGGCACATGCTTTCTGTGGAAGCCGCCATGCGCTTCTACGCCGAAAAATACGGTGAAGACGTTGAACTGTGGGGGTTGATCGGCCTGCTCCATGATTTTGACTGGGAGATCCACCCTACTTTGGAGGAGCATCCGCAGAAGGGAGCGGTGATCCTGCGCGAGCGCGGCGTGAGCGAAGAGGTCATTCAGGATATTCTCAGTCACGCAGACCATACCGCTGTGTCGCGCGACACGGTCCGCAGAAAGGCCATGGCTGCGTGTGATGAAGTAACCGGTCTCATCACCGCCGTGGCATTGGTGCGTCCCTCACGTTCGTTATATGACCTCGAAGCCTCTTCCGTCAAAAAGAAATGGAAGGACAAGGCCTTTGCCGCAGGCACGGATCGCAGTGAAATGGAGCACGCCGCGCAGGAACTGGGTGTGGAAATATGGGAGCATGTCGGCAACGTCATCACCGCCATGCGCAGGATCGCTCCAGAGTTGGATCTGGTGGGAAACCTGCAGTCATAGTCGTTTTCCAGGAGATGCAGTGAAACGTTTTCATTTTTTATTTACAGTTTTGTTCATTGGTGCATTGCTTCTCGCGTCTTGCGGACCCGAACAAACTTATTCCGATTTTGTACTGCCCACTCCAAATCTTACACAAACTCCCACCATCCTCAACCACGAAACAGGCCTGCCTGCCTCCGCAGATCGTTTAAGTGACGAACGTCCCAATATCATCGTCGTCCTTACAGATGACCAGCCTTATCATACTGTGGATTACATGCCCGAGGTTAAAAATTTTTTGATGGCGAACGGTATTGTCTTTGAAAATGCATTTGCAACCACACCGTTATGCTGCCCAAGCCGCGCCAGCATTCTCACCGGGCAATACGCCCATGATCATCAGGTTTATACAAACCGTATGCCTTTTGGTGGCGCCCAAAAGTTTGACGATACGTCTACATTGGCAGTCTGGCTGCAGCAGGGCGGGTATCACACGGCTTATTACGGCAAGTATATGAACGGATACGAAGAGATTGCGCCGCTTGGATACATCCCGCCTGGTTGGGATGAATGGGATGTTTTTCTTGGGAAAAACCTTGATGCTGCCGAAGATGCGGGTAACCTGCAGTATTATTTCAATTTCACTCTTTCCGAAAACGGCACGATCGTGGAATACCCACGCTCAAAGGAAAATTTTAGCGCGGATGTTGTCACAGACAAGGCGCTCACCTTTATCAATGAATCGCGCGATACGCCTTTCCTCATGTTCGTCGCATATTACAATCCGCACTCACCTTTTGTCTCTGCGCCGCGCCACCGCGAAACTTTTCGCTCCGACTCGGGCTGGGACTGGATTCAATATCGCCCTCCGAACTTCAACGAGGAGGATATCAGCGACAAACCCGATTATATTGGAGACTTGTCACCTCTTTCAGCGGGGGAAATTGATACCGCCCATAAACAGATCCTGCGCTCACTGCTCTCCGTGGACGATGGCGTGGCCTCCATACTGACCATGCTCGACGAAACAGATCTCGCCGAGAAGACCATCGTTGTCTACCTTTCTGATAACGGGCTCACGCTGGGCGATCATCGTTTTGGCGCAACGAAGAATTGTCCCTATGAAGCGTGCGTGCGCGTGCCATTTATTGTATATGCGCCCGGCTATTATGCCGCCCGCACAGATGCGCACCTTGTCGCCAACATCGACCTCGCGCCCACGATCGCGGAATGGGCAGGCGTGCCCATTCCAGATAGTGTCAATGGCCTTGGCATGGGGATTTTACTGGAGGACCCGCAAGCCGATTGGCGCGAAGAGATATTGCTCGAACACTGGCCCGCTGAAGAGGGTGTTGGGGCAATGATCCCTGAGTTCTATTCCATCCGCACTGCGAAATGGAAATATACGCAATACTCAACGGGTGAGGTGGAGTTATATGATCTTGTGAGTGATCCATATGAATTGGTGAACCTGGCGGGCGAAAGGGATTACAGGGATGTTCAGGCTGGGCTTGCCGCGAAGCTGCTGGAACTGAAAGCAGAGTGAATCTTTAAGGTTTGAAGAACTGCTCATATAATACATCGGTAACGAACAGCAACCCTGCATTGTCGCGATACAACAGGCGATAACCTCTTAACCGCTCGTTATCTGCATCCACGTAAAATTGATAAGTATCCTCAAAGGAAACCGGATCAACGGCGTTTTCGCGCGCACCCTCCTGGGTGTAGTCCATAATTCGCTGTGGCCACAGGATGATGACATCCGGTTTGATCTGCTCAATGGCCGTGTAGTCACTATTCCAGTAGGTACGCAGCACCCACCTTGGAGATTGGGGTACATACATGCGTACGTCGCGGAAGACAACGATCCTTTCATCGGATTGAATGCGCCCGAGATATTCAGCCTCTATCCTATTATAAAAAACAAGAGACTCGTTCTGCTGCTCACGCGCCAATACCTCGCGATAGAGTGCAGTATCCTTTTGCAGATAAACAATAAATTGATATCCGATAATTGCAAAAATGAGCGCGCCGCTCACGTAGCCGATCCATTTCTGTGTGAATGGCTTCGAAAATGGCGGGAATTCAAATAGCACGACCATGCTGCTGTAAATGGGTAGTAATATCGGCAGAAAAAAGTGTGTTGGCTTGATGGCAATTGCGTAGAGAATATAGATGCCAAACGGGATCGACCACATCGCGATCAACAAATGACGCACGCGATTCTCACTTTTCCAAATGCCAAGACCCAGAGCCAGGAGGGATAATGCGATGAAGATGAGTTGTCCGTACAGATCTTCGATGATGGGAAACCACGATGCGGGACCTTTTGCGTAGGATAAGGTCCAACCAACCGACATGGCTGCAGACTGGTTGCCCATCATACGGATCATGCGCGCCGCCTGGCTGGAAAGCAATAGATATGGATTGCTGATAATGATCGCAGCAAGCATTACTCCAACAAAAAGAAGTGCGCGCTGCATCATTGTGCGCCAGGTCAATCTTTTGGAGATTACCCCAACGAGCAGATAGGTTGGAATGGCAAGGAAGAAGAAAAGGCCAATTACTTTGGTGCCCGTTGCCAGCCCGGTGGATGCGGCGGCGAGAATGAAGTCGCGCCCAAAGCGCAGGTCGTCTTTATCGAGGAAGAAAATGGTCAGGGCCACAAAAAAGACCGCCAGGCTATCGACATGCCACCACAAATTGTTTTCTACAACGGCTGAAACGGAGAGAAGGAATATAAATAAGCCAATGGCCTTTGCATGGGAGTTGAATTTGGTTTGTGTATGGGTCAGGAGCAGGAGCGCGCCGAGCATCGGCAGCACGCTGATGAATTGGCGCAGGAGCAGCATGTTCAACTGTGTGGTCTGGCGAATATTTCCAATAAATTCGATGGGCAGGAGCAGGAACGCGCTTGAAAAATAAAAAGGCGAGCCGTAATAATAATGACGATAGGCAATGAAGTTGAGAATTGTTTTATCCAATTCTTCGTGCGGGGTGAGCATCTTTATCACAATCGGATATTGCGCAAACTCATCCGGCTCGAAAAGCGAGATCATCATTTGGTCGCCGGCGCCTGTATTATTGGGGAAGATAAAGAGGATGAAATAAAAAATGCTGATAAGAACAAGAATGGCAAAGACGCGTTTTTGAGTGGGGGTCATGTTCGTAATGATACCATTTCAAAGCATACGCAAAAATAAAACCCGCTACGCAGTAACGGGTTCAAAGGTTGAAAGTTTTTTGGCTCAGGGATTCTTCTTGAAACGCACAAGCGCGAGATTCTTTGAGCAATCATTGAAAGTGTCAATATAAATATTATCGGAAAGGGGCAGCCCGGCCTGATCGAGGATCTGTATATATAACTCAGCTCTTGAAGAGATGGGTACCGTCCCGAGGAAGAACTCATAACCGGATTTTCCATAAGCCGGTGCCACACCGCTTACGGTGGGTTCGCTCTTGGATTTTCCGTTATAGGTGCCTACAATGCGGATCACCATTCCGCTCATGTCCGCGTTGTTGGAATCCACCACTGTGCCGCCCACCCCTTGCCAGTTGCAGGCCAGGTCGGGGTGAATGATGCTGCTGGCGATATAGGTCACGGTCGCGGAAAAAGGACGCTTTGGCGTTTTGGTTGGCTCGGGAGTGAAAGACGGCGTTACCAAAGAAAGTGGTGTGACGGAAGGTTCAAGCGTTTGCGTTGGCAAAAGGGTTGCAGTTTCGGTTCCACTGATAAGTGTGAGCGTCCAGGTCGGTTCCAGTTGAATGGGTGTGATTGTGGGCGTGGGGAGTGCGTTCGGGTCGAATGGATTGGCAGGCAGCGGGTTCAACGCGGAGGTGGGGAAGAGATAGATCAGTACAAAATATACGCCGATCATGGCGGTGGTCAATAGCACCAGAATGCTGAGCATATCCCACAGCTCAAGGCGGGAGCTTTGTTTTGATATAGCCGAGTCGTCGTAGTTATAGTTGTAATTGCTCATTTTGCGAAGCGCTCCGAAATGCCAGTTATTTTTAGGGCGCCAGAACAATGTTGCTGTTGGCGCGTTGCCCGGCAATCCAATCCTGTACTGCCTGTTCCTGCACGGTCAATAATGCATCGGGCGAAAGGGCATGTTTTCCGCGTTCCAACGCCTTGAAGATGTGGAAGCCCGCATCGGTGGAGATCACATCGCTATATGCGCCGGGCTGTAAAGCGAACACGGCATCGTCTGCCTTTGTATTAAGTAGATAACCACGCGGTACCCAGCCCAATTCACCTAATGTGATCGGGTCGTACAACGCAGCCAGTTCATCGAAATCCATTCCGTTCTGCAATTGTGCGAGCGCATAGGTTGCATCCGCCTCATTATAGG
>CAZJYB010000004.1:0-43021 GCA_964549865.1 uncultured Anaerolineaceae bacterium
GGCGCATCCGCATCGGCGGCACTATCGGCTGGGGATTGTTCGCCCCGATTGCCGGGGGCATCGTGCAGAATTACGGGTTGAAGATCGCCTTTTGGGTCTTTTCAGCGATCATGCTGATCAATTTTTTTGTCAGCCAGAAATTTGTCTTTGGCGAAGCGGAGGAACAACATCCCAAACATGGCGGCATACGCGAGTTATTGACAAGCCGCCGTTGGGTCATTTTTCTGCTCTTTGCCTTTCTCGGTGGGATAGGAATATTCTCGGTTGCATCGTATTTATATCCGTACATGGCGGAACTTGGCGCAACCGAAACCACCATGGGGCTCGCGCTCACGATCGGCACGCTGACGGAACTTCCCATATTCTTTTTTGGCAATCGTCTTGTAAAACGATTCGGCTCTTACGGATTGTTCATCATCGCGCTCGTATTGATCGGAATCCGTTCGCTGTTATACTCGGCGGCCGATTCCCCCTCCATGGTTCTGATCGTACAGGCCCTCGGCGGCATGGTCTTCCCAGCCCTGTGGCTGGCCGGCGTTTCGTATGCCGATGAAAACGCGCCAGCCGGATTAAAATCCACTGCGCAGGGGATATTCGGTGCGATGACCTTCGGGTTCGGTTCGGCGGTTGGTGGTTTCATCGGCGGGCTGCTACTCGAGAGCATCGGCGGGCGCGGCATGTTCTTCGTGCTTGGGATCGTCATCCTGGTGGGATTGGTACTCGTCGAAGGGATGAGAAGACTCATCCCCGAGAAAATCGTTCTTCAAGCGGAATGACCGCCTCCATTCGACCCGAAAACTGATCCTGGACGAATCAAGCACAGACCCGCCTGAAGGCGGGTCTGTGCGTTACATTATTTTCGCCCAAACAGCAGGCCGGGGACCAGCATGGGCGTTTTGCGTTTGTATTCCACATAAGCCTCCCCAAATTCACGGGATAACTTTTTCTCTTCAAAATACGCACCGATCAAAATATAGATCGTGGCGCCCAGATAGACCGTGAAGGAATTCTGCGTCATGGTGGGCGTGAGCCAGATGAATAACAGAATGCCCGTATAAAGCGGATGACGCACCAGCCGATATAACCCACGCGTTGTGAGCTTGGCGGGCTTCTCGCCGTCAGACAGTTGACGCAAACCGATAAACGAAAGGATATCGGTCTGCATGATCGCGATCAAAAGCAGTAACAGGGCCAGTAACTGGCCACCGAACATAAGCACATTCCACGGCGCGGGGATCTGGTAAATGGATCGATCCGGCAGTGTCCTCATCAGGGCAAGGATGGGAGCAAAAGTCAGGAGCGCGAAGGCGTTATAAGCAAGGCGATACCAACGCCCCAGGTTTATCTTTCCTTTTGCAAAATAGGATGCGAGTACAGAGTGAACATATCCCCACAAAGCCAGTGAGACAACAAGAATAAGGATGCTCATATATTTTTCACCAATGCTCACGCAGGGTCTGCCGTCTCGCATGATTTGCTTAGCAAATCACGTGCCGCCGGTGCTACGCGGCATCAGCGAAGCGATCCTGCGGACGAACGGTGTGACCGTGCGATTTCTCTGCAAAATACAGCGGTCATCGCGGAGCACCCTTTAGGGCAGACCGCCTCTGAGCGTGAGTAAGACAGGCTGGCAGCCTGTCTTACAATGTTATTCTGCGCCGAAAGCGGGCAGTTCAACTGTGCCACCGTCCGCTTGCACGACGTAAAACGGCTTCCATGCCACGCCGAAGAGATTCACATACACATCGGTCTTTTTCGGGTTGATGGTCACCTCGCTGATCGCATTGACGGCACCGCCCCAGCGATCGTTGATCTCGGCGGTCACTCCATCGCGCTCGCGTTGCAAGGCAACGAGGTCCTTTTTGTATTGCTCAATGACCTCGACAGATTCTTCAACGTCTGCCTTCGCATTTTGAGCAAGGCGATGTTTTGTGAACTGGGTGGAAACATTCTTCTTGCGGCCGAGGCCCACAAGGCCGGCACCTAATTCCAACAAATTCGCGCCGGATTCCAGATTACGGCCCTGGAGCTCGGATTGATCGTCACGCAATTCGCGTTCTTCACGAACCAGCTTATCTTCCAGCGTCTTGATCTTCTTTTCGATCTGCGCAGTCTTCTTGGATATTTCCGCATCACGCGCCTCGCGGGCCGTATCTGCACAGGCCTTCATGAATTCAGCCTGGCTGACGTCTGGCCCGGCGAAGACCTTCAACGCGGTGTTCGCCCGTGCCGTCACGGATGAATTACGAAAGACCCAATCGGTGAAATCCTTTTGCAGGGCGGTCATCAACTTTGAGTCGTTCAACGGCGAGTCGATGCCGCCGAAGCGGGCTGAAGCCACGGGCGCGGTCTCCACTTTATCGAGCGAGGGACCGTTATAGGTAAAGTCAGCCCAGCGGACAATGCCGCGGCGATCCAGAGAATCAACAAGCGCGGCGCGCGTCACATCCGTTTCCACGCCATATTTACGATCCAGAATGCGGATCTGCGCGCCTGCCAGCAGTGTGGGACGATAGACAACTCCCTGCACCATGGCCTGCGGAGGCATGCTCCGTTGTGCAGATTGGAACGCTTCCGGCAGGCTGTAATTTTGCGGGAGGAAGTATTCACGGATCCCGGCAGGAAGCGGCGGCTTGGTTACGCTGCCTTCATTTGAAGAAGCAGGCGCGCGACGCGCGACTGCTACAGGAACAGGCGAAGAAACAGACGAGGAGGATGGGACAGCCACCGGCTGAAAACTTTCAACGGACGGTTGAGGCTTGGCGCCGCGCTTCGAAGCAGAAGCAGGTTTGGGCGCCGCGCGAGGCGAAGCGTCCACACGCGCGAGTTCATTGAGGGCCGGGATATGAGTCCGTGTGAGAGGGCCAGCCAGGAAGTTCATCGTCCAACGCGTTTGGAACAATACAGGCTCTTTCGCATGAACGTTGTGCATCACAAAGACACGCTTGCCGAGCGATGAGATGAGCTTGTCCATCGTACCCCGCGAGATGCCGCTGGAGGCGCTTTCGAGACCTTCGAGCAGCCGCAATTTATCGCGCTCGGTTTGCAATTTGCCGATGAACCACGTACCTGCATTCGAAAGCGCTTTGTAATCCATATCCATCGGGTTTTGTGTGGCCAGCAAAAGACCAAGGCCAAAACCACGCGCTTGTTTGAACATCCTTAGAAGCGGGCCCTTTGAAGGAGGCATAGCTGTAGGCGGAAGATAACCGAAGATCTCATCCATATAGAGCAGCGCGCGCAGTGAAGTGGCTCCGCTCTGGGTGCGCATCCAGGTTTCAACTGCGGAAAGTAACAACGTAACGAAGAACATGCGCTCGCCATCGGAAAGATGTGCAAGATAAAAGACGCTGTGACGCGGCCGCCCGTCATCAGTGAAGAGCAGCGCCTGAATATCAAGCGCCTCGCCTTCACGCCAGGCTTCGAACGAGGCCGCGGCGAGGATATTATTCAAAACCATGGCGAGCTCCATGCGATCCTTGGGGGGGAAGAAGGCATCGATGGAAAATGCGCCAAGCTTGTCGAACGGCGGCGTTTGCGTTTGCAGGATCAACTCCGTCAGGTCAATATCCTGGCCTTTACTCCAATGAGTCTCGAAGATGTTGGAAAGCAGGATATGTTCACGCGATCGGATCGGGTCGATGTCGTTTATGCCGACGAGCCCTAAAAGCGCGGTGACCGTGCTGGAGATGCGCTCCCGCAAGACCTCGCGATTCTCTTCCCAATCGAGCTTTGGCGCGGTGAGCGATGAAAGCACGCTGACCGGAATGCCGGCATCCGAACCCGGTGTAAAGACTGTGAATTGCGCGGCATTTTTCAGGGCGAGAAGCCTTTCCTTATCGATGCCCCATTCGGTCAGCCCGTTACGCCATGCATTGGAGGCTTCGCCGGCGGCCTCTTCCATTGACTTGCCCGCACGGCGCGCCATCTCCGGATCGATCCACGGTTGAAAATCCTGCGGAAGTAATTCGGGGAAGTGTAAAAGCAAATTGGTCAGGTCACCTTTGGGATCAATAATGATGGCGGGCACACCTTGCAGCGCGGCCTCTTCAAGCAGGCCAATACACAAACCCGTTTTGCCGGAGCCCGTCATGCCTGTGACTACGGCGTGGGTGGTTAAATCTGCGGAATCATATTCAAGCGGAACATTTGTAACCTTTCCGCTTTTCGCATCAAACAAACGCCCCAGATAGAAATTAGACTTTGCCATGTGTTCTCTCCATGATTAGAACGTGCGTGCTAGACACTAATTTAATCGATTTCCGTCCAAAAGGCAACCAAATGAACGACCTATTGGGCTTGTGTGTACACTCTTTGGAATTGCTCCATGAATTTTGTGGCGATATCCTTGTTATAGATAACCAGCAAGTTCTCATCGTTTTTGGTTTCTGCACTGGTGCTGAAATTGTACGAACCGAAAATAACGATGCTCTCGTCAATGATCATGGTCTTATGATGCATCTGACCGTCGTTCCCATCACGCAACACATCGAGCCCCGCCTGTTTGAATGGATCGAATTCGGTACCAATATTGGAATTGATCTGCTCGGAGTCCATCACACCAGAGACGATCAGGTCATCTTGAGCGCGAGTGCGAACGGCCTGGCCGATCGGGTCCGCCGTGAAAGAGAAAGCCATAAAATGAATGCTATCCCGCGCATTGTTCACCAGGTCAAGGAAATTTGCCTGTACATTATCGTCGGGTGAAAAATAAACATCGATCGGTGTGCCGTCGATCGTCACACGCGGGTTTGGGGTCTGTGAAACGAGATCGGGCCCGAATTTATCATCCACGAACATCTCTTCGAATTCTTTTGTGTAGTTCTCGGCCATTTTCACAGAACGGATCCGTATGATCTCATTGTTATCCTGATACGCACCTGAATCGGTCAGATTCATCGAACCCATCCACACTTCGGAATTATCGATCACAACGAATTTATTGTGCATCAAGCCCTCCCGCCGATCCCCCAGTATGGGAATGCCTGCTTCGATCAACCGCTGCGGGTCTACACGGTCGAGGTTGTCGCTTTCCATCACCACGCGCACCCGTACGCCGCGGTCGTGTGCTCGTAGCAATGCATCCCGAATGCTATTGAGACTTAAACTATAGATCGCGAGATCCACGCTCAAACGCGCTGCATCCATAGCCTCGGCAAGCGGGCCATCCGCGCCACCGGTCCGTTGCGAGGCCAGCGGGCTGGATGGATTCGTAAAATATAATTCGAACCATGGCCCACGCGTTCCATAACCAGCGGGAAGCTGGATCACTGCCAGCGTGAAGGAAGGTGTTTCGGCAACAGATGAAGGCGTGGATGCGGAGATCACAGCACGCGCGTCACACGCAGTTAAGAAAGTTAGAATTGCAAAGAACAGTGTCAATATCTTTTTCATTAACATCTCCCGAAACGATTATAACTTCGAAAGACTCTAAAGGTTTTAAAACCTTTAGAGTCTATTTTCTTCAATGTTATAATCCCGACGCCTTATGACTGAATCAAGCGCAAACACACGGATTGCACGCGCAGCCGGCACAGTGATGTTCGCCATCCTGCTTGGGCAGATCGCCGGCCTGGTGCGTGGCATCCTGGTAGCGCGTGCTTTCGGTGCCTCACCGGAACTGGACGCGTTCTTCGCGGCCAATCGCGTTTCAGAGACTTTATTCCTGCTGATCGCGGGCGGTGCGCTTGGCTCTGCATTCCTCCCCACATTTGCCGGGCTGCTCGCCAAAAATGAAACGGATACCGCCTGGCGACTGGCCTCCTCGATCGCAAACGCGGTCACGCTGACCCTCAGCCTGCTCGCGGCATTAATTGCCGTATTCGCCCCGCAAGTGGTTCGCTACGCGCTCGCACCCGGCCTTTCCACCGACCCAGGACTTTTCGCGCTGACCATTTCATTATTACGCATTCAATTGATTGCGGCCGTGTTATTTGGGCTGGGCGGGCTGATCGTGGGGATCCTGAACGCACACCAGATATTTTTAATCCCTGCATTAACCCCTGCGCTATATCAACTTGGGATCATCTTCGGCGCGGTCGTGCTCGCGCCCTCCATGGGGATCTACGGACTCGCCTGGGGTGTAGTGATCGGCGCGCTGTTGTACCTGCTTGTACAATTCCCAACTTTATTAAAACAAAAAGGCGCGTACACCTTCAGGCTTGGATTAAGCGACGCGCTCGTCCGCCAGGTGTTTTTACTCATGGGCCCGCGTTTGCTCGGCGTGGCGATTGTACAATTGAATTTTTGGGTCAACACCTGGCTGGCTTCCCAAATGACCAGTGGAAGTGTATCCGGCTTATATTATGGATTTTCACTCATGCTCATGGCACAGGCGGTCATTGCGCAATCCGTGGCGATCGCGGCCATGCCCACATTCTCCGCACAGCACGCGCTCGGTCAAAAGGATGAGATGCGCGCCTCGCTTGCGGCTTCCCTGCGCGGCGTGATCCTGCTGGCGCTGCCCGCAAGCCTTGGGCTGATGCTCCTGCGTGAGCCCATCGTTTCATTGTTATATCAACGCGGCGAGTTCGATGAACGTTCCGTTCAGATCGTTTCCTGGGCTTTGCTATGGTACGCGGCCGGGCTGGTGGGACATTCGATCATGGAAATACTCACGCGCGCTTTTTATGCGCAGCACGATACAAAAACGCCTGTCGTTATCGGCACAATTGCAATGGGATTAAACGTGGTCTTCAGTATTACCTTCGCGCAGGGATTCGAGTCTCTGGGATGGCTTCCGCTTGGCGGGCTGGCATTCGCCAACTCGCTCGCCACCGCGCTCGAAGCAACGGCGTTGTTTATTTTCATGCGAAAAAGACTCGGCGGCATTGAGGGGAGACATATCGCGCGCGGATTCAGCGCCTGCGCGCTCGCGTCGCTTGGGATGACGATCGGTGTATTGGCCTGGATTCAAGTTACAGGCAGTTTGACGCGTTGGGTTGTCGCATTGGGCGGAGTCGCAATTGGGGGAACCATTTACCTGATGGGACTCTTAATTCTCAGAGTCCCGGAAATAAAATTGCTCACCAAAGCAGTGAGCAATCGTTTAAGGAAATAACTCTATCCTTGCGGGGCCGGCGTGGGGGCAATTTGCGGTTCACCGAATAGACGGATATCATAGCCGGACAATTCTGTATGGAATTCATACAGAAAATTATCGGCGATCAATTGCACCACCCAGCCAGAGGTGATGACCTGTGCGCAAAGTTCATCCGGCCCCGGGGCGCCGAGACAGGCATCCGGAAAATCAACAACCTCGAACTTCAGCACGGTGATCTCATCCGTCACGATACCAAGCTCTGCCGCAAGGACACGTTGCGCCGCATAAACTGCACTGGGCCAGCCGCCGGCATGTACATACGCGTGCGCCACCCATTCTACGTCGCCCAGGAGTCTTCGCATCGAAATCTGTGCCGCATCGTCCGCGATAAGCGTTCCATTTCCGAGAAACTTGAGCAAACCGCTGGCGGATGGCGTTTCATAACTTTGATATCGCTCCATCCAGCGATGCAGATAGGTCGATTGGTTCGTATTCAAAATACCTGTCGGCGAAGGGTACGCAAATCCAGGAAAGCAGGATAGGACGAGATATGTATCATCCTGATAAACGGCCACGTCGTAGCAAGCATTGTCTGAATATGAGTGCGCGGCGAGAACCAGCCCATCCTGTGGAAGCTCTGCGCTCAAGAGAGGTACATAAGGAAATCCATCGGGTTGAGAAGCAGGCAGTGTAACAGTGGAGGTGGGAGTTGGAAATGCCGGCAGGGTTGCCGTTGGAATCAGGGGTTCAGGGACGGATGTTTCTGCAGCAATCGCCCCATCGCAAGCAGCCAGGAGTAAAACCAGGATCAATGAAGGAACCAACTTTTTTTCTGTTTTCATTTGTTTCACCTTTTCGAAGAAGAGGCCAAGTTTGGCAACACGAGACTCCAAAATATTATGACCAGACCAGCCATTGGATGGTCGCAACCAGCAGCCCCAGTAAAATACCACCCAGCACTTCCAGCGGCGTATGGCCGATCACTTCGCGCAGGTCGTTCTCATCCCACAGATGGCCTTTTAATAATTCTTCGAACAACACATTGATGCGTTCTGCCTGCATGCCCGCCTGCCTGCGCACGCCGGAAGCATCGTGTGCTACGATCATCGTAATGGCAACAGCAATTCCAAATATGGGATTATCAAACCCATGATATAAACCCGTTGAAAAGGTCGCAGCCACCATCAAGGCGGTATGCGAGGAAGGCATGCCGCCCGGGGCAAAGAACATCGGCCACATCCAGCGACGCGAGCGAAGATATTCGGTGGGGATCTTTAATGCTTGCGCGATGATCCAGCCAAGCATGCAGGCGATCAGCACTTTATTTTCTAAAACCGCAGCAAGGTTCATTCGGATTCTTCCTCGAAGGGCATCAGTGACTCACCGGCCAGTTTCTGCACTTTGAGCTGCGCGGCTTCGAGCAGGACGCCGCAGCGCGTCACCAGGGCCTGCCCGCGCTCAAATAGCTTCATCGCATCTTCAAGCAGACTCTGCTCCCCCTCCAGCGAATCGACAATGCCCTCCAATTCGGCCATGGCCTCTTCGTAAGAGAGGTCTTCAACGGATTTTTCTGATTTTTTCGAAGATGATTTTGCCATAAATGCTCCACTACGCTCAAGGTGCCATCCTCGGCGCCGAGGACGGCGCCTTGAGCAATTTTAATTATTTCTTCACTTCAAACTCACCGTCGCTCACGCGGACCTTCATCGCGCCGCGCGCCTGTGCCACCTGCGACACGACCTGGCCGTCGTCCTTGCGCGTGATAATAGCATATCCACGCGACAGTACGCCTTCCGGATTCAACGACTGCAATCGTTTCGATATTCCATCTACGTGTGCAGCTTGCAATTGGATGTAGTGACCCAACGCGGAAAAGGCGCGGCGCGCAAGTTCGTCCAGGTGCTGGGTCTCGGTCTGGATGCTTCTTTCGGGAGAAACATATTTCAGCCGCGCGATCACGGAGAGGATCGAGGCCTTTTGTTCAGCAAGCAGGTTGAGGATCAGGTCCGTAAGGCGGGCGCGCACCGTGAGCAGTTCACTGCCCAGGTCCAGTATCGTGATCGGCGTGGCCAGTTCTGCCGCAGCGGTGGGAGTCGGTGCGCGCAGATCCGCAGCGAAATCGCACAGGGTGAAATCCGTTTCGTGGCCCACGCCGCAAATGACCGGCGCTTTTGAATCAACGACCGCCCGTACGACGCGTTCATCATTGAAGGCCCACAGGTCTTCGATGGAACCGCCGCCGCGTGCCAGCAAGATGACATCCGGATTTTGTTTGTTGATGGATCGAAGCGCATTCACCAACGCGGGCGGAGCTTCGATTCCCTGTACGGGAGAAGCCGCCAGGATCACTTTCGCGAGAGGCAAACGACGGCGCAACGTGTTGAGCATGTCGCGCAAGGCCGCGCCGGTTTGCGAGGTAACGATCCCAATTACATTGGGCAATTCAGGGACCGGGCGTTTGCGTTCAGGGTCAAACAGACCTTCCGCCTCGAGCATCGCCTTCAGACGCAGGAATTCCTGATACAACTCACCTTCGCCTTTGGGCTGAAGGAGATTAACGATGAGTTGGTATTGTCCCTGCGGTTCGTATACTGCGATCTTGCCATGCGCTTCAACGGCCGCACCTTCCTGCAGGGCCAGGCGCAGGCGCGCCGCGTCTGTCTTCCACATCACGCAACGTAATGAAGCGTTCTTATCCTTGAGCGTGAAATAGATATGACCGGAGGCCGGCCGTGAAAGGTTGGAGATCTCGCCCTCCACCCATACATCCTGTAACTCCACGTCACCTTCCAACAATTTACGAATGCGAAAGGTGAGTTGCGAGACGGTCAGGTGATTCGAGGAAAACAATGAAGATTGGAACATTGCGGGGAGGATAATCGAAAAACGGGGAATAGTGAATGGTTAATGGAAAAGATGAAAGTTTTTCTGCTAAAATCATCTCATCCTATGAAACACCTGTGGTCACCCTGGCGTAAGGCATATATCGAAAAGCACGAAAAAGAGGACGGCTGCGTGTTTTGCAATGCGCAAGCCAAAACCGACGGGCCCGAGAACCTGATCGCGATGCGCGGAAAACTCGCGTATGTGATCCTCAATCGCTATCCCTATACGAGCGGGCATTTAATGGTCGTCCCCTTCGAGCACAAGGGCAATCTCGACGAACTCGATGCCGCCACACGCGCTGAGATCATGGAATTGACGTCACGTTCCATGACCGTGCTGCGGAGCATCTACAAACCCCAGGGATTCAACATGGGTGCGAACATCGGCGAAGCCGCGGGCGCGGGTGTGCTGGGGCACGTCCACATTCACGTGGTGCAGCGCTGGAACGGAGATACGAATTTCATGTCCACGCTGGCAGAGACGCGCGTATTGCCGGAAACCCTGGAAGATTCCTACCAACGCGTACGCGCTGCCTTCAATTCCAACTAGGGAAAATTAGGATTTCTTAACAAAACTGAAATTGGACCGAACGGGGGAATGACATGGCGTTACACTATGGTCTAACGTTTTAATATTGGAGGCAGGATGTCAAATCGATCACGCACAGGGACAATGCTCGTAATGGGCATTCTTGTGCTTGTATTTCTTGCGTGCACCCGGGCTGGTGGAGCCACAATACAATCCCCACCGCTATACGCCACATTGAATGAAGTGACAGGAAGGGTGGATGCAAAACAACCGCCTGAGACTGAATATTCTCCCGCACAAAGCGGACGCGTTATTCAAACGGGCGCGCAGGTGCAAACCGGGGACGACGGCCGCGTACGTGTGGATCTCGCCAGCGGTACGTTCTTCCGCGCCGGGCCCTCCTCCCATTTCACCATCGAAGCGCTCGACGAAAAGAACAGGGATCCCTTCACAAAACTAAAACTTGAAACCGGCAAGGTATGGATCATCCTGACCACCGGTTCTGTGGAAGTTGAAACCCCCTCGGGTGTAGCCTCCGTGCGCGGCTCCTATTTATCGGTGGAAACACAGGCCGATGATCACATCAAGATCACCTGCCTCGAAGGCGACTGCTCGCTCAATAACGAAGCGGGGGAAGTGAATTTGATCGCAGGGCAGGCCGCGGTGGTGGTCAATGCAACGACTCTGCCTGTAAGCGGCAGGATGACGGAGGAAGACTTCGAGGAATGGTTGGATGTAAATCCGGAAGCAGAAGTCATTATTCCCGCGGTGACCGCCACACAAGGTGCGATCCCACCGACTGTCACACCTACAGCCCAACCCCTCTCCACACCCGCCTCATTGGGCCCGCAAAAAAGCGATTTCCCCGCGAACTACAACCCACTGACGGGGCTGTCTGTTGAGGACCCGAGCCACTTTAAATATCCCGCCTTGCTGGTTTCGGTTTCCCACTTTCCTCCGGTTGCGCGTCCGCAAGCCGGCCTTTCATTCGCGCCGTGGGTTTTCGAATTCTATATCACCGAAGGCGCCACGCGCTTCCTCGCCGTGTTCCACGGAGATTTCCCTGAACCCGAGATTCCGGTCAGCGGGGATTGTGATATCCGCGCGAATGTATTCGAACAAACCGATGAAATTCTCGGCAACCAGGTATGGCTCGATGAAAATAAAAATGGAAGGCAGGAGCCCTATGAACCCGGCGTTGGCGGCGTCTGTGTAAAGTTGTATGATGACAGCGGTGATCTCATTGACAAAACCACGACGGATTCGAACGGTTATTACGGATTCAATGTGGAGCCGCATGTTTACACAGTTGAATTCATTTTGCCCGAATGGCTGCAATTTACGGATCAAAACGTGGGGGATGAAAATGCGGATAGCGATGCGGACCAGGTATCGGGTCGCGCCGAAGCGGTCCTGACATCCACACTTCTTTATCTGGACGCAGGCCTGATCCCGCTTGAGAAATTGATCCCCACTCCGGACGAATCCACCAAACTGCCCAAAGCGGAGATCGGCCCGATCCGCTCCGGGCGTCTGATCCATGCGGATATTGCCGGCTTCTTCCAAAGCTCCTGTTTGATCTACGCGTTCGCGTCGGAGGAAGTGCTCGAACAGATCCCGCAATGTGCATTTGTGGCGCATGAAGACAGGGGCGGCGGTTCGATGATGTCCCTCGAACGAATGGCAGCCATTGCAAAAGACAATATGGGACACACACGCAGCGAGTTCGATTATTCGAGCAACGTATTTTCTGAGGAGGCACCTGAAGGTGGTGCGCCTGCCGAGCAGGTCAATGTGTATGTTGCCTACCTTAATCAATCCGGTTGGACGTACGATCCCCTGTATGGTTCGTGGCTGAGATTTGTCGATAATGCCAACCAAAAGACCGCGGGTGAACTGCACACAGATACAGATCGCTTAACCGGCCGCCGGCTGGATTTTGAGAACTTCATTGTCATCTATGTGGAGCATGATGTGGTCTCTCCCACGAATCTGGACATCCACCTGGAACAGGGCGATCAGGGATATGCGTTCCTGTTCCGCGATGGAATGAAATACGATATCCGCTGGAGCACGAAATCCGGCGAATATGAACAAAAGACCGGACAGCGCAGGCCGATGCAGTTCCTGAATGCGGATGGAACCCCCGCCGAACTGAAACCCGGCAGAACATGGATCTTCGTTGCGACGCCTTACTCGGCATTAACAGATGAAGGCGATGGCGTGTGGAGGTTACGATACTATCCACCCGAAGGGGCAAAATAAATAATGAAGAAGCCGGCGGTAAATCCGCCGGCTTCTTCATTCCTCTGCGCGGTTCCGTAAAAAATCCGCAGCTTCGCCTAACCGTGCCCGTAAATGCTCGATCACCTGTGGATCGAACCCGCTTTCATCCAGCGCCTTATTCATGCACCACAGCCACTGGTCGCGCTCCATAGCACCGATCGAAAACGGCGCGTGCCTCATTCGCAAACGAGGATGACCGTGTTTTTCGATATATAACGAGGGCCCACCCGACCAGCCGGAAAGGAACATAAAGAACTTTTCGCGCGAACCCTTCAGGCTTTTTGGATGCAGGGCGCGGATCTGAGCCGCTTCAGGAGAGACATCCAGCAGATCGTAAAAACGGTCGACGAGGGAGCGCAAGCCCGCCGCGCCGCCGACTAAGTCATAAAGGGAGTCGTGTTCATTCATCCCTTAAATTGTAACTGATAACGGAGTGCAGACTTGAGTCTGCTATATTGTCCGCTTTATTTTGCGGACTAAAGTCCGCGTTCCTGGTTGTATAATTGCCGCATATCGAACAGGAGGCTTGATGGCCAAAGAGAACGAAGCTGTGATCTTAAGCGCGGCACGTACGCCCATCGGAAAATTCCAGGGCGCGCTGAGCGGGGTTAACGCGACAAAACTGGGCGCGGTCGCTATCAAAGCCGCGGTGGAACGCGCGGGCATCGACCCGAAAGATGTGGAAGAAGTATTGATGGGCAACGTGGTGCAGGCCGGCAACGGGCAGGCCCCGGCGCGGCAGGCCGCCATCTTCGCCGGCGTGCCGGCAACCGTGGGCGCGACCACTGTGAACAAAGTCTGCGGTTCGGGATTGAAAGCTGCCATGCAGGCCGCACAGGCTATTCGCGCCGGCGATGCAGAGCTCTTTATCGCTGGCGGCATGGAATCCATGAGTCGTACGCCGTTCCTCGTCGCCGGACGTTCCGGAGAATTGAAATTCGGCAATCAGGCGCTCACGGACGCGTTATTAAATGACGGGCTGTGGGATCCGTTCGAGAATTGGGGCATGGGCAACGCCGCCGAATTCATCGCGGACGAGTATGAGGTGACGCGCGAGGCCATGGATCAATTTGCGCTGGGTTCTCACGCCAAAGCTGTTGAGGCTCAGGAGCAGGGTAAGTTCAAAGCTGAAATTGTCCCCGTCGAGATCCCCGGCCGAAAAGGGGAAGTGACATTGATCGGTACGGACGAAGGTCCGCGCAAGGATGCTTCGCTGGACTCTCTCACAAAACTGAAACCCGCCTTCAAGGAAAATGGAAAAGTAACGGCAGGGAATTCCTCCTCCATGAATGACGGTGCCGCCGCGGTGGTAATCGCATCACGCGCCTACGCTGAAAAAAACAAGCTCAAGCCGATCGCAAAGGTCGTTGGCTATGCACAGTCTGCGGTCGAGCCGAAATATCTCTTTGCCGCGCCTGCGTACGCGATCCCAAAGTTATTAAAGAAAATTGGATGGACCTTGAAGGATGTAGACTTGATCGAGCTCAACGAGGCCTTTGCCGCGCAGGTCCTGGCAGATGGCTACGCGCTTGCAGACCAGGGTTGGGATTGGGACAAGGTCAACGTCAACGGCGGCGCGATCGCGCTTGGGCATCCCCTCGGCGCAAGCGGCGCGCGCATACTGATCACCTTGATCTACGCGTTGAAAGATCGCGGCCTGAAAAAAGGGATCGCTTCATTATGTTTAGGAGGTGGCGAGGCGGTCGCAATGGCGATCGAACTGGAATAGCAAATGGTGGTTTCGATACGGCCTTTGGCCTACTCAACCACCGAGGAGAAATCGATCATGGATAAAAAGGAACGCGATGAAAAGATAGAATTGTACGGCCGCGGGATCGACCTGTTGAAGGCCGCGCTGGCCGAGTTGCCTACAGAGGCGATGCATTTCAAGCCGGACGCGATGGAATGGAGCGTTTATGAGGTCATCATCCACATTGCGGATTCAGAATCCAATGCAGCGTTGCGTGCCCGCAAATTGATCGTCGAGCCGGGCGGTGTGATCATGGGATACGACCAGGCACATTGGGCAATAAAATTAAAATATTACGAGCACAATTTCGAAGACGCCCTGAACGTGACGCGGCTGGCCAGAAAAACCACGTATGAATTACTCAAGAGGCAGCCAGAGGAGGTATTCACGCACTCGATCATCCATCCTGAATATGACGAGCCTTATACATTCGAGAAGTGGATCGATGTGTATTCCGCACACATCCCCGGGCATATCGAACAGATACAGAATAACATAAAACTTTGGCGCGAAAAACAAAAATAATCCGTCATTGCGAGGGCGATGCTTTTCGCCCGAAGCAATCCCATCCATAATAGTGGGATTGCTTCGTCGCCCACTGGCTCCTCGCAATGACGAACAAGGAAAGCAAATGACTATCAAACACATCTTCGTGATCGGTGCAGGGACCATGGGCAACGGCATCGCGCAGGTCGCGGCGACGAGTGGATACAACGTCTCCTGCATGGATGTTCAGCCTGCCGCACTCGAGAAGGCAAGATCCACCATTGAAAAGTCCACTGCAAAGCTGCTCGAAAAAGGGAGACTTACCGCGGAGCAGAAATCCAGTGCGGATGCGATCAAGTTTGTCAGTAACATGGATACGATGAAAGATGCCGATTTGGTCATTGAAGCCGCCACCGAAAACCCCGAATTGAAATTCAAGATCTTCAAGGATATGGATTCAGCCGCACGTGAGGGTGTGATCCTTGCAAGCAACACATCCTCCATTTCAATAACAAAGATCGCTGCGAATACGAAGCGGCCGGATAAGGTCATCGGGATGCACTTCATGAATCCCGTTCCGTTGATGAAACTGGTGGAGGTCATTCGCGGGCTGGGCACATCGGACGAAACGACCAAAACAATCGTTGAATTATGCAAAGTGATGGACAAGGAACCCGTGGAGGCAAACGACTCGCCGGGCTTTATCTCCAACCGCATCTTGTGCCCGATGATCAATGAAGCGATCTTCGCTCTGCAGGAAAATGTCGGCACACCGGAAGCGATCGATCAGGTCATGAAGCTGGGGATGAACCATCCGATGGGGCCGTTGACTCTTGCAGATTTGATCGGGCTTGATGTAGTATTATTCGTAATGGAAGTTTTGCAGCGTGACCTGGGTGAGGATAAATATCGTCCCGCATATTTATTGAGAAAGATGGTCGACGCGGGATATTTGGGCAGGAAGAGCGGAAGAGGGTTTTATACGTATTAGCTTTTGGCGACTGGCCGCGAGCTTTGCGCGAACCAACGATAAAATTCCTCTATCCCTTCAGGACATCGATCCGACAAAGAATCATCTAGCACTTTTGTTCTAATAATGATAGAATGCGCTTCAAGACAGGAGAGATTATGACAACTAAATCTGAAGTCAAAGTTTTTGTCGGTACCCACAAGGGCGGCTATATCTTCACCAGCGATGCAAAGCGCAAGAAATGGGAGGCCAGCGATCTGTTGTTCAAGAGCTGGGAAGTCATGCATATGAAACGCGATCCGCGCGATGGGCGCCTGCATGCTTCGGGCTCGCATCCAGTGTACGGCCCGGTCACTCACTACTCCGATGACATGGGCAAATCGTGGACCCAGGCCAAACAGGTGCCGGCGTTCACGCGTCCATCCAAATCCGGTCGCCCGATCGGCAGCGTGGACGAGGCCAGCCAGGTTGGCTGGGAAGCAGACAAACTAAAGGACGTCCCTGAAAAAGTGATCAAGACCTGGCACATCGAACCGGGCCGCGCAGACGAACCGAACGTGTTATACGCCGGTGTACAGCCTGCAACCTTATTCCGTTCGACCGATCGCGGCGAGAGCTGGGAACTGATCGAAGGCCTGTACGATCATCCGCAACGCGGGCAGTGGAACCCCGGTGCAGGCGGGTTGTGTTTGCACACGATCATTTTGGACCCTACCAACCCACAGCGCATGTACATCGCGGTCTCGGCAGCCGGTTGTTACCGCACCGATGATGGCGGCCTCACCTGGAAACCCCTGAACAAAAATGTACGTGCAGATTTCTCGCCGGATAAATTCCCCGAGTTCGGCCAGTGTGTGCATAAAATGGTAATGCACCCGGGCAACCCACAGGTTCTATTTCAACAAAATCACTGTGGCGTGTATCGTTCGGATAACGCTGCCGAGGATTGGATCGACATCGGTGAGGGATTGTTGCCCAGCCGCTTCGGCTTCCCTATAGCAGTCCATCCACATGAACCTGAAACGATTTACATAGCATTGGAAGAAAGCGACGAATATCGTGTGAGTGTGGAAGGTCAATTTGCGATCTGGCGCAGCCGTAATGGAGGCCGGGCCTGGGAAAAATTGACAAAGGGACTTCCTGAACGTTCACATCTGGTTGTCCTGCGTGAAGCCATGGCAACGGACACATTGGAAGATGCCGGCATTTACGTTGGCACTTCCACCGGCCAGATATTCTTCAGCCGCGACGCTGGTGACAACTGGGAGTTGCTTGCTGATTATCTTCCACCAGTACTATCCGTGGAAGTTTCGGTGATCTAGCGAAACAAGACAAAAAATCAATCCTTGTCAAATGACAAGGATTGATTTTTTGTCTTAGTCGTCTGGAAATTAAACCAACGCCATCGCGCAGCCGTCCGCACGTGGGTCGCTGCCAGCAGACAATACACCCGTTTCCGGATCGCGTAAGATGATCTGTCCTCTGCCGAAGAGGGCGCGTTCGTAACCGCTGACCGTATGAACGGGATGCCCCATCTTTGTCAAACCGGAGATGGTCTTCTCGGGCGTACCTTCCTCGAGCGCGACGCGGCCGCCTGATTTTTCCACGTCGATGCAAAAGCGTGGCAGGTCGAGCGCGGCTTGCGGATCGAGTCCATCGTCCACCAGGGCGGAGAGCACCTGTACATGTCCCTGTGGCTGCATGAACCCACCCATGACACCATAAGAACCAAATAAGGAATTATCCGATTCGCGCGTCACCATCGCGGGGATGATCGTGTGATAAGGCCGCTTGTTCGGCGCGAGCGCGTTCGGATGGTTTGGGTCGAGGCTGAAGTTATGGCCGCGATTCTGTAAGGTGAATCCCCAGCCTTTCGGCACGATGCCGGTCCCAAATCCCCAATAGTTACTATTAATGAATGAACAGGCATTGCCGAATTTATCCACAGCACTGAGATAGACCGTGCCCGAGGATGAAACCGGCGTGCCGCGCTTTTGGTCCACTGTGGCGCGCTTCATATTAATTAACTTTCTTCGTTCATCCGCATATTCTTTTGAAAGCAATTGTTCGAGCGGAAGATCGTTGAACGCGGGATCGGCCACATACCAGCGCGCGTCTGCAAAGGCGAGGCGCAATGCCTCGATCACGAGATGCAGGCGTTCGGTCGAGAGAGAGGCGAGCGCGGTTAAGTCAAAGCCTTCGAGGATGTTCAATGCCAGGAGCGCGGCGAGTCCCTGTCCGTTGGGTGGGCATTCATGGACTCTCAAACCACGATAATTAACTGAAATTGGATCCTCCCACGTGGACACATGCGCGGCGAGATCCGCCTCGGTCATGCGACCCCCGGCATGCTTCAGCACACTAACAATGGCCTGCCCGATCTCGCCTTCGTAGAAAGCCTGCCTACCGCTGTGCGCGATGGTAGAAAATGTGCGCGCCAGGCCCGGGTTACGGAAGATTTCGCCGGGCTCCGGGCCACGGTCATCAATGGTCATCTCATAGCCATTCAGCGCAGACTTTAATTGTGCATCGGCGCCGCGCTTCCAAAAATAAGAGGTCAGCGGCGCGACCGGAAAACCTTCCTCCGCAAGTTGAACCGCCGGCGCAAGAAGTTCAGACATTCCAAGCGAGCCATGTTTTTCGATCAGGTCGAACCAGCCTGCACACGCACCTGGCACGGTCACCGTATGTGGATGGAAAGGAGGCAGCTCATCCTTGAACCCGTCTTTCGTCAACTGTTCGAGCGTAAGCGCGGATGGTGTGCGGCCAGACCCATTCAACGCGGTGACCTTCTGACTCTTCGCGTCGTAATACAACGCGAACATGTCGCCACCAATGCCGGTCGAGGTAGGCTCGGTGACATTCAGCGCGGCAGCCGCGGCTACTGCAGCATCTGCCGCATTACCGCCCTTTGCAAGGATCGAAAGGCCCGCCGCAGTAGCCAATGGCTGGGACGTGGCTACGATTCCACCGCGACCATAAACAGGAGAACGACGTGAATTGAAAATTGGAGTTGTCATGTATACCCTTATAAATATGGAATGCAGACTTTAGTCTGCTCTATGGTGCGGACTGAAGTCCGCGTTCCGATGAGTTAGCAAAGTATAATTCAGACAGCAAATCAAATTGGCAGGAAAACCATGAGCGACAAAATCTACGATTACATCATCATCGGTTCCGGCTTTGGGGGCAGTGTATCAGCCATGCGGCTGACCGAAAAAGGCTATTCCGTTCTCGTACTCGAAAAAGGCAAACGCTTTGAAGACAAGGATTTCGCCAAAAGTAACTGGCAATTCTGGAAATACGTCTGGATCCCTGCCATACGTTCATTTGGCATTTTACAGATCAGCCTCCTTAAAGGTGTAATGGTCATGCACGGCGCAGGCGTGGGCGGCGGCAGCCTTGGGTATGCCAACGTGCTTGAAATTCCATCAGAAGAAACCTTCGCGACACCTGCGTGGAAACAAAATGTGAAATGGGGTGAGGTGCTTCGTCCACACTACGAGACAGCGAAGCGAATGCTCGGCGTAGCGCGCAATCCCAAATTATGGAAAGCGGATGAACTTCTCAAACAAATGGCGCAGGAACTCGGCACGGGCGATACGTTTCGCGCGACGGACGTGGGCGCGTATTTCGGCGAGGCGGGTGTGACCGTATCAGATCCATATTTCAACGGGGAGGGTCCTGAGCGCGCGGGATGCCGGCATTGCGGTGGGTGCATGGTGGGATGCCGGTATAACGCGAAGAATACACTCCCGAAGAATTATTTATATTTTGCAGAGAAGAACGGCGCGGAGGTACGCGCGGAAGTTGAAGTGGTTGATGTAAAACAGTTGGCGGTTGAGGGTGGACAGTTGAAGGCCAACCACCAACCATCAACCGCCAACAGCACTTTGTATGAAGTCACCTGTCAAAGCAGTACGTCACTTTTTAAACAGAAGCAGGTTGTAAAAGCGAAAAATGTCATCTTTTCCGCAGGCGTGATGGGGACCATGAAACTGCTGTTGAACCTGCGCGATGTAAAAAAGTCGCTGCCAGATCTCCCAAAGAAATTGGGCCATATGGTGAGGACCAATTCAGAGGCCATATTGGGAAGCGTGGCGCGCAGGTCAGACATTAACTATTCAGAGGGCGTGTCGATCTCATCCATCTACAACCATGACGAGATGACGCGCGTGGAGCCTGTCCGTTATCCAAACGGATCATCGCTGATGCGCTTCCTGGCTGCGCCATTGATCGATACCGATGTAAGCATCCCAATGCGGGTGCTGAAATTTTTATGGTGGGCATTAACACATCCTGTTGATTTTGCGAAGGCATTATTTTTACCGGGCTGGGCACACAATGTGACGATATTGCTCGTCATGCAGCACACGGATAACCGCATGCGCTTCCGTATTGGACGCAGTGGCTTTACGTTATTTCGCCGCGGCATGGTGGCAGACGAGGAGCCCGGTTACAAGATCCACGCTCAAGTACAAGGCTCACATGAGCTGACGCGTGAATTCGCAGATCGCACGAATGGGATCGCGCTCGGTTCGCTCGGGGAAAATCTATTGAACCTGCCCACCACTGCGCATATCCTCGGCGGCGCGCCGATGGGTAAATCCCCCGAAGAGGGTGTGGTCGATGAGAATTTCGCAGTGCATAATTATCCTGGTTTATATATTATCGATGGTTCGATCATGCCGGCCAACCCCGGCGTGAACCCATCGCTTACGATCACCGCACTGGCCGAATATGCAATGAGCAGAATCCAGAAAAAATTAGCCACGGATTACTCGGATGAACACGGATTGATTCTTTAAGGGACGTGCTATGACTGAATTGCTCTACAAAGAATTGACTTTCGCTGTCATCGGTGCGGCAATGGAAGTTCACACGATCCTGGGACCTGGCTTTTTGGAATCCGTATATCAATCCGCTTTGGCAAGAGAGCTGAGTTTAAGAAATATTCCTTTTCAACAACAAGTTCACCTACCTGTGGTATATAAAGACGCATTGATTGGAGAGTACATTGCAGACTTTGTCGCGGAAGAAAAGTTAATCGTAGAGATCAAAGCTGTCTCAAAACTTAGTGGAGTACATCAAGCACAAGCCATGCATTACCTTGCGGCGACAGGCCATCGGCTCGCTCTTCTGCTCAACTTTGGCGCCGGCTCTCTCGAACACCGCCGCGTCATCAAATAAACCAAAGAAAAAATCCGCGAAAATCAGTGAAATCCGTGGTAGAAAAACCAAATAAGAATCCGCGAAAATCAGTGCAATCCGTGGCAGAAAAGATGAACTTCCTCCCCACCCGCGAGTTCGCTGCACGACTCGACTCACAGGACAAACTGGCCTCCACTCGCGAGGCCTTTGTCATTTCTGACCCAAGCCTGATCTATCTCGACGGAAATTCACTTGGACGTTTGCCAAAAACTGCGATCGAGCGAGCCAAACAAGTTGTGGAGCAAGAATGGGGTACGGATCTAATTCGCGGTTGGAACAAGGGCTGGTGGGAATCGCCTGTACGTGTTGGCGATAAGATCGGCACATTGATCGGGGCCGCAGCAGGGCAGGTCATCGTCAGTGACAGTACCTCGGTCAATTTGTTTAAGCTCAGCATGGCCGCATTAACCCTTCATCCAAACAAGAAACGCATCGTCACAGATACGCTCAATTTCCCATCCGATCTTTACATCCTGCAAGGGTGTGTTGAGATGCTGGTCAGGCCCCCTACGGGGATGATAAGACCAGCATCCAACAATAACAGCTCGGCGATGGTCTCCCGACCATCGCCTCATCATGAAATTATTCGAATAGATTCAAAAGATAACGACATCACGCCCGATCTCGACGCACTTGAAAAAGCGATCAATCAAGAAAGCGTGCTCGTCACATTATCACATGTCGCTTTCAAAAGCGGCTTTCTGTATGACATGCAACGCATCACAGAGCTTGCTCATCGCAAAGGCGCACTCGTGTTGTGGGACTTGAGCCATTCCGTCGGCGCGCTGCCCATTGAACTTGATAAATATAACGTCGATCTCGCGATCGGCTGCACCTATAAATATCTCAACGGCGGCCCGGGTGCGCCGGCTTTTCTTTACGTTAATAAAGCCTTGCAGGAAAAGATCAACTCGCCCGTCTGGGGCTGGGTCGGGCAAAACCAGCCATTCGCTTTCGACCCAGATTACTCCCCGGCGCCCGGCATCGCCCGCTTCCTGACTGGTACACCATCCATCCTTTCATTATTAACAATGGAAGCCGCTCTCGAGCCGCTTCTGCAAACGGACATGGACTCCGTCCGCGCCAAATCCATTTTGCTGACGGAATACGCTTCCTGCCTGACCGAAGCCCTGCTTGCCCCCTTCGGCTTTTCTCTCGGCTCCCCGCGGGATTCTGCCCAACGCGGCTCCCATATCAGCATCCGCCACACGGACGGTTATCGCATCAACCGCGCGCTCATCGAAGAGATGAACGTCATCCCCGATTTCCGAGAGCCGGATAATATCCGTTTGGGATTCGCACCGTTGTATACTTCATTCGCTGAAGTGTGGGAAGGATTTGATAGAATCAAACGCGTAATGGAAGAGAAAAGATACGAGAAGTATCCGAAACAAAAACTAATGGTCACTTAATAAAGAAAGAGAACAAACCCATTATGGACCCATTCTTTAAAAATACTGAACCTGCAATTGCACAACTGGACACTGATTCCAATCTAATAAATGGCTGGATCGGCGGTGGTATTGCTATGGTACTAAGTGCCGCGCTGTGGGGATTGATCGCATACTACACCGATTTTCATAATAAGTTATTGGCGATTGGCGTTGGTTTTTTAGTAGGTTTGGGAGTACGATTGTTAGGAAAAGGAGAGACGCTGATCTTTGGTCTCTCAGGTGCAGGTCTCTCATTAGTCGGATGTGTGCTCGGAAACTTTTTATACTATGCAGCCTTAATTGCTCGTGAAGAAGGAGCTTCGTTTCTGGACACACTTTTTATGCTATTCAATACACCATCTACAGTAATTGAGCTTTTCACAAGTTCTTTCAAGATCAGAGACCTGTTTCTCTATGGGGTTGCTGCTTATGTAGGTTATAAGGTGGCGCTTGATATTGAAGACAAACAAAATACTGATAAAACTGAAAGTAAACCAAATGGAATCTAAACCCGACACAATAAAAGTATCCACAATTTATAAGGAAGAAATCCCTGCCACCCATGCAGACCTGCACGTAACGGTGAAGGGCTCATCGCTTGTCAGCGGCAGAGAAGCGATGAAAAAGGCTAAAGAGGTGAACCAGCTCGTCGAAGCCCTCACCAGTTTCGGGCTTAAGAGTGAGGCGATTACCCTGCAGGGGGTCCACATCGAGGCTGCGAGTGGCGCGCTGCTCAAATCATCCAGCGCGATCTACCGCCTAAAGATCCATTGTGAGAAACTGGATCAGCTGGCAGAGATGTTGGATATGATCGCTTCGCAAAAGAATGCCACTCTTGAGCGGATCGAATGGAAATACAATGAAGACGAGGCGCGCGAACGTGGGTTGAATATCGTCCTGGAAAAAGCAAAGAGCAAAGCGGAAAAAATTGCGGCGTCTTTAAATGTGAAGTTGCTGGGTGTGTACGACTTGATCGAGAATACGTACGATGAGGAGGCACCTGCGATGTTCCAGTCACAGGCGATGATGATGAAGTCGCGCACGCCGGCCTCAGTTTCGGAGCCAAATCTTGGAATGGACATCCAGCATGATAAAACGATCCATGTGAATGTGGAGATCTGGTACCGCGTGTCTGCATTTTAAATCTAGCACCTTTGTTCTAAGAATGATATAATCGCCCCTTCGAGGAGCGAAAAAACCATGTCATCAAATTCCATTATTGTTGAACAACTAAGCAAGACCTATCAAGTGCCCGAGCGCGAAGGCGGGTTCAGCGCGGCGGTGCGCAGTTTCTTCAAACGCAAATACAAGGATGTGAAAGCTGTGCAGGAGGTCAACTTTACGATCGCACAGGGAGAAGTTGTCGGCTTTCTTGGCCCAAACGGTGCGGGAAAAACCACCACCCTCAAGATGCTCTCAGGGCTGCTTCATCCAAGCGGCGGCAATGCCACAGTGCTTGGATTCACACCCTGGGAACTCAAGCCTGAATACCTGCGTTCGATGACTCTCGTCATGGGCCAGCGCAACCGTCTGTCATGGGACATTCCCGCCGCAGATTCATTTTTGCTGAATCAAGCCATTTACCGGATTCCGGACGATCAATACAAGGAAACATACAAGGAGCTGGACGAACTGCTCGAACTTGAGCCGTTGATGAAGAAGCCGGTGCGCAACCTTTCGCTCGGCGAACGCATGAAATGCGAGATCGCGGTTGGCCTATTGCACCGTCCAAAAGTATTGTTCCTCGATGAACCCACCATCGGGCTCGACATCACCGGCCAGACGCGCATCCGCGAATTTTTGCGTGAATACAACAAACGCACCGGTGCGACCATCCTGCTCACCAGTCATTACATGGCGGATGTAACAGTCTTATGCGAACGCATTATCATCATCCATCAGGGCCAGCTGAAATACGATGGAGGCATCACAACCCTCTCGCACAAGATCGCGCCGTTCAAGTTGATCGGGGTCGCGCTTGCAGATGCCAGCTCGCACGATCTAAGCGGATACGGCACCGAGGTCCAGAATGAAGAGGATGCGGAGAAGCGTTATATTCAGGTGAAAGCCGAAGACGTTACCAAAGTCACATCCCGCCTTCTGGCAGATCTGCCTATCAGCGATATCTCGATTACCGATCCGCCCATCGAAGATGTCATCGAGCAGGCATTTAATCAGTAAGGGCGACCCTACGATAACCGGAGAATTTATGATTCTTATCTTTCAACGACTGTGGCAGGTAAATTGGGCAGAGCAATGGCAATATCGCGCCAACCTGCTGATGTATCTGCTGTATTGGCTGGTCTCGCCAATTATCTATCTTGCCGTATGGACAAGCATCGCCACCAGCAAGGGAGATGTGAACGGATTTACGGCCAACGATTTTATAACGTATTACATGACGCTGCTCATTGTTGACCAGGTGACAAGCAACATCATCATTCATTCATTTGGGTACAAGATACAGGATGGCACGCTTTCCAGCGAATTGATCAGGCCGATCCATCCGATGCTGACGAATGCACTGGTCAATAACATTGCCTTCAAGGGACTCACCATCATGGGATTAACGCCCATCTGGTTCATCCTGTTTTTTCTGTTCAGACCGGATTTCAGCGATGTGACACTGATGGGTATTCTGCTTGCCATCCCTGCGATGGTGATGGGCTTTTTCGTAGGCTTTCTACTTTCGGCGGCGATCACTGCGCTCGCCTTCTGGACGACACGCATCTATTCGATCCACGAATTTTATTATGCGCTGATCCTGTTGTTCTCGGGGCAGTTCGTCCCGCTAACGCTCATGCCGAAGGTCATTCAGGACATCGCCCAATATCTTCCATTTCAACTGCTTATCTACTTCCCCATCCAGTTGATCCTTGGGAAATTATCCACCCAACAGATCGTTCAAGGCTACGTGATGGGATTCATTTGGCTCGTGGCTTCGCTTTTGCTGTTCAACTGGGTGTGGCGCAAAGGCATAAAGCGCTTCTCGGCTGTGGGAGCCTGACATGCAGACTCTAAAGTTGCTTGGCTCATTCCTTCGGCTGAACATTCAAATGTCGCTGGCATATCGCGCGGATACAGTGGTCAATATCCTGCTTAATCTGATGTGGCTGGGTTGGGAATTGCTCAGCCTTAATATAATTTTTAGCAACACCACTTCGCTTGGCGGCTGGGGACTCGGCGAATTGATCGCCTTATTAGGCGTGTTTCGCCTCGTAAACACCATGATGATCGCACTCATCTGGCCAAACACCGAAAAGTTCAACACAAGCATTCGCGATGGCTCAATGGACTACACCATCCTGCAGCCCATCAACACCATGTTCCTCGTCACTTTCTCTCGCATCACGGTCTGGAGAATATGGGACCTCGTCCTTGCGGTCATCCTGATTGTCGTGGGCATCAACATGTCTGGAGACACAGCCACAATATCCAACATCCTGACTTTCATGCTGCTCACCGTCTCAGGGACGGTCGTCATCTACAGCTTATGGATCGTATTGATCGCGCTGACATTCTGGTTCACCAAATTCGACAACAATGTGACCATTCTGCAGGCGCTCATGGACTCAGGTCGTTATCCCGCAACGGTCTATCCGGCATGGCTGAGGATCATCGTAACATTCATCGTCCCCATCGCGGTGGCAACCACGATCCCGTTGCAGGCCCTGCGCGGTGAACTGGATATCAGCAGGGTCATCCTGTTCTTCTTCATAGGGATCGCCAGCTTTTGGATTGCATCCCGCGTATGGAAATCGGGACTGAAACAATACAGTGGGGCAAGCAGTTAGAATAAGCGCAAAGAAAAAGTGGAAAAAAACGTCCCGAAGGCTTTAGCCGGAAGCTTAAATCACACGAAATAAGCCTTCACCCTTCGGGTACTTCGCGGGACGGTGCTTATATATGTTGTTTCTGATAATGTCTCACTCAAAGAAAAAGCCAGATGCGTGACGCCTCTGGCTTTTTTTGATCGGCATGAAACTCTATTTGCGTTCCAGCACTACTGCTGAAGTGCCATCCGCAGAAGTGATCGTCAAAGTATTACCATTAACCTGGAAGTTCACAGTGCCAGTAAACACATGAAACACTTCGGCCTCTTGCTGCCCAATGGGATCTTCACAAGCCATTAAAGTCGATATGATCGGGCCGAAGGTGATCTGAGACCCATTAACACTGTAATCTCCGCTAAAGGAATTGCAACCCACATTTCCGCTGACCTGGTCATTCGAGGCAAAAGTTATGGACGTATCCACACCGGCCGCGGCCGGCGTTGGGCTTGCCGTGGAACCGTAGGAAACAAGCTTCCAGTCTCCAACCGGGGAATTGGTTACATTACCAGCACAAGCCGTCAACATCAAACCAGCGAGCACGAGCAGGCTGATCATCATCAGGATTATCTTTTTCATTTTCATCTCCATCGTTTTGGTTTCACTTTATTTAACGCTGGAATGTTTGAAATGTTCCCTGTCTTTAAAAGCAGACTTCGGAGGCTTTGAGCCTCCGAAGTCTTTTGTGTCTACTTTTTATTCCCGACATAGGTTTTCACCGCGTCGCGCATGAATTCTGCAAGGCGGGGAGCCATTTTATCGAAGTTGGCCCTGAAGCGAGGGTCGTCATTGTATCCATTGGCAAGCCCGAGGAGCTGGTCCAGGCTTGGGGTCCAGAAATGATCGAGGTGCTTGCGCCAGCGTTCCACGATCGCTTGTGCCTGAGGGCTGTTTGCACCCTTTGGCATGACCGCGATCATATCCTTGTAAATCACACCGCCTTCCTCCATGATGGCTTCCCTCTTCGCCTTCGAGTAGGATTTCCACTTGCGATTCGATTCGCGCACAGATTCCGGGTCGTAGATCTGTTCTGCTTCGAGGGCATACTTCTCCTGTTCCTGCTCGCTAAAGCCTTCAAAGTACTTGTTGTCACTCATGATGTTTTTTCCTTTCAAATGATCGATCGTATTGTCCACGGTGCCGAGTAAACGGTTCAAGCGTTCGATCTGTTTGCTCAGCGATTCCTTGTGGCTCTCCAATGCCTGCTGTACATCGAAGTCACGGCGTCCCATGATCTTGCGAATGCCATCCAGCGGCATATCCAGCTCACGATAAAACAAAATTTGCTGCAACCGTAACAGGGACTCATCCCCATAGTAGCGATAGCCGTTATCGCCCACACGGGACGGCTTGAGCAGCCCGATATCGTCGTAGTGATGCAACGTGCGCGGCGTGACACCGGCCAGTTCGGAGAGCTGTTTTACCGTGAACATGGAGCCATGTTAAACCCTAACGTAACGTTAATGTCAAGGGTTGGTCCACTCTATCCGCGAGGCGTAAAACCCGTCAAAAAATAGTTGGGGGAACTCAGGTTATACTTGGATTTCATATACCAAACCTTGCAAAAGATCTGGCAATAGGGAGAAAATCAATTGTTATACACATTGACGGTCGCGATCAATTTTGTAGATCTGGTGGTTGCAGTCTGGCTGGGGATCTATATCGTCACCCGCAGCCCACGCAGTCTCATCGCGTGGTTGGCCGGGTTCACATTTTTATCGCTGGCAGGATTCTTTTTTAATATTCTGTTGGCCCTCAACCCGCCGCCCTCACCCGCAATACTTTCCAGAGCATTGAACCCCTTGTTTTGGTTTTGGCCGGCAGAGGCTTTTGCAGACGGATGGGGCAGCTGGCTGCAAGGCTGGCAGGTAATCCCCGCCATATTCTTCTGGCATCATGTGACCGTGCTCATGCGACCCGGGCCGATGAACCTCTGGCGTCGGATGCGCGTGAACTTGGGGTATTTGATAGCCACAGCTGCAATCATCGTCCTGCGCTACACCGACCTCGCGTTCACATCCACCTCGGGAGATCCTTTATATCTCACCTCTCTTGTCCCGGGCAAATTGTTCCTGTTTTTTATGAGTGCATTACTGGTGTTCACGATCATGAGCTTGATCAATCTGGTTCGTTCTGCACGGGCGACCCAGTCTTTGATGTCAAGAAAGCAGCTTTACATCATGGTAACGGCGACTTTAATCGCCGGGCTGAGCGTACCGATCGACCTGGTCGCGAATAAGCTGGATATTCTCGTTCCGCGTGTGATCCTCTCCATCTTGCTGGGCTGTAGTGTATTACTGATTGGATACGGTGTAGCTCGCTATAGCGCGTTGATCGAAGGACGGATCATTGGACGGGACTTTCTTTACAATGGCGCCGCCATCGTAATAGTAGCCAGTGTTTATCTGCTCGTGGTGTGGGGTTCGGTGGTGGGGTATGGGGTGCCTGTGGCAGGTGTCGCCATCGTGGTGGTTCTTGCAATTCTGACACACTCTCTTGTGGACATCAGTCGCCTCTTCTTCGACTTTTTCTTTTATCGCCGCGAGACACGTGACTTGCGTGCGAAATTACGCAGGCTGACACACCAGGTTTCTGAAGCTGAAGATCTGGACGAGACTCTTGCAATCGGCCTGGACGGACTATGCACTCTCGTTCATGCAACATACGGTATCGTTCTGTTGACAAGGGAAAACCAACTTCATCAGGCTGCAACTTATGGTTGGAAACGCAATCAGGCCCAGCTTCAACCGCAGGATGTGTTGTCTGATGATACATTGTTATTAAAAGAGGGGCATTTCCCGCCGCCCCTGGAAGATGCAGTGCTCCTGATCCCACTTTATGTCGGAGAGGAACAAAAAGGTGCGCTGATCCTCGGTCGTCCGGAGAATGCCCTGCAATACTCAGATTCAGACGTGGAGAGGCTGCTGGATTTAAGTGACCATCTCGCGGATGCGGTTCGGATCGCGCTTCGGGAAAATCTATATTTGGCTCGTCTGGCAGAACTTGCAGAGACACCGCACCACAGTCTCGATGTTGAACTAGATAAATTGCCCGTCAAAGTCCTGGATGAGGCCCTGCGTAATCTACATGACTATGCCTACCTCGGCGACAGCAATCTCATCAAATTAAAACGGGTACAGGAGCTTATTGCAACGGACGGAACAACGCACCTGGATCGGGGAAAACTGGTCCACCAAATACTCCTGGAAGCCATGCAAAAACTCCGGCCATCCGGTGATTTACCGCATGAGCCCATCCCTCGGCAATGGTATCCATACCTGATCCTTCACGACGCATATCTTGAAAATAAACCCAATCGCGAAATCATGCTGCGTTTGTATATTTCACACGGAACTTTCAACCGCACGCGCCGCGCAGCGATCCGCTCACTGGCGCGAGCGCTCACCGAAATGGAATAATCGACATAAGTGTTGTTGCAAAGTCTGGACCCTGATGGCTGCGAGACCCATCAGGGTCTTTTTTTATTTAATGGCACTTTTTGGCAGTTTTTTCTCTCGCTTTGGCACTTTCAAAATGCGATAGTGGGGGCAGAAAGGGCCTTCGACATGAACCAATACACTCTCTTCACGAAAGTTCAGGATTATTACACCGATCTGGTCCGGCAGCTCGCTACTGCGCAAAACGACATTTCCATGACTTTTCTTTCATTTGATTGCGGTGCATGGTCGCAACAGGTGGCACAAGTATTGACGGCAAAAGCTGCTACAGGCATACGCGTGCGCCTGATGGTGGACGAGTTTGGCCAGTTTCTCGATGAACCCCGCCACTTTATCAGGAATATCCGGTTGTTGAAACACCTGCGTTCACATGGCGTCCAGGTGGATATCTACCGCCCGGCTGCCCCTCTTAAAATCAACAATCGCATGCACTGCAAAATTGCTGCAATCGATGACCGCATCGTTTTTCTTGGCGGTTCGAACATCGGTGATTATTACACTACATGGATAGATACAAACCTGCGTGTTAACGGTTCATTGGGCGGGACTTTTCATGAAATCTATGACTTCTTGAATAATCATTCACAAAACAGCAAGATGATCTCCCCCACCCTGGACACAACGAACTTGCGGGCGGGAAACGATCCTGTATGGCTGACCATTCCCGCTCAAAGGTATGACATACGGGAAGCCTTGATGAAAATAATTCTGGGTGCAGACAAATCCATACACATTCGCACCTGGTATTTCCTGCCCGATGCAGAAATGTTGAATGCACTATGCGTTCAAGCCGCGAAAGGTGTGCGGGTAAACGTGCTGCTCTCCCACGAAACCCGCGTTCGACCGGTGGATTTTGCAAATCACATTCACGTTCATAAGCTGGTATGCGCGGGCGGGAACGTCCACCGTTATGCAGGCAAATATATGCACAGCAAAGCCGCCTGGAACGATCACGGAGATGTACTGTTCGGCTCCGCCAATCTGGACCCTCACTCGATGCAGATCAACTTCGAATCATGTCTGCAAATTCACGACTCAAAATTAGCCTGGGAATTGGGCCGCGCCTTCAGTATCGATTTGGCGGCCAGCCCAAGGCAGACCCCCGAATCTTATCTGGATCTTTCACTTGCCGGTAAGGCATTGTCACATGCGTGCAATCTCGCATCGCCGTGGCTGTAACGTAATCCATCACCACTCGGCGGGCCCGGCTGGGCAAACCGTACTTCGTCGGGCATATCCAGACCAGGCGGACGAAGCAATCTTCCCGCAATGACGAACAACATTATTTGGAGGCCAAAATGAAAGCGGCAAACATTTTCATCGCCATTATTCTTTTATCACTGCTGGCGATCTACCACCGGCCACTTGCTGATTTTTTGCATATCATCACAGACCAGCATGCCGTTTCTGCATATTTGCAAAGCTACGGTTCTCTCGGACCGATTATGCTTTTTGCTTTGCTGGTGGCACAAGTTTTCGTGGCAGTCATTCCCGGTCATGCTTTGATGGTCACTGCTGGATACATCTACGGAACCAGCGGCCTGTGCATTGTCCTCGCAAGCACCATTTTCGGAAGCCAGGCTGCCTTCCTGATCGCCCGCCGCCATGGGCGCGATCTGATCTACAAACTCGCAGCCCCCGAAATCATTGAACGCTGGGACAAGGCCGCTCGGCATCAGGGAATACTTTTTTACTTCTTTTCCTTTGTATTGCCGATCTTTCCCAGTGACTTGATGTGCTACGTGGCAGGCCTCAGCACCATCTCTGCCCGTCGTTTCCTGATCGCAAACATTTTGGGACGCACTTGCTGCGCGGTCTTCGTCACGCTCATCGGCATCTATGCAATGAATCCTCCTGTTTGGTTTTGGGTTACCGTCATCCTTGGAATGACTGTTTGCTTTGCCGGCTGGGCAATTTTCAAAAAGCTGAGAGTTGGCGCGATCCAGGAATTTCAACTGCGAAACATCAAGTTGCCGGAATAAATACCATCCGGGACGCGATGATGAAATATCCAAAAGGAGTCGACATGCGTATCGCTTATATCACCCAGGCCTACCCGCCAATTTTGAGCGGCGCGTCGCTGGTTGCCGGCCAACTGGCAGATACGATGGCAGCACGCGGGCATCAGGTACTGGTCATCGCGCCCAGCGAGCGGGGCAGGCGGTGCCTGATCCAAAACAGAAATCTGTCTGTTTTGAGGCTGCGATCCTATCGTAATCCCCTGCGGGCTCATCAACGTTTCATGCTTTTTCCGCGCGGCGAAGTCTTGCAAGCCTTGTACAAGTTTCATCCAGACGTGATCCATTCCCACGACCCCCTTCAGATGGGGATGCTCAGTCTTGAATATGCACGGCAGACACATGTCCCGATTGCAACGACCGTTCACCAACTGCCCTGGTTTGTGTCGAAAAATCTCCCGGACGTGGAGGAGATTAGAGCACATGCGGAAGCCGCGCTTTGGGAATACGCCGGCTGGCTGTTACACCAGCACGCGTCCGTCATCACACCCAGTCAAACTGTCTCAGATATGGTCATGCAGATGACGGGAATACAGGCGCAGGTTATCAGCAATGGCGTCGATCTGTCCACATTTCACCCTGCTATTTCCCCGCAGGAAGCAGCTGCGGTACGCGCCAAACTGGGTCTGCCTTTGAGCGTTCCCATCATTCTGCATGTTGGACAATTGCACACTGCCAAACGGCCTGACTGCGTAATCCGCGCCTTCGCGGAAGTGATACAACAGTCGGATGCCTATCTTCTGATCGTCGGAGATGGTCCACAAAAAGCTGAGCTGATGGATATGTGCGTAAAGCTGGGAATTGCCGACCGTACGCACTTTCCCGGTTTCATTTCAGTGCAGCAGGGTCTGGCTCAAATTTACAGATTGTCAACTCTATTTGTCACCGCTTCCGAGATAGAAACGCAGGGTATTGTCTTGCTCGAGGCTGTGGCCAGTGGGCTGCCTATAGCAGCAGTACGAGCCACCTGTATTCCCGAAATTGTGCATCAAGGGAAGAACGGTTATTTGGCCGAAGCGGGCGACATTGACGGACTATGCAAAGCCATGCTCAAAATCCTGGGAAGCCCAGCTCTTGCCAGGGCAATGGGACATCAAAGCCATTGCCTGGCACAGCGGCACGCGATTGAGAAAACAATGGATGCTTACGAGCAACTTTATCTTGAATCACTGTCCTGCCGAACATATACTGCCCCGCCAATTGGAGCACAGGCAGTTGCTGATTGACCTTGATTATCGTGGTGCTCGTCGCGTTATGGCAGATACGGTGCAACTTGCAAGTTTACGAGACCTGTTCAAGAGTCTTTTTGCATTTTGTTACACGGTTTTTAGATTAGATCGTCTTGAAATATCAGAGACCGGCAGCTTTGGTACAATGATTGGGACGCATCTTCGATGCGTCCCAATCATTTATGAAACACAATATCCTGTACTCCGACGACTCATTGTTAATCCTCAATAAACCAGCCGGCCTTTCCGTCCTACCTGAAGGTTGGGATCCTGACGCGCCCTATCTTGCAAAAATGCTGGAGCAGGAATATGGAAGGATCTGGGTGGTGCATCGCATCGACAAGATCACCAGCGGCGTCATCGTCTTTGCATTGACGGCAGAGGCTCATCGCGATCTCAACATTCAATTCGAAAAACATCAGGTGGAAAAGACCTACCATGCCATCATGAACGGCATCCCTCCCTGGGAGGAGAAGACCACAAAATTCCCATTACGCGTCAACGTGGGACACAAGCATCGTACCATGGTGGATGATAAGAACGGGATGCGCTCCGAGACGCGTTTAAAAGTCCTTGAACGGTACCGGGCCCAGGCGTTGGTCGAAGCCAGGCCGCTCACCGGCCGCACCCATCAAATACGCGTGCATGCCTACGCATTGGGATATCCGCTTCTGGGCGACGTCCTGTACAGCGCGCCTGAAACGGATCTGATTGCGCGCCCTGCATTGCACGCGTATTCCCTCGCCTTCGTGCACCTGCAAACAAAAGAATCAATGACCTTTACCGCGCCCTATCCGGAAGACTTTCAAGGCGCACTTCAGGCACTTAAGGGATAATGGTTTTGACTCTTTGACTCCATGAAGGTTCTCTTGTACATTGGAGCAAGGACCGGGTATATAAATGATTAAGCATTTCATGATCCGTTTGTTTTTATCGGCGATCCTCGCATGCCTGCTGGTTGCAAGCATTGGCTTGCCGGTTAGATCGGCGCTCGCAGACGAGACAGAAGAGACCACCACCCCGACATTAACAGAAATTGTGGCGGAGACGCCAACTCAAGAAGACCCGATCGCGAGCGAGACTCCCACAATACAGATCGAGACCGCATCGCCCACAAACCAGCCGGCTGCAGCCCCATCTGAGATATCCACAAGTACGGTTACTCCCGCCCCTCTCTTGGGCGGAAACTATGTGTCAGACGAGGTCCTGGTGCGTTTCAAGAACAGCGCCACGGAGGAAATGGTAACTGAATGTTTAAGGCAAATCAACGGGAAAATTAAATCAACGATCGAAGAGATCAGGGTCGCAGTCATTCAGATCGAAGCGATCAACGTATCCAATGCTGTCGCGACGCTTTCCACCTGCCCGGCAGTACGCTATGTGGAACCCAACTACCTCGCTTACATGGCAGATACGATCCCTACAGATTCAAGCTGGGGCCTGCAATATGGATTGGTGAACATTCGCGCACCGCAAGGCTGGGACACGGCGACCGGCTCATCGAGCATCACAATTGCCATTGTGGATACGGGCGTGGATCTTGGCCATGCGGATCTTTCACCCAAGATCGTGCCCGGATATGATTTTGTGAACAATGATGCCACCGCGCAGGACGACCACGGGCATGGAACCCACGTTGCAGGGATCGCCGCGGCGGTGACGAATAATGCAGCCGGAGTGGCAGGCACATCCTGGGGCGCGCGCATCATGCCGGTAAAAGTTTTGAATGCGGGTGGGGGTGGGACATTTGCCGACGTCGCCGCGGGGATTACCTGGGCGACAGATAATGGCGCACAGATTATCAACTTAAGTGTTGGAGGACCAACCTCTTCCATTGTTTTGCAAAACGCAATTAATTATGCGGCTGGCCAGGGTGTATTGATCATCGCAGCATCCGGCAATACCGGGAGCAACCTGGTGCTGTATCCCGCTGCCTACCCGAATGTGATCGCGGTGGGCGCCACTGACTCGCTTAATAACATCGCAGGATTCTCCAACTATGGAGCGGAGATGGATCTCGTTGCGCCGGGCGTCTCAATTTTCTCCACCTCGCCCGGTGGATATGCCTATCGCAACGGCACATCCATGTCGACCGCCTTCGTCTCCGGGTTTGCGGCCATCCTGCGCGGGATCCCCGGTAATTCAGCGGCCAGCGTACGATCCATTATGGAAAGCACCGCGCTGGACTTGGGCGCATCCGGCTGGGACAGTTTTTATGGCAATGGCTTGATCCAAATGGATGCGGCCATTTTAGCCGCCCAGCCCAATCCGCAAAACCAGGTCCGGCCGACTGCCAGAATTTTTGGTCCGGGCGGATTTGCTTTTACATCCACCTTTACACCGACCACCACTGCCACTCCCACTGCGGCCCTTCCGACCGTGGGATCACAAACCGCAACACTCACATTACAACCACAAGGGAACGATATCGGGGACGAGACGCCAACCCCGGAGATCATCGCCCTGGGAACGGAAACATCGAGTTTGATGGCTGGCCGCGATTGGTATGTTCCAATCTGTGGATTTCTGCTGATCCTGATCGGCATCATTCTTTTATGGTTCACTTCAAGACGAAAATGGCGCTCCTATTCGGGACTGCATTTCTGATCCGGTTCAATTGAATTGCTCCCAGCCCGGGCATTTTCTCCCAACCTCACAGCCGGAATAGTATTACAAAACTGTATAGTTGACACCCGCTCGTAGCGTGGCGTATACTACAATTTATTTGACCCTTTCTCATAAAAGGGAAGCAATTTTCATATTTGATATTTAGTGCTGGGGGCGATACATCGCTCCTGGGGAGCCAATTCATGTCTTTCAAAAACAGGATCTTCCAGATCACGACCACCGGCATCGTGTTGTTGACTCTTACGATGTCTGCCTTCCAACCTCCTGCCGCATCCGCGCAGGGCGAGGACGACGGCATCGTTCGCGACTACAACGCTGAGTCCGGCAAGGTGAGCATGATCTCCGGCGCGGGAGACGAACCCATTACGATCCTCGGCGTCATGGAAGCAGGCATGACAGACGAGCAGCGCACCGACGCGCTGGTTCAATCCTTTGCCCCCGAATTCGGCATCACGAACCCCGCGGCAGACTTGCAGATCGCGGAACAGGACCAATCCTCATCGGACCGCGTGACCACCAAATATCAACAGACTTATAACGACGTTCCGGTCATCGGCGGCGAGTTGATGGTGAACTCGAGCGAGCAGGGCGCGCTGTATTCAATGAACGGCGAGGTCGCACAAGGCTTGTCGCTTGATACGAATCCCTCGGTTACACCTGAAGATGCGATCGAGATCGCAAAGCAGGGCATGGCCAAATGGTATCAAGGCCAGACGGCAGATTACATCGTTCAAGGCGATGCAGAATTATGGATCTTCGATGAAAACCTATTGAGGCCGAGCATTCGCCCAGCGGAATTGGTCTGGCGTATCGAGATGGTCCCCACCGATACAAGCCGCGCCATTCGTGAATTTGTGGTCGTGAATGCACAGAACGGCAACATTCCATTGCATTTCAATCAGGTGGACAGCGGTTGGGATGAAGCTGCCGCAAATGCAGGCGTCAACCGGCCTCCTCAACAAGAGGAAGAAGTCACACCCACGCCCACCGCAACCGAAATATCGGCTGTTGAACCAACAGCTACCCCTCTGCCAAATACCCCGCAACCCACGGAAACCGTTGAACCTACTGCAGGTCCATTCCAACCGACACCCACTCCGCTCTTTCCGCCGACAGAAGAGCCAGACGATCTCAATGCACAAGCCGGCCCTTATTATGTGGATATCGTTAATGGAAATAACAGCAACACTTGTACTTCCGTTGCAGCACCCTGTAAAAATATACAAGAGACCATAAATAAGGCAGCCTCCGGCGATATTATTTATGTTGCAAGTGGGACATATCTAAAATCCACCAACCCAAGCCCGAACGTCCTAATAATTAACAAGAACCTGACAATCTCAGGTGGGTGGAACACTTTGTTTACCACTCAAAATGGTGTGTCCACCATTGAGGGAGCCAGTACAAATAATGGCATTTTGGTAAACGGCTCTTACACGGTCACTGTCGATAACTTCATCATCCAAAATTCACTATCCGGAAATAGCGGCGCAATCTATATGGTTGGCGGCAGCTTTACGCTTCAGAACAGCACCTTAAAGAACAACGTTGCCACAAACAAGGGCGGCGGCATTTACGTTGATAACGGCATGCTCACCATCATCAACAGCACGATCAGTGGGAACACTGCAGCGTTTTCAGGCGGTGGTATTCGATTAAATAATGGAAGCAGCGCAACCATTCAGAATTCAACCATCGCTTACAACTCAGCTACCCACGGTGGAGGCATATCCCGCGCGCTTACATCGGGTACTGTGACTGTAACGAACAGTATCATTGCGCTTAATACAGCTTCAAGCGCAGGGCCAGATTGTCATTGGCCCGTCAATACATCCAGTTTCAATATAATTGGTAATACCAGCGGTTGCACTATTACTGCAGGTGCAGGCGATCAATTCAACGTTAATCCACAGATCAACAGCACCCTCACTGGCCTCCATCAGCTTCACGCACTATTGGCAGGAAGCCCTGCGATCAATGCCGGCACTTCGACCAATTGCCCAACACTGGACCAGCGAGGCGTGACTCGCGATGCAAGCTGCGACATTGGTTCGTTTGAGTACACAACACCTGGCCCAGCGGCCAGCATTTCCATTCTTAGCGGCAGTGTACAACGCGCGGCCCCAACATTTTCCTTCCCCAACCCCTTAAAGGCAACAGTGCTAGACAGCGTGGGCAGCCCGGTGAGTGGAGTGAGCGTTACATTTACAGCCCCCGGCAGTGGCGCCAGTGGAACATTCCAGGACACGTCCACCAATACAACCTCCGTAATCACTGATGCCTACGGCGTGGCCACATCCCCGATCTTTACGGCCAATAGCGCGCTGGGTTCATATATTGTTACGGCTTCGACAGCCGGTGTTGGCACCACGGCAGATTTCAGCCTGCAAAATATAACATGGCATGTTGCCACTACAGGGAACGATTCAAATAGCTGCTCGACACCCGGTGCCCCCTGTCTTACGATAAACGGCGCGATCAACAAGGCAACCGCCGGAGATACCGTCCTGGTTGCAGCCGGTACATATACCGCCCTCAGTGGCACCTATGTGGTTTCAAATTACAAATCACTAATACTTTCCGGTGGCTGGAACAGCACCTTCGACACCCAGACCGGGTATTCAAAAATAGACGGAAACAATGCCAGGACAGGGATGTATATATATAAAGGTTCAAATCCCACCGGTCCCACCGTGATCATCGATAGATTTTTTGTTCAAAACTCCAATAACATATACCTGGGCGGCGGCGTTGTGGTTTCCGACTCCACGCTAACAATGACTGAAGGAGCAATTCTCAACAACAACGCCAATCAAGGCGATGGTATCCAAGCAGGAAATTCGATTGTTACATTAAAGAATATGACGATCAACGGCAATAGCGGTGACGGCATATATCTAAGTGGAGGCTCGTTAAATCTCACAAATACCACCGTTAATGGCAATTCGACTCGCGGTCTTTACATGACCAATACCACGACGGTAACGATCCGAAATTCGATCATCTCGAACAATGTAGCTGACTGTTCCGGTGCATCTGTGATCGGTGGGATCACGACCTTCGACCACAGCATTTTGGAAACCAACTCCGGCTGTACGATCCCTTCCGGTACCGGGAGTTTTACAGGGATCGACCCTGGCACCATGACTTACTATCCGACCGAAGGGTATTATGCCCTTATCGGCCTTAGCCCGGCCATTAACGGAGGCAATGACACATACTGCCCCTCCATCGACCAGCGAGGCAAGCCGCGCCCGAACGGGCAGTGCGATATCGGTGCCAACGAACGCCAGGCAAGCAGTGAAACCCCAACGACAATGTTGCTGCTGGACGATCTTGTGAGGCACGCACGTCCCGGGTTCCCATTCGCGGATGCGTTCCGTGTTTTCCTTTACGATAGTTACGGGGATGGGGTTGAAAATTATTCGGTCACTTTTACCGTCCCACCCTCGGGGCCAAGCGGCACCTTTGTGGATAGTGGAACAAATTCGACAATCGTCACGACTGACAGCGACGGGATCGCTACCGCGTATTTAACAGCCAACTCAAACGTTGGCACTTATTCCCTGACCGTGAGCGCGAGCGGCCTGACCTCCGACGATTTCGATCTCACCAACGCGATCTATTACGTTGCGCCCAGCACGAACGGCAGCGCCAGCGATTCGAACTCCTGCATACTCATTGCCGCCCCTTGTCTAACGATCAACGGCGCATTAAGCAAGGCCCTGGCCGGCGATTACATCTACGCCGCTGAGGGCGTTTATACCGATGCCGGAAGTATCGTCGCAAATATCACCAAAGACATCGTCCTTTCAGGCGGTTGGGACGCGACCTACACAACCCAGACAGGTCAAAGCACTCTGGATGGACAGGATGCACGACAAGGGATGTCCATAAGCTCGGGTGTCACGGCCGAGGTCGATTATTTCGATATCACCAACGGTTACGCAGTTGCAGGTGGCGGTATCATCAACAGCGGCGCACTGATCCTTGAAAATGCCGGCATCTACAATAACACGTCAACAGCAGAAGGTGGTGGCATCCGCCAGGCAGCCGGCCATTTGGAACTGACAAACGTTACCATCAGCAACAACGAATCAGGGTATGGCGGGGCGGGCCTGTTTGTTTGGAACGGGGATGTCGTGATCAACAACAGCACGATCCATCAAAATGTTGCCTCCGACTCAAGCAGTACCACCCACGGCGGCGGCCTATCCAACGCGTTCGACCGGTCGGTGACGATCAGCAATACCATTATTGCCGGGAATATATCGGATACTGAAGCGGATTGTGAAGGGATCATTACTTCCGGCGGATATAACCTGATAGGCTATGTGGATGAATGTCACATCGCCTCCTCCACAGGAGACCAGATCGGGATCTCCCCACTCAATGCCATGCTTGGCAATTTGACGGACAATGGGGGCGGGACTCAAACGCACGCCCTGCTGACCGGAAGCCCCGCCATAGACGCGGGAAACCCGGCAACTTGTGCGTCCACTGACCAGCGCGGGACAGCTCGTCCACAAGGAGCAGCCTGCGATATTGGGGCTTATGAAGGTTCAGATTCACAAGCTTTGGACCCGGTTGTTCGGACCTATACATCCAATAATACAGGTATGATCCCAGGCACGCTTGTGTGCGATCAAACACAACTGAATTGTAGCGGCGGCACAAATCCTCACGCAGACAATGCACACCGATTTGCGTTGGGAACCTATGACCTATACAATGAAAAGCATGGTCGCATCAGCATTGACAACAACAATATGCCGATTCTCTCCAGTGTTCATTATCAGCCAGGAGCCACAGTGTACGGCAACGCCTTTTGGAGCGGGTCGCAAATGATTTATGGGAACGACGGTCAAATCCCTTATGCGGATGATGTCGTCGCCCACGAATTGACGCATGGCGTTACGGATTACGAATCCAACCTGTTCTATTTCTATCAATCCGGCGCGATCAACGAATCTCTCTCGGACGTGTGGGGCGAGTACTACGACCAGACCAACGGTATTGGAAGTGACGATCCTGCCGACAAATGGCTGTTCGGCGAAGATACCGAGCCCGGTGGGAACGGCGCCTTCCGCAGCATGAGCAACCCGCCAGCCTACAACGACCCGGACAAGATGACCAGCACCCTGTACAACAAAACCGATGAGGACGACGGTGGTGTGCACTCCAATAGCGGCGTAAATAACAAAGCCGTCTACCTAATGGTCGATGGCGGGACCTTCAACGGAAAAACGGTAGCAGCCCTCGGCTGGGATAAGACCGCCGCCATCTACTATGAAGTCAACACCAACCTGCTCACTTCCGGGTCCGATTACTCCGACTTGTATTATGCCGTCCAGCAGGCTTGCACGACATTGAGCCTTATCAATTACAAAGGCATCACTAGTGCAGACTGTGCGCAAGTCAAGAACGCGCTCGACGCGGTACAGATGAACGGTCAACCGGTCGCTAATTTCAACGTGGATGCACTCGTTTGCCCGGCAGGTGTCACCACCGGGACTGCGTTGAACCTGTTCAACGACGATCTGGAAAGTGGCACAGTCAATTGGAATCTGAACAATCGATGGTCGTTACAAGATTTCTACGCGACCAGCCCTACTCACATGATGTTTGGCGATGATTATGCACCAAACACCACTTCAACATTACTAATGAGCAATGGCGTGACCCTGCCAGCCGGCACGTCTTATTTGTATTTCAAACACGCCTTCGCCTTTGAATACGATGCAAATGGCTATTATGACGGCGGCGTACTCGAATATTCCATCAACAATGGCAGTACCTGGGTGGACGCCAAGGCCCTTTTCTCTTCCGGCAGGAGTTACACAGGTACCATCTACAACCATGCCTTGAGCAATAATTCACTCAAAGGACGCACAGCCTTCGTGGGCGACAGCCACGGGTACACTTCCACGCGCTATAACCTGACTTCCCTCGCAGGACAAACGGTAAAGTTCCGTTGGGTCCTCGCCACAGACCAGCTCTATTATTATTGGGGTTGGTTCGTAGATGATGTGAAGATCTATACCTGTGTGGGTGCTCCTTCCATCCCCATCCTGCAAACCCCGGCGTCGAATGCACTCAGCACCAGCTACACCCCCTTCCTTAACTGGTCTGACTCGACACCAAACGTCTATCGATATCGATTGCAGGTCGCGACTGACAACACCTTTGCCTCGCCCGTCTTAGATGAAACGAATGTGATGGTCTCGCAATTTACTATACCGTCCCCGCTCACACCAAATACCACCCACTACTGGCGTGTGCGCGCTTTCAATCAATTGGATGAGACCAAGGGCTGGTCCGCGATCTCCTCCTTCCGCACGGCGCTTCTGCCGCCGACGCTATCTAGTCCAACGAGCGGGGATGTGCTGGCAACGAACTACCCCACTTTCACGTGGAATTCGGTGCCGGGTGCCACAGGCTACAACCTGCAGGCTTCGACATCGAACACCTTCGCCAGCACATTGATCAATGCGTCGGTGGTTGGCACAAGTTATACCTCCACCACCAGCCTGCCCGGCGGCGTGCTGATCTATTGGCGAGTGGCATCCACAGGAACCAATGGTCCCTCCGCTTTTAGTTCCATTAGGAATGTATTTGTTCCGTTTATGACTTCGCCAGCTAATAATGGCTATGCAGCCACAGAAACGCCTACATTCATGTGGGCAGCAGTGACGGGTGCCCTGGAATATCAACTGCAAGTGAGCACATCGACCAGCTTTGTGAGCCTCGAACTTGACCGCAGTCAGGCGAGCGGTACCAGCTATCTCAGCCCATCTTTGGATTTTGGCTCGCACTACTGGCGCATGCGAGTGCGCACAGCAAGCGGTTGGATTGGTTGGACGCCGGGCTGGAAGTTCACATTGACTCAGCCTCTCTCCTCGGCGCCTGTTCTGAGCGCGCCCGCGAATGCGGCACTGCTTGCAGATAACACACCGACACTCAGCTGGAATCTGTTGTCGGATGATGACCGTTACCAGGTGCAAATTGACACTGTCAATACATTCGCCACACCCGATCAAACCTATATAAGTGGACCCGGCGGATCAAGTTTCACTGCGAGTGCGCTTTCAGATGGCGTGTACTTCTGGCGTGTAAGGACTTCGAATTACTTAAGTGTCGCTGGACCGTTCAGCCTCGTTCGCTCGTTCACGATCGATACTACTGGACCCCTGGCACCAGCCTTGAGCACACCTGCCAATGCCGCATCGATCATTGGGACCCCGGCCTTCACATGGCTGGCCTCGA
>CAZJYB010000004.1:43121-57741 GCA_964549865.1 uncultured Anaerolineaceae bacterium
TGCAGCTGGCAACTGGGGAGCCTGGAGTACGGCGCGCACGATCACGATCCTGCCGTTGGTGCCACCTGCGCCGGTACTGAGTACTCCTGCAAACGCGGTAGTGACCAACAACCCAACCCCGCTCTTCACGTGGGCAGCAGCTGTATCGGGTGACACCTATGAGATCCAGATCTCGAACGTGAACACCTTCGCGACCACGCAGCAGACGTCCATCGGAGCCTCGGGTGTGCTGACATACAATGCCACCACTATCCCGAATGGAGTGTATTACTGGCGGGTGAGAGCGAAGAACATCAACAGCGTTGCTGGAGCGTTCAGTGGATCCCGATCGTTCACGATCGACACCACCGGACCGGTGGCACCAGTCTTGAGCACGCCTGCCAATGCCGCATCGATCATTGGGACCCCGGCCTTCACATGGCTGGCCTCGACCAGTGCGGTGAAATACCAGTTCGAATATGACAACGACTCTGATTTCTCCAGTCCGACCTTCACCTCGGCCGAGCTCACCACGCTCAATCACACGCCGCCTGCCATGGCGATCAATACACTGTTCTCCTGGCATGTGCGAGCGAAGGATGCAGCTGGCAACTGGGGAGCCTGGAGTACGGCGCGCACGATCACGATCCTGCCGCCTGCTCCAGCCGTGCCCGCCTTGGTTGCGCCAGCACATGGGAGCATAAGCGCGAATCCGGTGCCAACTCTCAATTGGAATTCTGTGGTGAACGCCGCTACCTACCAGGTGCAGTTGGACAATAACTCAACCTTCACCAGCACAGAAATGGACAGCTCGATCTCTGGCACGAATATCGTGGCTCCAAGCCTGGCAGATGGAGTGTATTACTGGCGGGTTCGTGCGATCAACACCGGCGGCATCAGTGCCTGGAGTGTGGTCAGGCGCGTGACCATCGCCCAACCGATCCCACTTGCTCCGGTCCTACTCTCACCAGCAGACAGCTTTACAGACGTGACCGGCACACCTGAATTTGACTGGCAAAGTGTAGTTGGAGGCGACACCTATCAGATCCAGGTGGATGACAATTCCGACTTCTCGAGTCCGGAGTTCGATGATAGCGCTGGGACGGCCAGCCGTACGCCGCTTTCAGCTCTGGCGGACGGGACATACTACTGGCGGGTGCGGGCCATCAATATCTATTCAACGCCCGGTGACTGGAGCGACACCTGGAGCATAACTGTGGATGTGCCGTAGGAGAAACGGGAGATAACCACATAAATCAAGAGACCTCTTTTTGCAAAGAGGTCTCTTGATTTATGTGCACGCACTGCAATTTATGAAATCTTTCGCGCTTCCATATAGAAACGTTTCGCGCGTGCTTCGCCCATCGAAAATGTCTTGCGCGGCAGCGCACCGTCAAGAATCACCGTCCTAAACAGGTCAGACTTGTGCATCCCCGCGAGATAAAAACCTGCATTACCGGTTTGCGAGCCCAAGCGTACAACCACATCTTCGCCGTGGACATAATCGATCTTTTCCGCGCCGCCTTCTTTCATAAAGGAGTCAAGGAAGGATTGAATAGTACCCACAGCCAGATTCAACAACGGATTCGCGATCTCGATCACGCCGAATTTCTTATCCTCGGCGCCTCCCACCAGACCAACCACCTGCTTCCCGCCTTCGGCAGAGTCCACGCGTGCGACCATTTCCTTTTCATCAGACACAACCCTATAATCGAAATTCGAACCAAACTCGGATCTCATGGCAGCGAACAGGTCTTTCTCCAGGCCGAACAGCACGCGGTGAATGGGTTCAAACTCCAATCCTTCGTCGTGGACATTTTCGATCTCGACCAACGCATAGCGTGAAGGATGAGCCAATCCCACCTTTGGTTTCATCTTTTCCCAAATGACCTTGGCGGTTGCCAGGGAATGATTCCCATCCCCCATCGCGAAGAGCAATACAGGTTCGTCCTGTTCCACGCCATATTTGACGGCAAAAGTCTCCGGCTGCGCAAGCTCGCGCAATGCTGCAACGACATCCTTTTCGATCTCTTCACTCACGGCATATCCGCTCAGATGACCGCTATCCAGCATAAGATCGAAATCGTATAACTTTTCAAGCTTTGGCCTGGCTGCGCTCAACGGTTCGATGACCGTATGGCCCGGGTCGTCGATCAGAACAAGGATATGAGGCAATTCCAAAATTGCGCCCTCACGCACCTGGATGCGCGCGGGCAGGCGTTCAACGATGGTTCCTTCTGTCGCACGGATCAGGCTGCTTGAGCCTTTTGTGTAATCATAATGTTCAAGGTCCAGGCATACCATCACACCTTTTCGCGTCCTGCCCGCCAGCATGCGCTCTACATAGATCAACCCTGCACGCGGCTGAAGAATACCGTCTTTCAAATACTTGCGCATTGCAGCCTGAATGCTTTGAATGCGTTCATCTTCACCCGGCTTTTCGAGATACACTTCCGGGAAGGTGAGATGCAGGGTCGAAGGCACATCGCCAACGATCCTTTCAACCTCTTTCCAGTATTCCGGCTCAGATGTAAATTGATCGCAGGCGATCACGGCCCATTTCTTCAGATCCGTTCCGGTTTTGGGCAGGTGGATTTCCGGGATTTGAACGCCAATGTCACTATGGATTTTCAGTTTAAACTCCCGCAGAAAATTGGATGAATGCCAACTTGCGTCGAATCCCTGTTCGAGCGCAATTATTCTCGAAAATCATTCTAACAACGAGAAAAAGCCCTGTCAACAAATGACATCTGAACAACTTTCCGATTTTTCTTGTCGTTATGCGCATTGAGACGATATAATGCATGGAAAATAATTTACAGCAAGAGGAGTTTCGTTTTATGACCAACCCAAAGCGCGTCCATAATTTCAACCCCGGCCCCGCAACATTACCCCTGGAGGTGCTGCAACAGGCCCAGGCAGAAATGCTTGATTTCAAAGGGACAGGCATGTCCGTCATGGAGATCAGCCATCGTTCAAAGGAATTCGAGTCCGTCATTCAAACCGCCGAAGCGGACCTGCGCGACCTGCTTGGCATCCCGGCCAATTACAAGGTCATGTTCCTACAGGGTGGTGCATCTCTGCAATTTGCAATGCTCCCGATGAACCTGCGTGCGGCCGGCTCGGCAGACTACATTGTTACAGGCTCCTGGAGCAAGACCGCCTTCAAGGAAGCGCAAAAACTCGGAGCCGCGCGCGCTGCAGGCAACACCGAAAGCGAAGGCTTCAAAAGCCTGCCCGCAAATCTGGATCTTGACCCGCAAGCCGCGTATCTGCACTTCACTTCGAACGAGACCATTCATGGCGTGGAATATTTCAGCGAACCCACCTCGCTCACGGGGGTTCCGCTGGTATGCGATTCTTCCTCCGATTTCATCAGCCACCCGATCGACGTTTCCAAATATGCCCTGATCTATGCAGGCGCACAAAAGAATGCCGGCCCATCCGGCGTGACCATGGTCATCGCGCGCGACGATATGCTCGAACGCACACCCGCCAACCTGCCGGTGATGCTCGATTATAAAACGCTGGCCGCCAGTGGCTCACTTCACAATACGCCTCCCTGTTTTGCGATCTATATGGTGGGCCTGGTCTTCAAATGGGCAAAGAAGTTGGGCGGCCTTTCCGAAGTCGAAAAGCTCAACCGCAAGAAAGCCGGCCTGGTCTATCAGGCGATCGATAACAGCGGTGGTTTTTATCGTGGCCACGCACAACCCGATGCGCGCTCGCTGATGAACATACCATTTCGCCTGCCTTCCGAAGAACTTGAGAACACCTTTGCGTCCGAAGCAACGAAGAACGACCTGATCGGCCTGAAAGGCCATCGCTCCGTGGGCGGCATACGCGCCTCTGTGTATAACGCCATGACCGTGCAGGGCGCGGAGGAATTGGTCAAGTTCATGAAGGACTTCCAAAGGAAGCAAGGTTAAGAAAATTGCAAGCTGGCCCGTCCTTCAGGACGGGCTTTTTCTTTTATGGTTATAATAACCGCATGGATTTTTTCTTCCCCGAAGACAACCTGACCCGCACTGTTCCCGAAGAAACAAAGATCATCTCGCTCAGCGCACAAACCTATCCCGATGGACGCCGTTTGCGTGTGAATATCGAAGTGACCCCGTTCCAAAAACGACCGTACATTGAAGTGAGCCTCCATAACGCAGAGGGCGATGAGACCGCCTCCACAAGCATCGTCGAGCCACTCTCATGGAAACTTGAATTCACCATGCATGTACGTGGCGAGATAAAAAACCCGTATACGCTGCATGCAAGGCTGTACTATCCCGATGGGCCGTCCAGGGAGCCCGAGGTCTTTTCTTTCGATGTGGAACCGCCTCGCGCTGCCCCCGAAACTGATCCCGCTTAATTGACATCATCCATGCCCTTACATTCCCTCCTTCATTCTGCAAAGATAGTCGCTATCTTCCTGTTCAGCGCGCTTTTGCTCTTTGCGTGTGTACGCGAAGAGCAGAACACCCCGGTATTTGAGACCCCATTTGAAGTCACAGCCGAACCGACAGAAACTCCGATCCCCGTAAAATACAGCGGCGAAGGCAACCTTGTTTTTCTGTCGATCGAAGAGAACGGCCATGCCCACCTCTTTACATATCACCCTCAGGATCTGCCTCTTACACGCATAACCTCAGGAGCGTGGAACGATACCTCCCCGGCCCTCAGCCCGGACCGGACACAACTCGCCTTTGCGTCAGACAGGAACGGTTTTTGGGATCTCTTTGTAATGGACTTGCGAAACGGCAATATAACCCAGATCACCAATTCGCGGGAATATGACTCTGCCCCTTCATGGTCGCCGGACAGTCAATGGCTTGTGTTCGAAACCTACAAGAACGAAAACCTGGATGTGGCGGTCGTTTCCATGACCGATCCCTCGCAGGAGCTCATTTCATTAACCCAGCATGCGGCTTCCGATCACTCGCCCGTTTGGGCGCCGGATGGCAGGCATATCGCTTTTGTCTCCTCGCGCGGCGGCGATAATGACGTTTGGTTGGCAGACCTCGACCTGGCCGGCGACGACCGTTATCAAAATTTAAGCAATACGCCTTATGCATCCGAGAGTCATCCGATCTGGAATTATGATGGTTCACAATTATTATGGGCATCCAGCGCACAGACCATTGGGTATAGTGGGCTCTATATCTGGAACGCAAAGGAGCCTGCACGTACCGCGCGCTGGATAGGCGACGGAAGTTGGGGTGCGTGGAACGAAACCGCGGATCAAATTATCGCAGTGGCAAGCGCCCCAAATCAGCACTACATCACGTCATACGATGTTGAAGGCAATTTGATACTCCCTTTAATTCCTTTGCCTGGGCGCGTACGCGGCCTGGCATGGGGACTCGCAAATCTACCCAACCCAATGCCTGATTCATTCAGGCAGGCTGAGTTGAACACACCCGTGCCCTTGTGGGCTCCCGTCCTTACACCCGTGGGAGACATCCCAGGGCAGCGTTGGTATGTGGTTCCCCTTGAAAATGTACAGGCGCCTTTTCCACAAATGCACGATCTTGTGGATGAATCATTCAACTCGTTGCGCGCCCGCGTCACTGCTGAAACAGGCTGGGATACACTTGCCAGCTTGGAAAATGCCTTCGTACCCCTTACCAACTCACTTGAACCCGGTATGCAGGAAGACTGGCTGTATACAGGCCGCGCCTTCGCGATCAATTCGCTTATCTCGAATGCCGGCTGGATGGTCACTTTGCGCGAAGATATCGGCGCACAGACTTATTGGCGGCTGTATATTCGCTGTACCGTACAGGATGGTTCGCTTGGCGAGCCAATTCATGATGTGCCATGGAATCTAAACGCGCGTTATGAACTTAACCCAAGTTCCTATGAACAAGGCGGGGCATATGCACCGGTTCCCGCCGGATATTGGGTGGACGTAACAGAGCTGGCCAATGCTTATGGTTGGGATCGACTGCCATCATTATCCAATTGGCGAAACTATTATGCCGGAACCAGGTTTACCGAATTCGCATTAACCAGCGACCTTGATTGGTATTCAGCAATGCGCGAGTTATATCCCGCTGAGGCGCTCATAACACCTACACGCGTATTGGCTCCCACACTTACGCCAACATCTACGTTCACAGCCACCCCTACGAAAAGACCCACGCGTACGCCCCGCCCTCCAACCAACACACTTACACCAAGTTTCACCCCAACTCCTTCGTCAACGCCTACGGCCTCAGCTACGCCGCCAACGATCATCCCACCATAAGATGATGAGACTTAAAAATTTCATTGGCATACTAATTCTATTCATGCTCACTGCCTGCGCGGGGATGATGAGTAAGGCCAGCCCAACGCCAGTCATCGTGCCCATTGGGACAGACCAGCTTGAGGTCCAGTTTGAGGCGGGGTTAACTCCTTCACCGGTTCCATTTCAATTCAACATTCCTGTACCCGGTGCAGAGCCGATCTCAGGCTGGCGGCCCCCTCTATATCCCATTCCATGGGCCATGTCGCCTTACGACCATTTTTATTTTGCTCGTCCCATCGCGGCAGACCAGGTGAACTGGCCCATCCCGGATTATCGCTACGGCGGGATATTTTTTGCGGCGAACGTCGTTCACACGGGTATCGACATCGACGCCGAGGAAGGCTCGCCTATTTTGGCTGCGGGGCCGGGCACAGTGGTCTGGGTCGGCTGGGGATTATTTACCGAAACGCCCGGCAATATATCCGATCCATACGGCATCGCGGTGGCGATCCGCCACGACTTTGGATACAACGACCAGCAGCTTTATACGATCTATGCCCATATGAGCGAGTCGATCGCCGTGATGGGCCAGCACATGGAAATGGGTGAGATCGTCGGCCTTGTAGGTGCAACCGGCGCAACAACCGGGCCGCACGTGCACTTTGAGGTACGCTACCCGCTCAATTCATTCCACCATACCTCCAATCCCGAGCTGTGGATCGCGCCACCGCAAGGCTGGGGTGTGCTGGTAGGGCGTGTGATGGATTCGGAAGGAAAGATCATGCGATCGTATGAGGTCAACGTGCGGTCCCAGGCAACAAAAAAGTTATTCCCTGTGAAGACCTATGGGTTGGGAGGCGCGATCAACCCGGATCCCTACTATAACGAAAACCTTGTGCTGGGCGATCTGCCGGCAGGCATTTATAAGATCACCCTCTCTTTTGACGAGAAAGACAGGCAGACTTGGGTGGAGATCTTCCCCGGCCAAGTGACTTACTTTACCTTTGAAGGTGAGAACGGCTTTGCCACGGAGAGGCCTCCAGCGCCCACGCTGGATTTTCTGCCTGAGGTCCTGCCTTCGACCCCTATGCCTCGACCGTAGCCTGACCCCTTCCCTATACCTTGACTTACTGAACATCTGTGCTATACTCTCGCCACACATTACCTCCTTAACCTTTATGGTTAAGGGCCTCATACCTTTTACACTCATATTGGAGAACAAACAATGGCTAAAAAATCTGCCGCCCGTGAAGTTGAACAACCCACAAACAACGTCGATTCCGCCAGACGCGGCGTATTAGACAAAGCCGTTAACGATATTTTAAAACGCTATGGCGATGGTTCGATCATGCGCCTTGGCGAAGCCCAGGGAATGGTGACTGAGATCATTCCCACCGGCTCGCTCTCCCTGGATATTGCCCTCGGCGTCGGCGGCATTCCGCGCGGACGCGTCATCGAAATCTACGGACCTGAGTCTTCCGGTAAAACCACGCTCTGCCAGCACATTGTTGCAGAAGCACAGAAGCTGGGTGGCACTGCCGCATTCATCGACATGGAACATGCGCTCGACCCCAGCTATGCCGCAAAGCTTGGCGTGGACATTGATAACCTGCTTGTCTCACAGCCTGATACCGGTGAACAGGCTCTTGAGATCGCAGAAACCCTCGTGCGCTCTGGCGCAGTAGACGTCGTTGTGATCGACTCGGTTGCAGCGCTCGTTCCACGTTCCGAAATAGAAGGGGATATGGGCGATGCACAGATGGGTATGCAGGCCCGTCTTATGTCTCAGGCGCTGCGCAAACTCTCCGGGGCCATCAACCAGACCAAAACCGCGGTTATTTTTACAAATCAACTTCGCCAGAAGATCGGCGTGATGTTCGGCAACCCTGAAACCACCACAGGCGGGCAGGCCTTGAAATTCTATGCATCCGTCCGCCTGGACGTTCGCCGTATCCAGGCCATCAAAGTCGGTGAGGAAGTCATCGGCAATCGCACACGCGTCAAAGTGGTCAAGAACAAAGTGGCGCCGCCCTTCCGCACCGCCGAGTTCGATATCATGTTCAACGAAGGCATTTCGAAAGCAGGCGATGTTCTTGACCTCGCCACAAAATTCGAGGTTGTCACCAAGCGCGGTGCGTTCTTCTCTTATGGAGATACCCGCCTCGGGCAGGGACGCGAGAACGCCAAGGATTTCCTGCGTGCCAACCCGGGCATGATGGGCGATATCGAAACCGTCATCCGACAGAAATCCATGACCGGTGAGATCGTTCTCCCGCTGGATCTGGGAGAAGGCGCCGCCCCTGAAGAGGCTGCCGCAGGTGGCGGAAACGAAGAAGAAGCGTAAAATAGATGGACACGGCACCTTCAGCCGTGTCCATTTTATTATGACGAAGATCCGTTTCTTTCTTAACCCAACCCTGCTTGCTCTTTTACTTGTTTTAACCTTCGCCCCGGCCTGCGCGCCACAAACCGCGCCCACCGCATTTCGCCCACCCACACAACCGGGGCCCACACAGATCCTCCCCACCACCACATCTGTCCCACAATTGTTTACGCCTGTTCCCACACCCACGATCACCGCGACAGTTCCCGGTCCATGCACAGACAGCCTGAGCTTTCTCGATGACATTACCGTTGAAGATAATACCGTTATTTCACCCGGCGCTTCGATCGACAAACAATGGCTCGTGCAAAACACCGGCACCTGCAACTGGGACTCGACCTATCGCCTGAAATGGATCGGTGGAGACACGCTCGGCGCGGTTGAAGAACAATCCCTCTACCCGGCCCGCGCAGGGACTCAAGCTACGTTACGCATCCTTTTTACCGCACCCTCAATAGAAGATTCCTACGACAGCGCATGGCAGGCTGTTGACCCGAACGGGAATGTTTTCGGCGATTTGATCTTTATAAAGATCGTGGTTTCGACTCAGTAAGTGATGTTACGCACCGTCCCGCAGGTTTGATCTAAAAACATGTTTGAGTTACGGCAACCTGCGGGACGTTCTGCGTAAGGTGAATCAGTAACAAGGAGTTGCCATGCCCACAAAAACCGAATTCCCTACCATCTTTGAAAAACTTAAATCCATCATCAAACCTTATTCGTCAAAGCTGAAGGTCAAAGCAGATACGGCTGATAGCTTCTATCTCGAAGGCAAGTACAGCGAGAAATAGAAGAACGACCTGTTCTTCGCGTCGACCCAGATCAAGAAGAATTACGTCTCGTTCTATCTGATGCCCATCTATATGTACCCGGACCTCTTGAAGGACATTTCTCCAGAACTCAAGAAACACATGCAGGGAAAATCCTGTTTCAACTTCAAGAAGATCGAACTGGCGCTGTTCGATGAACTGACTCAACTCACGAAACAGGGATTTGACCGGCTGATGAAGGAAGAGTATTCCTGACTTCGTCATTGCGAAGAAGGCTTTAGCCTGACGACACTTGCGCCGCACTCCCACTACGCTGCGCTACGGGGACTTCGTGCGTTTGTTGCACTCGCCGTTTGAGGCTCGCAGGTGAGCAATCTCCTGCTGAAATGAGATTGCTTCACCCTTGGTCTCGATACGGCCTTCGGCCTACTCGACCAGCGGGATCGCAATGACAGGTATTACTCATACACCAGCGCGTCGCGGATCGTCAGTTTTGCTGCGTTCTGCGCAGGCAGAACACTGGCGATCACCGAGATCACGACCACCAATACAAGCCACATCAATATCGCGGGCCACGAGAAGATGTAATCCAATGGCCGCGCCAGCAGGGAAACCCCAAGCGAATCGCCGAGCCAGATCGCCAGCGGAATGGAAAACGGGATCGACGCGGCCCAACTGATCAGGCCGATCACCAATCCCTCAACAATAACCACGCGGCGCACCACCCCATTTTGCGCGCCAAGCGAACGTAGAATGCCGATCTCACGCGTCCGTTCCATCACGTTCAGGCTCATCGTGATGGCAAGCCCCAACCCACCCACCAGCGCGATCAACATCACCATGGCCATCAACAGGATGATCAGGATATCCATTTGCGCGACGGTGGTCTCCTTCAATTGGGTCGTGGTTTGGGAACCAGCTATATCGAAATTGACGGAATCAAAGCGGGATAATACATCGGATTGCACACGTGATTGGAAGGCGGGATCCGTCCGTTCGGTCTGAATGACGAGGCGGTTGGCAAGTCCATCAAGACCGGTAACGCGCACAAGATCATCGTAATAGACGTAGGCTACAGGAACAAAGCCGCGCCCGCCTGCGCCGACGATGGTCCACTCTTCTTCTCTACCACTTATATTTAAAGTGACGACCGAACCAACCTTCAACGACTGGGAAAGATCGAGAAAATCTGCGTTGACAAAGATGCCGCGCGACACATTTACAGAGAGCCAATTTCCCTGGATCACACCAGGTCTTGCCATCGCCGTATTTGCCGGTAAACCGTAGATCACGATACTGCCGGTCAAGTGCTCTTCATCGAATACAAGGCGCCCATCGCCAATCGCCCAGGTTTCCGTGGCGCGCACCCCGTCCACCTTCAAGGCTGCATCTTCGATCTTCTTGATGGAATATGGACGCAGGAAATCCACGCCCACGTCGTAATTCAGATCGCCTTGCAGTTCCTGCACCGCCGCTCGCATGGACTGGCGAATGCCGATGATGGCGATGAACATCGCGCCGGCAAGCAGCAACGCCGCGAACGTCAACGCGAGCCGTCCTTTACGGCGAAACGTATTTCGGATCGAAAGATTCACAAGTTGTGGCAGGTCGCCCAGCAAACGACTTCGTCCGACACGTACCTTGTCATTCGGGGTGTAATTGCTGATCGCCTCGCGGATCGTAATGCGTGAACCTTGAATGATCGGGAACAACGAAGCAAGCAACGGCGCGAGCAACGCGCTGAACACCTGCAATATCAACGTGATCACCGGCAGGCTGAAATGCTCCACATTGAAATTCATACCGGTCGCAACGCCGTCGGCGAGGAAATATCCGCCGATCAGCCCCATCGGGACTGCCAGCAGCAACGCGATCAGCCCAAATAAAAGGACCTCCTGGAAATACAGGGCCATCGTCTGCTGAATACGTGCACCCAGCGATTTTAATATCCCGATCTGTGGGATCTGCTGGGACATGACCGCGGACATCACACTGGTAACGAGGAACGCGCTCAGGATCAGGGTGAGCGCGCCGAGCGCACCGAGGATGAACAACACCGAGGACATGTTATCGCCCAGCGCGTATTTATTCGGCACAGGTACCGGCGCGCTGAAGACGGTATACCCTTTATCCCCGATTTCCTCCACGAGACTTGTTGTCTGTTTTTCAATTTCACCGCGCGTACTCCCGTTTACGAAAATCACCGAGAGCTGGTTGTATTCGTTATCCAGGTCGAGCACGTCCGCGGTATCGGCAGAGATATAACCAATGCCGGCCAGGGTGATCTCGGAGGGCAAGCGTGAAAGGTCGTTCACGAAGCCGGCCACGGTCAACGTGTGCACATCGCCGTTCAACAGTTCCACTTTCACAGTATCGTTGACGTTCATAATATTTTTCAGTGAACGTTCGAGCAAAATGGAATTCACTGGCGGAGAAAAAGTTGTATTTCCCTCCGCAGTTAACTTGTTCACGGTCAGCGCGTTGAGATCGGGGAGCGTATGCAGCTCGAGGCTGAGCCAGGTATCGGGTCCGGATCGGATGCGCGCCTGGTCGACGCGCCTGGCCTGCGCAGCAGAGACAGCGTCCATGCGTTGGACAAATTCCAGCAGGTCGTCGTCAAAAGAGGATAATGTTAAAGTGGTATGCGCGGGATCAGTGGCGGCATACACATCCCTGAGATTTTCCTCGAGGACGATTCGCCCGGTGATCATGAGGCCGAATGCTGCCACACCGACCGCGACGGCGAGCACGATCAGCAGGCTGCGCGCCTTGTTGACCCACAGGTCGCGCAAGATCTTCATGCCGCGTACGTTCATTTGCCGGCCTTTCGCCTGCTGCTGCTTTCAAGCTCCCTTTTACGGACCCCGGCTATTTTCCGTACATCCGTCTTGAATCGGTCTGAGTCTGAAGATAATCTCTCGAACTCCGGCACGCCCAATTCGATAACCTTGGCCGGCCCAGCTTTGCCGACACGCACGGTCGCGTTACGCCGCTTGCTGCCCATCAGGGCCATCTCACCAAAATATTGACCCCTGCCCAATTGATTGACCCGAACCTCGCCGCCTTTTTCATCCCGCACAAGGATATCGACCTTGCCACTGAGCAGCATGTAAAAGGTCTCGCCCACATCGCCCTGCCGAATGATCTCATGCCCCGGGGCATAGGTGGCAACCTTCATATCCTTGATGATGGCCGCCAGCGTCTTTTGATCGAGGGACGAAACATTTTGTAATTGATTGTATGTATTCCGTTGTTCGATGAGACCCGTCATTTCCTGGCGAAGCGAACGCGAGTCATTGACCAGGTCATTGAAGGCGCGTTCATCCAATGCCAGGACCGAGGCGGGGCCATCACTGGAGGTTTTCACGGTTGCCGTGCGAACACCACCGCCCAGCAAAGCCATCTCGCCAAAGTATTGCCCGGGCCCCAGTTGGTTCACAACGATCTCACTGCCGCCAGGTTCATTAAGGATGACATCTGCCCTGCCGTTCAGGAGAATGTAGAACTTGTCGCCTCGCTCCCCCTTACGGATGATGCTGGCATCCGCAGGGAAGGTCTGAGGTTTAACACGGCGTGACACCTCAACGAGCTGATCCTGTGTAAGCGTGGAAAGCGCGCGCACGAGATACTCATCGACGATCTCACCATCCGAGATCAGGATCGTGCGGTCCACGCGACGGGCAAGGTCGCTGTCGTGTGTCACCATCAGGATGGTCTTGCCGGCGGCGACCAGGTCTTCGAACAGGGAGAATATCTTCGCGGCCGTCTTCGAATCGAGATTGCCGGTGGGTTCATCCGCGACGATCAGGGGTGGATCGTTCGCCAGCGCACGCGCAATGGCTACACGCTGCTGCTGGCCGCCCGAAACTGTGGACGGTAGCTTATGTGCCTGGTCCTCCATTTCCACCTTTTTCAGCAGCATCATGGCACGTTCGCGCCGCTCGCTCTTTGAGTATAGATTGTTCAACTCCATGGGAAGAATCACGTTTTCCAACAAGGTAAGCGTGGGGAACAATTGAAAGAATTGAAAGACAATGCCAAGGTTCTTCCCCCGCCAGGCAGCCATTTGCGCCTCGTCAAATGAATGTACCGGCGCGCCGCCGATCACAATTTCGCCTGAGGTGGGGCGATCGATGCCGGTGATCATATTAATGAACGTGGATTTCCCGCTGCCGGATTTGCCGATGATCGCAACGAACTCCCCCTTTTGCACTACGACATCGATACCTTTCACGGCGGTGAAATCGCCGGCAGGCGTCTTATATACTTTAACAAGGTTCTTGATCTCGATCAGTGTCTGGTTTTGTTTTTTGGCGGCCATGGCTCCAAGTTTACTCGAAGTTTAATGGGGGTGGCGTTACATCATTTGTTACATGCTTTGTTTCATTGTCCTTTGAAACGGATGGTGATATAACTCGTACAATTTTAAAAAAAAGGAAAAGACCATGAAAAAACAACTCTTGTTTCATTCCGTGTTTCTTGTTTTTGTTCTTGCTGTTGGAGCCTGTAAAGGCGGCCCGGCATGGGGAGAGGGCGAATTCCCCATCGAGATCCCATCGCGCACCATGCTGGTCGAAGTTCATGGTCACGGGCCGATCGCCGTGATCATGGCGAACACCATGACCGGTTCGCTGGATTCGTGGAGTCCGCTCGTCGAAGCCGCAGACCCGGAACGATACACGATGGTGAACTTTGCATACGCAAAAAACGACCTGTCGTCCACGCGCCGGGATGTGTCTGAACTGGCTGCATATCTCCAAAGTGTGGGGTATGAAAAGATCGTATGTGCCGGCGGCAGCATGGGGGCTTATGCGTGTGGCGTGATCGCCGGTGAACCATCCACAGCTGGGCTTGTGTTATTAGCAGGGCAGGAAGGTGCGGATTACGAGAAAGTGACCATTCCAAAATTATTCATCGCGGCAGAAGAGGATTTCAAAGGGGAAATGGAACTTCAACACCAGTATGCGGCAGAGCCAAAGGCGATCAAGATCTTTCCCGGCGCCGCACATGCGACCGAGCTGTTTGCAACCGCATCCGGAGAAGAATTGGTTAACCTGATCATGGATTTTCTGGCTGAGATCCCCTAGTTCGCTGAAAGATTCAAATCCTATCATGGTGAAAAAAGCCTCCAGGCAGAAACCTGGGAGGCTTTTTGTTTATAAAGCAGTTCTTTACCACACCAGTCTGCAGGAGCATTGAAAGTTCCCTGTAAGGTGAAAAACCCTGAAGGTATGCTAATATTGGCGTTGCAAGACAACATCCGAT
>CAZJYB010000005.1:0-55532 GCA_964549865.1 uncultured Anaerolineaceae bacterium
CCAGGCTGGTTTGCTTTTTGTTCCGAACAACGTCACCAATGGTTACATTCAAGGCTCGTATCCCCCATTCAGGGTGTTGAGCGGTGACCGCTTCCAGGCGACCATTGGTTGTGAACATGGCGCGACGACCTGCTATGTAGCTTATCGCCTTGATTACCAGATCGGTTCCAGCGCCGTCAAAACATTCTGGACCTTCCGTGAGAGATATGAAGGATTGAGCTACAACGTCAATCTGGACCTGAGCTCCCTGGCCGGGCAGGACGTTAATTTCTTTCTCGTTATTTCCGCGTTTGGTTCTCCTGCCGGCGACCGTGCATTGTGGGGCAACCCGATCATTTCACGTGCAGGAGGAGGCCTGCCGCCGCCGCCAACTGGAAACAAGTATGATTTTGGTACGGCGTCATCTCCGCTTGCCTCAGGTTATTTGAGGGTTACAGAAGGGACAGCTTATTCAGCTGGCGGTTTTGGCTGGACCGATCTAACGGGTCTTGAATCGAGAGACAGAAGCGCCCTGGCCGATGACTTGAAGAGAGACTTTGTGATGCACGCTTCTGCCGCGCGGACTTTCAAAGTGGATCTGTCCAACGGTACGTATTCTGTAAACCTTACGATGGGCGATAATGACTTTGCCCATGACAACATGGTTGTAAAAGCGAATGGCACGACCGTGCTGGCCGATGTGGATTCTGCCCTCGGCGCTTTTACAGTCAATACCTTCAATGTAACCGTCAGCAGTGGTTCCCTGTCACTTGAATTTTCGGATGCAGGTGGATCGGACCCGACCTGGGTTGTCAATACCTTATCCATAACAGCTTCAACACCTATAACACCGCCGCCTCCAGCCGCATGTGACCGTGCTCAGTTCATTTCAGACGTGACCGTGCCCGACGGCACCACCTTCCAACCCAATTTCGTATTCTCGAAGACCTGGCGCCTTAAAAACGTGGGTACCTGCACATGGACGAACTACAGCCTGCTCTTCGATAGCGGCGCAAAGATGGCCGGCCCGGATTCCGCGTTGATCCCGGCCAGCGTTGCCCCTGGCCAGACCGTTGACATCACCATCAGCCTGACGGCTCCTGCCACTGCCGGCACCCATCGCGGATATTGGAAGCTCAAGAACAATAACAATGTTCCATTCGGTATCGGTTCTGGCGGGACAAAATCGTTCTGGGTCGAGATCAAGGTAGCCGGCAACCCTGTTACCCCGGCAACGCCGCTGACACCCGTTACCCCGGTCACTCCAGGTACCCCGATTGCCGGCACCCAGTTCGACTTTGTCGCGAATGTTTGCGCGGCTGCCTGGTTTACCGGAGTAGGCCAACAGCCATGTCCTGGTACGGATGGTGATGCAAGAGGATTCGTGTTGATCAAGAACACTCCGCTTTTGGAGAACAACACAACCGATAGCCGCCCCGGTCTATTAACCTTCCCGCAGAATATCAACAATGGTTACATTCAGGGCATCTATCCTACGTACAGGGTGAAGCCCGGCGACAAATTCCGCTCGACCATAGGCTGCGAAGGGGGGTCGACATCCTGTTATGTGGTTTTCCGACTCGATTACGCGATCGCGGGTACTCAAAGTATTCAAACCTACTGGGCCTTCGTGGAAAGATATGAAGGTATGACCTACACGGCGGATATCGACCTCACCGCGCTGGTTGGGCAGGACATAAAGTTTATTCTCACGATCCTGTCCACGGGTTCACCTGCAGGCGATCGCGCGCTTTGGGTTGCTCCGATCATTTTCAATGGCGCTTCGACTACCATTACGCCAAGTACAACACCTACATTGACAAGAACTCCGACAGTAACGGGAACAGTACCTACAATCACTGGAACATCTACGCCTACTGTAACCTCCACACCTACTTCAACGGCAACAGTGACTGCGACCATTCCTGCAGCATCATATAAATTTGATTTCGGCACGGCAGCATCTCCGGTTGGAGCCGGTTTTTCACGAGTAAGCGAGGCGACGGTTTATTCGGCAGGCGGTTTTGGATGGACTGATATATCCGGTCTGGAATCAAGGGACCGAGCTGCTCCGGCGGACGATTTGAAACGGGATCTCGTCACGCATCCCTCCGCGGCGCGGACGTTCAAGGTGGATCTGCCGAACGGCAATTATTCCGTCAGCATCACGATGGGAGATAATGACTTTGCCCACGACAACATGGTGGTCAAGGCAAATGGAACGACCGTCCTGGCAGATGTGGACAATCTCGCCACAGCCTTTGCAGTCAACACCTTTGTGGTCGCGGTGAGCGGCGGCTCCTTGTCACTTGAATTTTCGGATGCCGGCGGAGCCGACCCATCCTGGGTTGTAAACAGCCTGACGATAACGACCCCTCCGTAAATGTGACGTAAGAATTTTGTTCCCGTTGCCGAGAGGCAGCGGGAACTTTTATTTTCAAGACTCGTCTTTTTTTGACCAGGAGACTCGATGAAACGATCCCTCTTTTTGGCGCTGATTATTCTCGCTGCATGTTCCCCGGCTGGTGGGACTCCCTCCGCCTCTTTCCCGGACCTGACGCCTGTCGCGGCGAGCCTGAGCACAAGCTCCACATCCGAGCAAATCCAGCGCGCCATGATCGAAAGCGCACCGCGTTGGACGACCCTGCAAATGGATGGGATGACGACATGGTTCGCGCCCAATGGGGACGTGAACCAGGCATATCAGGAACAAGCCTGGCTGGACCCGCTTAACAATCGATATAAAGTCCAGATGAATAGCGCAATTTATGAAGCAGAGAAATTCCTTAAGCTGAGTGACGGTGCAAACATCTACAATATTAATCTCGCCTCCGGGCAGACAGAAACTTTGCCCTATCCCGATTCTGCGCGTGTAGGGCAATATGTTCCACCGTTTGTGGAAGGAAGTGCCTATCCCAACCCGATTTGGGGACAGATCGGCACGCCGCTCGCACAACTTGCCTTTCCGTCGGACTACGCTCAAAACACCGGGGTCTTCACCCCTCTCGCAATCGAATCCGTTGCGGGGCGTGAAACCCTGCTGGTCGAATGGCGCTTCAGCGAAAATAGTACGCCCTCCTGGAAGATGTGGCTCGATACACAAACTGCACTGATATTGAAGCTGCAGGAATTCAGCAAGGATGGCAGCGGCGTGCTTGAAGGCGAACGCATTGTACAGAATATTGTGCTCAACCCACCATTGGATTCGTCCCTCTTTGCCATGCCTTCAGATCTGCCGCAGGTTATTACGCCGACTCAGGCTCAGGTGGGATCAAACCCGGTTGTAACTGAATCAGGCCCAGTGTCCGAAGACGAAGCAGGGGAGTTGTATTTCTTCCTGCAACCGCGGCAGGCCGGTGCGGGGATCCAGTTGGCGCGCGTCTCCGGGCTGTGCGTCTTCGACAGCGCGAAGTGCCCGCCGATGCAGATCGTGATCGTGCCGTTCGCGTTCAACTTTACGATCAACGCGTTGAGCTGGTCACCGGATGGAAATTTTGCCGCATTCTCGTATTCAGACCATCCCGATGGAACATCAACAAAATTATGGCGATTCGATCCCACCGCCGGTACGTGGACCTCGCTCGCGGAGTTCCCATACATCGACCCGCCGTTCTGGTCGCCGGATGGCACGTGGATCGCGTTCCGCACACAGGATGGGCTTGGTACTGAGGAAGTCTACATTATGCGACCTGACGGCACGGAATTGAAAAGCATCTCCAGCGGGTTGCCCCCCGAAGGCCGGCCTTATATCATGGACGGCTGGCTTAATGAAAATATCATCATGCGTTCAGCCATGGGTAATGCGGTTTATCTCATGCGCGCCAGCGACGGATCCGCTCGTCCGATGTTCGATACGCTGGTCACCCAGTCTTTGTTCGAGGCCTCTCCGGATGCGAGCCTGCTTGCATATTATGAATACGATGGCAGCGGCAAAAACCCTATATTAAAGGTGATGGAGCCGGATGGGGCGAATGCCATGACGCTGGCGAACTTCAACGACGGCTCGTTGTACCCGATCGTCTGGTCGCCGGATAGCAGGTTGATCGCCTTCAATTATTTTGGAAGTTTTACTTCCGGTGAACCCAGCACAGAAGTCTATGTGGTGGGCCGCGATGGCAGTAATCTCTCCTCGGTATACAAGGGTACGACCGTGGGCCGTTTGGTCTTTTCCCCGAATGGACGTTATCTGCTGGTTGAAGAAACCACATCGACCACGGGCGGTCATCTATTTTTGATCGACCTCGCGACACTTGAGAAGAAAATCTTGCAGGCCCCGGGCCTGTCCATGGATTATGATTGGTATGCGCCTTCCTGGCGTCCGTGATTTTGCCTGTTACAAAATGGCGGCTTGTGCAACATTAAAGAGTTGATGCCTGTGTTGAGAAAAATACTGCCCTGCATCATATTGCTGTGTGCCTTATTTCCGTATCGCATTGCAGTCGCGCAGGAGCCAACTCCTACGGCGGCTCCCATGATCGCGCCCGAGCCTGGGGATATTATCAACGCGGTTAACTCGTTCAGGCTTTCCCAGGGCCTGTCCCCGTTGGCTGTGCACCCTGTCCTTATGCAGGTTGCACAGGAGCAGGCCAACGGGATCGCTTCCGGGTTGCCAGGACATTGGCGCCCAGATGGAATGACGCTTGGTCAGTGGCTGATATCCTCCGGATATCCGCTTTCCGGGGATATATCCATGGATGGGTATCGTTCCGAGAACTGGGTGGCTGCATCGACCCTGGACGAGGCGATGTCTTTTTGGTTGAGCGATAGTCTTCATATGAATACCGTGCTTTCAGTTGATCGCAGCGACCTGGGTGTGGGTGTTGCCGTGAGCGATCAGATCTATATGGTGCTTGAGACGGCGTTGCAGACCAAAAGCGGCCAGATGCAATGGGATGCACGCGTCATGCTGACGGGGATCCCAATGACGCGTGCAGCTTATGCCAGTGATGCAACACAAGCCGCAGAGAACGGAACCATTCCCCAATATTTACTCCCTGTGGTGGTGAATACAGCCATGCCGAATGGCGAGGTGTACCACGAAGTTCAATATGGCCAGACGTTGTGGAGCATTGCAGTGAAATACAATACAACCATCAAACAGATCCAGCAGTTGAACAACCTGCAATCCACAACGGTGAATATCGGTCAAAAGCTGCTTGTGCTTAAGGGTGCGACACAACCCGCGCCGTCTGCAGTTGCTACTGCGACTTTTGTAAACTTAAATGCTGCGGTCACCATGCCGCCGACGCGGGTTAATCCCACTGCTTATTCTGCCGAAGTTTCCAATGAAGACGTGCAAGAGGGGGAGCCCAGAGATAACACATTTGGGGTTGCGGCCATTGCCTTCGCTGCATTATTTTTGGGTGTGGTTTTTACAGCTATCACGAGAAAAAAGACTGTATAAAATTAATTTCTTTGCATTGAATCGGACATCCACCTTTTCGGTGGATGTCCGATTTTTTACTCTCTTCTTCCCTTCGTCACAATTCTTATCGGCGTCCCCAAAAATCCATACTCCAGGCGGATCTGGTTCTCAAGATAGCGCACATAGCTGAAGTGCATTAACTTGGGCTCGTTGACGTAGATCATGAACGTAGGTGGGTCGCTTCGAACCTGTGTGGCGTAGAACATCTTAAGTGCACGGCCCGCATGGGTTGGATGCGGGTGCGCGTCCTGTGCCTTGTGAATGATCTCATTGAGCTTGGAGGTCGTCAGGCGCGCCAGTCGTTCCTCCTGTACGCGCAAGGCCATGGGCAGCACCTGGTCCACGCGCTGGCCGGTCTTGGCGGAGATGAACAGGATCGGAACATAATCCATGAAATTCAACTCGCGCTGGATGCGGGCGGTGAACTCATCCATCGTTTCGTTGTTCTTTTCGAGTGCATCCCACTTGTTGACCAAGACCACACATGATTTCCATTCATCGAGGATGAACCCCGCGATATGTGCATCCTGTGCCGTAATACCCGTGGTCGCGTCGATCATCAGCAGGGCCACATCTGCGCGCTCGATGGACTTGAACGAACGCAGCACACTGTATTGTTCGACGCCGTGCTCGATCTTGCCGCGGCGGCGAATGCCGGCCGTATCGATCAATGTGATCTCCAACCCTTCATATGTGAGTTTTGTATCGATCGAGTCGCGCGTCGTCCCGGCGATCGGGCTGACGATCACCCGTTCTTCGCCGACCAGCCGGTTCAACAAGCTGGACTTCCCGGCGTTGGGCTTTCCCACCAGCGCGATCTTGATGCTCTCATCCTCCTCTTCAGCGTCCTGGGGAGGAAAAGATGCCACAAGCGCGTCGAGCAGGTCACCTGTGCTGGTGCCATGGATCGCAGAGACGGGGTAGGGGTCGCCTAATCCCAGCTCATAGAATTCAGCGGCCTGGTCACGTCGTTCTCTTGATTCGCATTTATTCACCACCAGGAAGATCGGGGGCCAGAATGTGCCATCCGCTAATTTCTTTTGCGAACGGCGCAGGATCTCGGCCACTTCGCGGTCTGGGTCTGTGATACCAGATTCGCCGTCGTTGACGAAGAGCACTGCGTCTGCTTCCCGGATCGCAACCTGGGCCTGGCTGCGAATGTCGTCAATAAAATCTGCGGAACCGATCGATAGTGGGGTCTTGCCGCCATGAGTTGGGTCAATGCCACCGGTGTCCACAATGTTGAAGGTGCGGCCATTCCATTCCGCCTCACCAAACAAACGGTCCCGCGTGGTGCCGGGGGTCTCATCCACGATCGCCAAACGTGCACCGGCAAATCGATTAAAAAGCGTGGATTTGCCGACGTTCGGTCGGCCTACAAGCGCTACAATAGGTTTCATTTGAATTTACAACTTTCGATTTTGATTTTTATGATTAAGGTCTGGGCGTCACGGTGGGGGCGCCGACAATCGAGATTACCACTTCGATCGTATTTGGCAGGATCGATTCAACAAAAACATCCGAGATCAGTACTTCCACCAGTGGGGTGACCTGATGCGTGCCGGGTTGCAGGCCTGTCAGGTCGACCGTGACGCGCACATCCTGCCGTGTGATCGTATCCAGAAGCGGCAGGGGACCGGAGACGATGACATCCACAGTGACAGGCGACACTTGCGCGCTCAGCCCGTTCGCCAGCCCGATGATCTCAACTTTTTCACCAGCGAGGGTCAAACTACTCTCAATGGCCGAGACTCCCGCCTGGATCAGTACGGTTTGCTCGCCGACGATCGAAACCCCGTCCGGCAGATTCAATGCCAGCCGGGTCGTGATATCGTTCATTGCGCTTTGCAGATCAAGCGGCAGCGTTTCCAATACACCGGGCAAATTATTGACCAGTTCCGGATCTGTACCGAATACGGTCACGATGGGAGGAAAGACAGAAATATCAGTCAGGCGATACCCGCTTGCCACGCGGCCCACGGTCACCACTTTCACGGCCACATCACGATATCCACCTTGCTGGCTGACGGGCAAATTGACGTGAATGGAATCCGGCGTAATTGTAAGGCCGTTCACAGGCCTGCCTGCTTCGTCGAGGACCTGCACTGGAACAGTTTGGGCTAATTCTTCGCGGATGCGATTGAGGTTGATTGATACGCGCGCGCGCGTCACCATTTGGATCTGGGACTCGGCACCTGCAACAACCACCTCGATCGGCTCGAGCACGGGCTCGCCAATTTGATAGCCGATGGCCGCCTCGCCGGAGAGGGTCAAGTCAACGCCCAGGGTTTTGGTGGCGAGGGGCTCAAGAATGAAAACCACGGATTGCGGAGAGGCAGCCACGATCTGTACCGGACGCGCACTGACCTGGATCTGCAGGTCAACATTATGTTGGCCAATTGCCAACCCTGAAAGATCGAGGATCGCGCGTATCAACTTTGGGTCTGCGTTGATCAAATTCCAGACGGAGCGCGGTGCCCGCAGAGTGATGCGCACCTCATTGGGCACATCCCCATTTATCACGAGGCTGGGGTCCTGCCCGACGATCTCCACCGGTATGGATGTGGTCAGGGCGCGCGTTTCATCGGGGTCTGCCCCGGTTACTGCGGCCAGCCAGACAGCGATTGCAAGAGCAAGTGCCCATAAAAATGTACGGTAGTTATTTGCGATCCAACGGAACATTATTTATCTTCTCTTCGAGTGAACAATCCCGGGAAAATTCTTTCGAATACGTTGGGTTTATGTGAAATGTCATTGGGCCGGAAGAAGGCCATCAGGATATTTTCCAGCCTGTCGGGGTCCAGCCTGCGCAGCATGCGGCCGGCATGGGCGATGGAGATGGCTCCACTTTCCTCTGAAACGACCACTGCGATGGCGTCACTGGCTTCAGAGGCGCCGAGCGCGGCGCGGTGACGGAGTCCCATTTGGCGGTCTGGCGTTCGGTTCAATATGCCGCTTGCAGAAAGCGGCAGGACGCAGGCGGCGGCCACCACCTCGGAACCGACGATGATCACACCGCCATCATGTAATGGGGTGTTGGGGTAGAAGATCTGTAAAAGTAATTCCGGGGTGACACGCGCGTTCATTTGCACGCCGGTTTGAATGAATTCGTCCAGATTATCGAGCCTTTGTAAAATGATCAATGCACCGTGTTGGCGGACCGATAACCTTGCCGCGGCGCTCACCACTGCGTTGATCGTCTGCTCGAGGTCCGGCGATTCCGGTTTAACGGAAACAGGCCAGACGGGTCCCGCGCGACCGAGCCGTTCCAGAGTTCGCCGGATCTCCGGTGCAAAGATAACGGGAATGGCAAGCAAGAGGGCGGGCAGGGCATTTTGCGCAAGCCATGAAAAAGCCGGCAATTCCACCAGGCTGGTCAGCAGGATGATGAAGACGATCAGCAGGATCATGCCGCGCAGCAGTACGATCGCCTGTGTATCCCGTAATGAATATAACAGACCAAAAAAGATCAACGTAACAAGCATGATATCCAGCATGCTTAGCCAGCTGATGCGTTGAAATATGAACAGGATGTTATTGAGAAATTCAGTCACGGTAGATCATGAAGTTAATGGATGGATAAGCAGGGTGGGATGAACCCAGCTTGCCTGAACTCCATCTTCTGGCCCTAAATCGGACGCAGGATGCGGTCTGTGCGCAACTGTTTGAAAAAGAGGGCGCTTCCCGCGGACATCAATTCTATTGCAGAATCCTGCCAGGCCTGCACGCCCAGTGTTTCCGGCGTGCGTCGTTCATAGCCCAGGCTTTTCCACAGGTCTTCGCGTGCAGCAAGTTCGCCCAGGGTAAAGATGAGGGAAGCCTCACTCTGCAATTCGCTTGAAGCGCGTTCTACTTCTTTGATCAGCGTTTCAAGCGCCTTTTTGGGGTCAATGCTCGCTTCGATAAAAATAGCGGTTGTGCGTGTCACAAGGTTTTCGACCTGCCAGCCAGCAAGGCCTGCAATCCTACCATCAAGTAGAAGAAGCATGTAGGCCTTGTCACCGAAATCCGCCATGACATCGTCTGGTGTTACCCTGCGCTTGCCGTTGCTCATGCGCGTGATGAATTCGGCAATGATGGATGAATGCTTCGGTTTGCCGCGCTGCACCGCGAGTTCGCCGCTGGGTGCGCGCGGCGTTGCCTTGACCGTAATATCTGAATCCGCAGGTTCTTTGGCTGCCGCGGCCGGTACGATCTCTTTCCACGCGGCACTGACCTGTTTCCACAAGTCGTCGTAGGAACCTGTATTGGTCAGGACGATGTTGGCAAGTTTTACTTTCGAGCTTTGCGATGATTGCGCTCTGATGCGTTCCAATGCCTTTTCACGCGTGAGGCCGCGCTTGCGGATCAATCTTTCGATCTGGACTTCCTCCGGTGCATTCGTCACCCAGATGGAATCGCATACCTTGCGCAGGTCGCCTTCGAGGAGTTTGATCGCTTCGATCACCACCACAGGCTGGGTGGCGCGTTTGATCAGCATTTCCGCCGCCTGACGCACCAGCGGATGAACGATGGCTTCCAGTTGACTCATTGCCTCGGCATCGTTGAAGACGAGGTTGCCGAGTTTGCTGCGGTCGATCTCATCGTCTTTTCCCACAAGCCATTTGCCGAATCTATCGACGACTTGCTGATAGCCGGGCGCGCCCTTCGCGTATGTGCGATGCGTGAGCGCGTCGGCATCAATGGTATATGCGCCGAGATGTTCCAGCATGCGGCGCACCACGCTTTTTCCCGTTGCGATGTTGCCGGTCAGGCCGATCACGAATTTATCGGGCCAATTGCTCACTATATTCCTCACGATGATCGCTGAAATGAAAAGCTCCTCTATTTTAATGTCTTTTCTCGAAATGTCCACCGTTGGGGTGTTGACGCATGCAGATCATGCGTGTATCATGCAACCTCCTCAGGCTGGTTGGGCAATCGCGGTCCTGCGTTGACGGGATCGAGGAAAGTCCGCACTCCATAGGGCACGGCGTCGGATAGCACCCGGGGCGGGGAAACCGCCGTGAGGCGTGAACCTGCCGGAAAAGGGCCACAGAAACAAACAGCCTTCCGTCCTTCGGGATGAAGGTGATGGTGAAAAGGTGGTGTAAGAGACCACCGGCATTTGCCGTAATGCAGATGGCCAGGTAACCCCCGCCGGGAGCAAGGCCAAGCAGGGGCGAAATCGTCCGTGGACGATGGGAGACGGCTCGTCTCCATACGTGCCTTTCCCTCTTGTGGGAAGGGCCAGCCCCGGGTAGGCTGCAATGAGCGGCGCGGCGACGCACCGCCCAGAGAGATGATTGCACAGGCAGGGAAACCTGCCGGACAGAATGCGGCTTATAAGCCAGCCTGAGGTGGCCTCGTTCAAAAATGCCGGACAGAACCCCATCGAGGGATGTTATGCGGCTTATAAGCCAGCCTGAGGTGGCACTTGTTTATGTCTTCCCATCCTCGTCTTATTAATATCATCGATCGGCTTTCAGGACAAGCGGCGCGATCCGTCAAGATCGCGCTTGGTGAGTTATTCCCTCTGAGCGAGGAAGGACTCCGCGCGCAGTGGGATGAACTCGCACACGGGACCTCACTCGCGCAAGCCAGATTAACAATTCGATTAATACGCGCCCAGCAGCAATGCATGACATGTTTTGAAAAATATCATCCCTCGAACAAGGAGACCCGTTGCCCGCATTGTGGAAGTGTGGGCGCAAAGATCCTGGCCGGCGAGGAGTTGTACCTCGAAGCCATGGAGGCAGAGGATGAATAAACGGATATTGATCTTCAGCGCAGCATTGATATTCATTCTCGCGTGCAACGCGCCCGCCGGCTCGCCCACCGCACCCTCGGGCCTGCTTGCCACCCTCGCTGCATCCACGCCGCTTCAGGCAAATCCTGCGGACCCTGCGCTGGGAACACCCACCTCTGCTTTTAACTTTGCCACCCCGGCTTCAACATTGGTTGTGCCCACTTCCTCCCAGACCAACCTGCCAATCGGTAAGATCGTTTTTACCTGCCAGGTATACAAAGTGCAAGCCAGCAATCAGATCTGCATCATCAATGCAGATGGGTCTGGGTTTCGCCGCCTCACAACAGACGGGAACCGGCAGCATTATTATCCGTCGATATCCCCGGATGGCCAAAGTGTGGTCTATGCCGCATTTCGTGAAGCGAATGTGTATGAGATCTATGAGATGAATATAACAAGTGGTGAAGTTGAGCAATTGACAAACCGCCTCGGCATTGTCAATTCGCCTGAAATATCCCCGGATGGCCAGTCCGTCGTGTTCAAGAACACGACGGTTAATTCGAACAGGAATCTGATCCTGCTCATGGACCGCGATGGTGGGAATGCAAACAATATCTCCGGGATCACTGGCTGGGATCCCACCTGGTCGCCCGATGGAAAGTATATTTTATTCGCTTCCGACATGGATGGGACAGTTCAACTGTATACGATCCGCAAAAATGGAAACGAACTCCACAAGATCAGCAACCTGCCGGCCATTCGAGGGCGCAGCGACTGGTCGATCGACGGCAGCTATATTGTCACCTATTCCGGTGAGCCGTGGAAACGCGAAGTCTATATCATGAATGTCGATGGTTCAAACGCGCGTGTGTTATCACCTGCTGGAGGTAATTCGCAGGGTCCGTCCATCTCGCCGGATGGGCAGTGGGTGGCGTTCACGGCCTATTTCGATCACTACGGGGATGACCATGGATGTGAGATCTACGTCATGCGGATCGACGGGACGGACCTGCGCCGTCTGACCGATAATGATTATTGCGATTACCAGCCTCGCTGGGGACCCTAGTAATTTAGCTTACGCAGTTACGCTCAGAGGCGGTCTACCCTGAAGGGTACGATGTGTGACCCTGCGGGAGCATAAACGTGCGTAAGGTCATTTATAATGTCAGGGCGTTTCTTCCCGTTCTGTGTTACAAATCGCCAGCCATCGTAAAGCCAGCAGCCCGTTCTGGTTTCCAAAAAAATTGGAGGATCAAATGGACATTCGAGGTAAGGTAGTGATCGTCACCGGTGCTTCATCGGGAATCGGCGAAGCCACCGCCCGCGCGTTCGGGCGCGAAGGCGCGAAGGTTGTGCTTGCCGCGCGCCGTGTGGACAAATTGCAAAGCCTGGCCCAGGATGTCAATGCCATGGGGACCGGTGCCGAGACCCTGGTCGTACAGGCCGATCTCTCCAAACTGGAGGATATTCAGGCATTGATCGCGCAAACGCTTGAAAAATTCGGACGCATTGATGTGCTTGTCAACAATGCGGGTTTTGGTCGTTTGGACTGGCTTGAGAATCTCGACCCTATTAAAGACATTCAAGCCCAGATCGATGTCAACGTGATGGGTGTGATCCAGACCACCCGCCAGGTATTGCCGGTCATGATCAAACAGCGCATGGGATGTATCATCAACATGTGTTCGATGGCCGGCCTGGTTGGTACCCCCACGTACACTATTTATGCCGCTTCCAAACATGCCGTGCATGGATTCTCAGAGGCCCTGCGACGCGAGGTCAAGCCGTGGGGGATCGATGTCTGCCTGATCTATCCCGGCGGCGTCGTGACTGAATTCTCCGCGCACGCAGGCATCAAACGCAAGACCAATGCCAAAACCCCTGATTTCATGCTTCTTACTGCAGACCAGGTGGGCAGTGCCGTCGTCAAACTGGTACGCAGGCCGCGCCGCATGTGGATCATCCCCTGGCTGTGGAGTGTCACTGCCTTTATGAACAAATTCCTGCCTGGCTTTGTGGATTACACCACGATCAATCGCTTTACCATCCCCGAGCGCGAAGATGAGTTGAAAGCCAAATAAATCATTCGTCATCCCCCTTCGCCCCTACGGGATGCTTCGCGAGGGACAATCTGCGAGAAGCAGAGCGACGACACTTGCGCCGCACTGCGTTTGTTGCCGTGCAGGTGAGCAATCCCAAAAATATGGAGGAGATTGCTTCGGCACAAAATGCCTCACAATGACGAAAAGATTAATCTCCCGTTCCTGCTGCCTTTAAATCCTTCAGATTTAACTGATAATTCACGCGGCCGTTGTATTCGTTCACTTCATAAGTGAAAAGAATATCCACGCGCGCTGGTATTTTCTTTTGCCATTCTCCCAGCCTGAAGCCGATCGAATCATGCGAGAATCCCTCTTCATCTGCGAGCGTTAACTTCAAATGCTTCGCATCCGCGCCAACGGTGCGGGAGTTCTTCACTTTTACATTACGCGCCACAAAGGATGCGTCGCGGTTACCATAGCCGGTCGGTTCGAGATAGCTCAGGATCTTGACCAGCTCGGGACGCATCAAGGTAAGAGAGACCTCTGCATCTGCCATTAAAGTGGGGCGCAGGTCCTGTTTGGCGAGTTTTTCCTTTGCGAGCGTCTTCAGCCGCGAGATCAGTTCGGGCAAATTTTCGTTCTTCACAGTGAACCCCGCTGCCGCAGCATGCCCGCCATGCCGCACGAGCAGGTCTGCGCATTGATCGAGCGCATCGGTGATATGGAATTCGGGGATGGAACGGCATGAGCCACGCGTCTCTTGCGGCCCCCTGGATGCGACCACCGCGGGAAGATAATGTGTCTCTGTCAGACGGGAGGCGGCGAGCCCCACCACGCCGGAGTTGAATCCTTCATGCGCGGCAAAAAGCAGAAAGTTTTCACTTTCATCAGTTAATGCGATTTCCTCGGCCTGTATTTGCATGACGCGCGTTATTTTTTGGCGTTCGCGGTTTTGCATATCCAACAACTGGGCGAGCTCGCCGGCCCGCAAAACGTCTTTTGTCGTGAGTAATTCGAACGCCGCCAGAGCCTCCTTCAACCTGCCAGCCGCATTGAGGCGCGGACCAAGCGAAAACCCGATATTGCCGGCGTTAACTTTTGCAAGTGCGATCTCTGCCACTGCCGCGAGCGAGAATAATCCCTGCCGGGTGGTTTGCCGCATCTGCCTCAGTCCTTTGCGAACCAGAATGCGATTCTCGCCGACAAGCGGGGCAAGATCTGCAACCGTACCGAGTGCTACAAGGTCGAGTAGTTCAGTGAGGCGCGCCTTCATTTCATCGCTTTTATCGCTGAAAAGGGCCTCTGCGATCTTATAAGCGAGCCCCACACCGGCCAGGTCTTTATCCGGATAGATATCCCCATGTTGTTTGGGATTGATAATGGCAAGCGCGGGCGGCAGGTTCCCTTCAGTCGGGTGGTGATGGTCGCTGATGATAAGGTCCAGACCCATGCTTTGTGCGTGAAGTGCCTCATTCGGTGAACGGATGCCGCAATCCACAGTGATGACCAGTTTGACGCCGTCCGCTTTGAGCTTATCCATGGCTTCATTATTGAGGCCATATCCTTCCTCGAAGCGGTTCGGGATATAGCCGCGTACGTCCGCATTTAACATCTGCAGGGTCTGTACGAGCAATGCAGTTGCAGTGACTCCGTCCACATCATAATCGCCGTAGATGGCGATCGGCTCGTTGTTTTGAATGGCAAATTGGATGCGGTCCGCTGCCGCGCGCATACCGCTCATTTGAAATGGATCGGCATTGAAATCCGCTTTGGCGTTCAGGTAGGCACGCGCGTGGGCATCCGTGGCAAAACCGCGGTTGAAGAGGATCTGCCTCAAGGGATGGGGGAATGCCGATAACGCAGAATCAGCTTCGGGCGTGATAAGAGGCGGGATGATCCAGCGTTTATTCTGACTCATCTTCAGGTTTTCAAACTCAAAAGGGAATTTGACCAGGCGTTAAATGTGCGAAGGAAATTATTATCTTTTCTGTCACGCGTGATCCATAATAGCGCAAGCAGGATCAGGAGCCCAGGCAGGCGTCCGTACGACCAGGGGAAGTAGTCGAAGGTTGGCATCAGAAACTCGAGCAAATAGATCGTGCCCAATAATATCCACTCCGCGGGGGATTCCATTTTCCTTAAGAGCAGCAGAAATGGAAGGGTGATAAATACTCCATGATGCTCCCAGATCAACGGAGAGAACAAGGTCATGCCGACCAATAATGGAATGATCCCGTTGAAAAGGCGCGCGCCTCTTTCCTTTTCCCGGTAAAAAACACGCGCCTGCATACATAAAAAGAGCGCGACCAGCAAGGTGGCTCCCTTCGCAAGGTAAACAAGCAGACGGACGATGAAAAGGTCCGCGCGGAGATAAGAGAGAGTGAAGCCGATCGCAGAATCAAATGAATTGTCGCGCAGGCTGAGTGTGTGCGGTGCATTGAGCAGGATAAAGTTGTTGATGAAGTCGAAGTAGGGGGACGTGCCATAGATTGCGATCGTGAAGGCCGCGATCAGGACTGTGTTAAGCAGGAACCAAAACAGCCACTTCCAATTTAGTTCCAGCAGAAAAGCCAAAACCAATAAAGCCGGCGAGGCTTTAAGATGTATCGCCAGCGCAAGCGCGAGTGCGGAAAGGAAAATACGATCCTTGTAAAACAGGATGCCCAGGAAGATCAAATTCATCACATGGATATTAACCTGTACATACAGCAGGGTGCGCATAACCGGCATATTGACAAACATGAACAAGGTTGTAGTCAGCGCCGCGGCCTGTGGGTTGAACCCATAATGTTCGAGAATACGCAGAAGAAGATAATAGAACAGAAAGAGCGACAGGATATTGGCGACCCAGCAGATCAGCAAAATCCCCTCCTCGCCCAACGGCGTCAGAAATGAAAGCAGGGTTGCCCATAAGGGCGGATAAAGATAGGTAGCTGGCAGGGGTTCATGATCAACCAGCGCAAAGGCGGCTTGTGTATAATAATCAATATCCCCATATCTCACCCGTTCACGCAGAATATTCAGGTAGGAAAATGCGATGAAAAAAAAGCCCGACCAGCCAAGAATAGTTGTTTTTGTAATTTTACCTGCGAGAATTAACCATAATAGGAATCCGACTAGAAGCCATGCTATCGCAGCGGATGCCAGTGCAATGGGCACATTGGTGTATGGAGCCTCCTGCATGAATGCATTAAAGCCGTCCGATCCATGGCGGGCGTAGATATATGTGGATTCAGCGATGATAAGCAGTGTAGTGATGATCCACCCAATGAAGGCATTCCGAACCGCTTTACTCATATTTTGAGTATAAACGAGTCTGTAAGCGGAAGGAAGGGTGATGTATAATCCTGAAGAGGAATCCACATGAAGCCACTTGAGCCTGATGAAAAAACTTCGACCGTCATCGCATATACACAGAATATGCTGGCGCGTGGCGAGGTCGTTACCAAGGAAAGTATACGTGTGAGCATCTGGCTTCGCACACAGGGGGTTCCGAACTATGTCCACATGCTCAAACCGCAGGTGATCATGTTTGGCAGTGTGTCGCCCAAGTCTTTTGCACTTGAGGAGATTTTCATTCCAACTCCGCAGGTGATCGGATTTCATCTGGCGCCGCCGGCGCAGGACCCGCTGGATTATGATCCGACTGAGTTAAACCGCCTCATGCAGCCGGTCGATCTGTTATTGGGTTCCTTTATTATGAAGGCCAAGATCCGCATTTCCACCCAGACGGACCTTGCGACAAGTCTGGATGTAATGCGCATGGCGTGGGTCTCTGTGTACGAAGCAGATGTGACGAACCCACACCTGCCGCAATTCGCAATGCAAGTGCCCATGTTGCTAGTAAATCCCAACCAGGTAAGTTTTGGACTGGTTGGGGGATAAAATGGCGGCTCGTAAGAGCCGCTGTTTCTTTTCTCAGGCATGCAGGAGGATACAATCCCTCGTATGAACATTTCTCTCACGACTCCTGCTTTATTATTCCCAACCGTCTCACTATTGATGCTGGCTTATACCAATCGCTTCCTGACGCTTGCCACCATTATCCGCAATTTGCACGATCGATACAATGCCGATCGCGATGAGGGCCTGCTTGGTCAGATCGCGAATCTGCGTTACCGCGTGCATTTGATCCGTAACATGCAAATTTATGGCGTATTCAGCCTGTTATTTTGCGTGGTCAGTATGTTTGCGCTGTTCGCAGGCTGGGTGCCGGGCGGTCAATGGAGTTTCGCGATTGCCTTAATTCTAATGATCATCTCACTTGGAATTTCGCTGCGCGAGTTGCAAGTTTCTGTTGGTGCCTTGGATCTCTTGCTAACAGACCTCGAAGAGCACGAGAGGCTTGGATAGGAGAAGGATATGAAACCGTGGATCAAAGCGGGAATTGTCGGTGGGATCCTGCAAATTATTTTCACCCTGCCGTCCTTTGCGGCTTTTTATTTGCCGCTTGGCATTGGCGGGACTCTTTCCCTTTGTACTTGTTGTCTTTTCTTTCTGCTCTACCCGCTCCCGGGCGTGCTTGATGTCCATTGGTCTCCTGAACAGAGAACGGAAGGAAAATTGGCTTTTGCAGGCGCACTTGCGGGTTTACTTGCCGCAGGAATTGATAGCGTAGCCACTTTATTGCTGGTGGTCGCGCTCTCATTATCAGGAGGCTTCGAGCGTTACCTGCAACAAGCCATTCCGAATGAGATGGAAATGTTCCGTCAAACCGGCATGGATTTCATGTTCTCAACCGGCGGGTTGTTGGTTCAAACTGGCATTGGTTTGATCTTTCATATTTTGACAGCCGTGGTCCTGAGCGCGCTCGGCAGCCTCGTGTATGCAGGCATGAAGAACAAGAACAAATGAAACCGAAGAAACACTTTGCCAAAAATATTCTGGCTGCCATCGATAAGGAAAAGATCCTGGGCATTAAAGCCGGCAGCGAGCCGCACCGCGTGATTGGGATCTGGACGGTGGTTGTGGAAGGACGCGTGTTCGTGCGTTCGTGGAGTATCAAGCCGCGCAGTTGGTGGCGGATCTTTCTCGAAGACCCGCAGGGGCGCATTTTCATTGCTGATCGCGAGATCCCTGTTCGTGCGATCCAAACGAGGAGCGAGCGATTAAAGGATGCAGTCAGCCTCGCTTACAAGGAAAAGTACAACACGCCCGGCTCCGTGCAATATGTGAAGGACTTGGCGCGAAAGAGATCCAGAGAGACGACTACAGAATTGACACCCCTCAAGTAAACCGCAGGCTTTAGCCTGCGGTTTTGAGTTCCTCTAACTTTCCTCTTACGCTGTTTTAATGTCCATCAGATGTGCGCTTATTAAAATTTAAAGGGACGTAAATTATTGTCTGATCGGAGGTACCATGAATCTCAATACCTACACGCCTGTAGGAATCCTATAAACAGAACATCATTATGGCCGCATGAACCTTCGATCTGAAATCCATATGGATGATGTTGAAGGAGAGTTCTCTTCAAGCAGACCGCCATATATACTTTCAGCGGAATTATTCGCTGCAGCCATTCCAAATATGCCTGTACTGCGTCCTTCCCAAAATGGGATGAAGCGCAAAAGGAGAACAAAATGTCTCGTACCGCAAGGTTACGTTCGTTATTCGTCTCGTTGTTCGTGATGGTCACGCTGGTCTTGAGCATTACCCCGTTCACCGATCATGTGGCCCACGCCATCAGCACGCCCTGGCTTAGCGTCTCCGGCCGGTTTATCAAGGATCCGGCCGGCAATAACGTGGTCCTGCGCGGGGTTTCGCTTGTCGATGTCTCCCTTGCAAACTCACGCACGCGCAACGCCCAGGCACTGATCGACATGGCAACCGACAATGCCAACGGCTGGTATGCACGCGTGGTGCGCCTGCCGGTTTACCCGGATGCAATTGACGGGCAGCCCGGCTGGAGGGCCGACCCGGATGCCTACTTCAATAACCATCTCGATCCGGCGGTGCAGTACTGCATCAGCAAACAGATCTATTGCATCATCGACTGGCACTATATCAGCGACTATACATCCAGCACGATAGATACCGCCACTCGCGATTTTTGGAGCTATGTCGCTCCAAGATACAGCAATACCCCGAACGTTATATTCGAACTTTATAATGAACCGATCAACCCGGATAGCTGGAGCACCTGGAAAGCCACGGCCCAGCCCTGGGTGAATTTGATCCGCGCGGCGGCCCCGAATAACCTGATCCTGATCGGCGGACCGCGCTGGTCACAGAATCTTTCCGAGGCGGCCACAAATCCCTTCACGGGCAGCAACCTCGTGTATGTGGCCCACATCTACCCGGACCATGGCGGCCAGGGCACCTGGGATTCGTGGTTCGGCAATGCAGCCAACACAGTGCCGTTCTTTGTCACCGAATGGGGCTGGCAGCTGGGCGGCAACGTACCTACCAGCGGTACGCAATCCGCTTATGGGGTGCCCTTCAGCAACTATCTCGAATCGAAAGGATTGAGCTGGACGGCCTGGGTCTTTGACTCGTTCTGGCAACCGATCATGTTCGACTCGAATTGGAATTTGCTTGGCGGCGAAAATTTCATGGGTCAGTTCACAAAGGACCTCCTTTTCCAGCATCGCAACGATAACCTGCCCGGCGGGGGAAGCTCCACCAATACGCCTTCCGGCCCGACGGCCACACGTACGAATACATCGATCATCCCAACTGTGACGCGTACAAATACACCCACCAGCGGTGGGGCATTGAAAGTGCAACTGCTGACGGGCGGCACGGATGACAGTCAGCAGTCTTCCTTCCGCTACCGCATCCAAAATACGGGCACGAGCGCGCAATCGAATATCTCCGTTCGCATCTACTTTAATACGGATGGTTCTCAGACGGCTTCATCGTATGTGCTGGAGAAGCATTGGGATCAATCCGGCATGGCGACGATCTCCGGCCCAACACTGGTCAGCGCTTCGACCTACTACTTCACAATAAACTACGGGACAGCTTCGCTTCCAGCCGGAGGTTCATGGGAATTCCATACAGCCCTGCATTTGAGCAATTGGAGCAATAACTACTCGAGTGCGAACGATTGGTGGCGCGCTACAGGGACCTTGCCGGCTGCTTACACAGACTGGTCGAATCTCCCCGCTTATGTGAGCGGTTCACGTATTTGGGGCGGCGAGCCTGGCGGGATCAGCCCAACTGCAACTGCTACGCGGACAAACACGCCGGCTGGCCCTACGTTCACTCCCACCCGCACGGCAACTCGGACAAACACACCGGCCGGGCTCACCTTCACGCCCACGCGGACGAATACGCCCGGCACCGGCAACTTGAAGGTGCAGTTGGTGACCGGTGGTATGGATAGCACTCAACAGTCTGCCTTCCATTACCGGGTGCAGAACACCGCTTCGAGCGCGCAGTCCAATATCTCGGTCAGGATCTACTTCACGTTGGATGGATCGCAGGCAGCCTCGACCTACGTATTGGAGAAGTACTACGATCAATCCGGCGTAGCGATCGTCTCCGGCCCAACGCAGTTCAGCGGTTCCATTTACTATTTCACGGTGAACTATGGCAGTGCCTCGCTCGCGGCAGGCGGCGCATGGGAGTATCACACCTCGATACACCTGAACAATTGGGCGAGCAACTACAGTTCGAGCAACGACTGGTGGCGCGCGAGCGGTGCATTACCGTCCGCTTATGCCGATTGGAACACGATCCCTGCATACGTCAGCAGTGGGTTGGTCTGGGGCAGTCAGCCGGGTGGAACACCGATGTCTACGAACACCCCAACGCGAACGAACACGCCGGTTGGGCCCACCAACACTCCCACGCGAACCAATACACCCGGCGGACCAATCAATACGCCAACCCGCACTGCCACCGTAACTGTTACGCCTACCAATCCACCAGCCGGTGTGCATCTCGATAACCCGTTCATCGGCGCGACATTTTATAAGAATGTGGACTATGTCGCCTCGGTCAACGCGGCGGCAGACCTGCAGGGCGGCACGCTCGGCGCGCAGATGAGGCTGGTGGCAAACTATCCGACCTTCGTCTGGCTCGATAGCATCGCGGCGGTCAATGGCACGAATGGTTATTCGCGCAGCCTGGCCGGTCACCTCGATGCCGCCCTCGCACAGGGAGCCAACGCGATCGGCATCGTCGTTTACGACCTGCCCAACCGCGACTGTTCGGCCCTGGCCTCCAACGGCGAATTGCTGATCGCCCAGAACGGTCTCAACCGTTACAAGACCGAGTACATCGACGCGATCTACAACATCATCAGCCAGCCGCAATACAGCAACTTGCGCATCGTCGCGGTGATCGAGCCGGATTCCCTGCCGAACCTGATCACAAACCTCAGTTTTACCAGGTGTGCCGAGGCACAGTCAACAGGTGGGTACGTGCAGGGCGTGCAATATGCGATCAGCCGCATTCGCTCGCTTGGCAACACCTATGCCTACATTGATGTGGCGCATGCTGCCTGGCTTGGCTGGCCATCCAACTTCAACCCGTTCGTCACCCTGCTCAAGCAGCTCGGCCTGGGAATCACCGGTGGCAACAGTAAAGTGGACGGCTTTATCACCAATACCGCCAACTACAACCCGGTCGTTGAGCCGTATATGACCGCCAACCAGATGATCGCCGGAAATCCAGTACGGTCGTTACAGGGTTGGTATGACTATAACGATTACATCGACGAGCAACCTTATGCGGTCGCGTTACGAAACGCGCTTACCAGCGACACGGATGCCTACCCCGCGAACATCGGCATGCTGATCGATACCTCGCGCAACGGCTGGGGCGGCACGAACCGGCCAACTGCCGCGAGCACGTCAACCGTTCTGCAGACTTTCGTGATGGAATCTCGCATCGACCTGCGCCTCCACAAAGGCAACTGGTGTAATCAGGCAGGTGCCGGTATCGGCATCAGGCCCGTTGCGGCCCCCACCCCCGGCTTTGATGCGTACGTATGGGTCAAACCTCCGGGCGAATCCGATGGTTCCAGTTCGCTGATCCCCACCGGGCCAGATAACCCCGGCGGCAAGGGTTTCGACCGCATGTGCGATCCAACCTACGCGGGTAACTTGTTGAACGGCAACAACCTGACAAGCGCGCTCGCCAACGCACCGATTTCCGGACGCTGGTTCCAAACCCTGTTCGTACAGCTTGTGCAGAACGCGTTTCCGCCGTTCCAACCCTAGAGAGTCACCTTTGTCCGCAGTTGATCGGGCCAAATCCCAGGAGTAAGTGGGCACGGTTTTTTACCGTGCCCACTTATTATGAAAAACTTAGACCTGCTCGGCGCCACGATGTGGCTGATCTGACCCGCTGCATCATTCGTGACCGGAGACGTGATCCCCATCGATGGTGGATTCTTTGCCTTTAGCGGTGTTTGATGATACGTCAGGGCGGGAAGACCATATATATACTCGAACCTGCTGTTGCGTTGTGTGTGTGTGTGGAGGCAGCTACTCCGGGTCTGCAATTAATATGCAAGTCGATCGGTGATAAACACTGGTTACAATGGAAGCAGCTGATTGAGAGGATCGGAGACCTAATGGAATCGCACGGAATCGTTCAAAACCGCCAATTCAGGACATTTTTTCTGATCCTGTCCGCTGCCTTTGCCATTTTCCTGATTTTGCTGTTGTACCCCTTTCAGGATGGGCGGGTGGCACTTTTTGCCAAGGACGTTTCGAACATCATATTTTCCCTGGCCGCATTCGGGGTCTTATACATCGCCTGGTCGTTCAGTGAGGTTCGGGATGTATCGAAACGGATCTGGGGCCTGTTTGCCCTGGGAATCCTGTTGTGGGTGGCTGCCGAGGTCATCTGGGCGTATTATGAGATCATTCTTGGGGTCGAGACGCCCTACCCTTCACTGGCCGATATATTATGGATACCCGGCTATTTGCTGTTGTTTTGGGGGTTGATCCTTAGATACAGGATGTTCAATGTAAAACTCGATCGACGCCGGATCATCGCCCTCGTTTTGATCACTGCATTATTCCTTTTTGCCACAGTTTATTTTGTGCTCATGCCAAATATTGTGGAATTTGACGCCGCAAGGCTGAATGAAAGCCTCTTAAACCTTTTTTATCCATTGGGTGACCTGGTCCTTTTCATACTTTCCATGCTGATCCTTTTTTCATTCGAAAAGGGAAGATATGCAGTCACATGGATGTTCGTGGCCATCGGTTTCATCGTAATGTCCGTATCTGATCTGCTGTTTTCCTATGTCTCATGGTACGGATATTATTATCCCGATGGCAGGATCAATTTCAGTTCGATCATGGTGGATGTTACATACGCCCTGTCGTATTTGCTGCTGGCGCTGGGGATCTATGCTTACATCATACTTTACAAGATAAAACAAATGGTTATCCTGAGCCCGGTGGCGATCGAGCAGGATCTAAAAACCAGGATCCTCTTAATAACAAAGGCCGATCACTCTGTGATTGTCTATAGTGAAAACCTTTTGTTTCTGATTGGGGCGCGCGAAAGGTCCCAAATTGAAAATGCGCCTCTTCATCAGGTGCTGCATGCCGACCCGCTCGTTATCGATGATCTGATGAGCACGCTTGCCCGCCGGGAACCGCTGTGCAATTATCCGTTAACGTTGGGCAACGGCAGCACCCAGACCGTCTTTTTAACGGCCCTGGCTCTCACCAACCCTCGAAATCAATATACCGGCGCGGGTATCGTATTAAAGGCGGACCTGTCCAATGGGGACAGATTGGTGCCCCCCCTAACCCCGGAGCATGCGGGGTTGGTGGAATCGTTTCTCGAAAGGGCGGGCGCCAAGGTACAGGAAGAATCGCAGATGCTGCGATATTATTTCCTGGAGCAGATCAGGCTGCTCTTTGCCCTGGTCTATGAATTTGCCGGAGGATTGGTGGCGAACAGACTCCTCGAGACAATTACGGAGAAATCCCTTCAGAATGGCTGGACGATCGATATCGACCAGGGACAAATTTCCATCCCCGATGAATACGAAGGGGTATTTTTGGCGAAGGTCGTATCAACACTGCTTGCGGACGTAAGATCAGCCGCCTCCCGATTGATCAGCCCGTCTCTTGTCAGCAATGAAATGGAACTTGTCGATCAAAGCCTCGATCAAAATGTGGCCGAGACCGTCCGGATGTATAAGGCGGGGATGCGGAATTGAATTCAAATTGGGGGGCGCTGGGATGCGACGGCGGATAGAAAGGATCTGTTTAAGCGACCGATGCCGCCTCTGGTGGTCTTTTGCGGGTTAATTTTTCCTCCCCCAAGTGATGGAGATGAATTCTCCCCAATCGATGGATGTGCCGCAGGCAGGCCTATTGTATGATTTGAATGGATCGTAAGCACATCATCCCATTCAAACTTTCGAGAGGCAGAAAAATGAAGAAAATATTCGTAGTTGTTTTACTTGTTACATTGCTTGCCACGCTGACTGCTTGTGCCCCCGGCACGAACGTGGACCCAAACGATAAACCCAATACGGAAATACAATTCACTACGCCGGGCCCGAACCCGGAAGTAGGTACTGCTCCCGAGAATGGGCCGGTGGCCGGTCTCGGCACCGGGCTGTGGCACGGGCTGATCTCTCTTGTGACCCTGGTCATCTCATTTTTCAACCCCGCGGTGCAGATGTACGAAGTCCACAACACGGGACCTCTGTATAACCTTGGTTTCCTCGTGGGAGCCGTATTGTTGTTTGTGCTTTTAGGATATTCAGGCGGCAGACGTCGCTAAACAATTACAAAAAACCGCAGGCTGATGCCTGCGGTTTTTTTATTGATTAACTCACCTTACGCAGTTCAACCCCGAAGGCGGTGAAAAGATTATAAAAACGCGAGGTTAAAAAGCTCAACCCCGAAGGGATGTCATGGGTTTCTTTCGTAATCTCTGACACCCCTTCGGGGTTGGTTACCATGCGATCCTGCAATCTATAAATGTTTTACCCCTTCGGGGTTTCTAAAAGGCAGTTTTGCGTAAGGTGAGTGATTAAGTGGGTTCGCGCTGAGCGGAGCAGCGCAGCTGCGCAGTCGAAGCGTCCCGTAAGATGAAGCGGTTGGTTGCACCTGTCCTTCGACTGCGTGTACTCGCCGTTTGAGGCTCGGCACTCCGCTCTGGACGAAAAAATATCGCGCTGAGCGGAGTGACGACCGTAGGGAGGAACGCAGTCGAAGCGGGGAAGCGCACATCCTACACTTGCCTTGCACCCAAGTGCGGGTGTATCCTTTGGGCCAGGATGCAAATAAGACATGCCATACCGCGTTTACATACTATTGTGTTCCGACGGCTCATACTATACCGGCAGCGCGGCCGATGTTGAAAAAAGGCTTCTTGAACATCAAGATGGGTTGTGAAGTCTGCCTATACCTTTTGACGACGACCGGTCAAGCTGGTCTGGTGTTCGGAGGAAGTCCGCAGATATTCAGACACTTTGCGTTTTGAAAGACAGATCAAGGGATGGAGCCGCGCCAAAAAGGAAGCCTTGATCCGAAATGATTTCGATGGGATCCATGAAATTGTGAGCCGGGAACGAAAAGCCAGGGAACCTAAAAAAGCCATCCTCGCGCTGAGCGCGTCCATCCCTCGCGCCGAGCGGAGCAGCATCGCTGCGCAGTCGAGGCGGCTGGTTACATCTGTCCTTCGACTGCGTGCACTCGCCGTTTGAGGCTCGGCACTCCGCTCAGCGCGGAGGTAATTTGCGCGGCATGGGAGTGCTTTCCAATAATATCCAACTGATCGATAGCAGAATAAGGGCAATCGTGCTGATGGAACGGAAGACCGGCCAGACACTATCGGAGGAGGAAAGGAGCACCCAAAATACAATCGGTACGCGGCCATAGGAGACGTCGCCATCGACCTGAAAGACGAACCCCAGAAAGAACAGCAGATGCGAGAACGCAGTGAGATAGATGTATCGAGGCCTTGCAAACGGGATCCTCTTGATGGCCCGCATGTGTACGATCAAATGAACGACCGAGATCAGGATCAGTACGATCCCAAATAGGAATAAGATCCAGCCAGGCGCCATCAGCCGCAGGGAAATGCTGAGGAGTATGGTCGCGGCCAGGGCGACCCACAGGCGTTTCTGTATGGACTTGGTCCGATCTGGGGTGTGTTGAGCCATGTAAAAATGATAGCCGATTTTCCAAGCATGAGGGGACCTCTTTGGAACCTTTCGCTTACTGATTTACCAGTAAATCTGCTTGATCGCAAGCTTCTACCCAAGCAGGTTTATACAAATCCATTATCAAAAACAAAATACGCATTGGAAAAGAGGTATCTCTTTCTTGGAGATACCTCTTTGTAAACATTTGATAAATATATGTCTACTGCATCGACATTGCTTCGTAAACTCTTACACTTGCGATCATTGGGCAGTCCCTGGCAATTTTTTCTGCTTCATCAAGGCTTTTTGCATTAATGACCGTATAGCCAGTTAATGAGTCCTTTCCTACTGGCAATTCTTTCGTTCCGGAAGGTGAGATTTCTCTTCCAGCTCCAAGTGGGCTGCCGGGATCAACCATCTTGTCTCCTATCGATTCGAACCACTTGCTCCAGGCGCCCATTATTTCCGGGGTGGGGGTCTCAAATCCGTAGTGAAAAATTACAAACTTCTTCATTTTTTCTCCTTGTTTTTGCTTTGTACTCTGCTCAATCTTTGAACAGAGTTTTCTAAGGCAGCTTCTTCGCTGCCTCATTAATATTAATCCGTAGGAGCCAATCTTGAAGACCACGAAATGATTCTCGGTTGAGTGTAAGAAAAGTGGTTTGCCCAATTTTCCTGCGGGTGACCATGCCTCCTTTCTCAAGTACTTCGATATGCTTGTGAATTGCTGGTAGAGAGAGATTTCTCAAAAAAGCCAGCTTACTTATTGAGCACGGTCCCAGACTTAAAACGTAAATGATCTCTCTCCTGTGTTTATTGGCGAGAGCTTCAAAAACATTGTCTAAATCTTGTGAGCTTTGAATCCTGACCATGATAGTTAACTTATTAGTTAACTATATCAAAGCGATTGTATCTTGTCAAGTTATTTGATATATCGTTTTACTTGGCCGCTGCGGTCATCTGTGATTACTGATAAAATCATCTTCTTGATTTTCAAACAAACACTCCTGCGTTTTTGCAGGAGTGTTTCTATTTCTTATTCAACTTAACGCGCCGTCTGGTCGCCACCGAATCTTATCGCGGAATGATCTGGAAATTTTCAACCACCGAATACAGCAGGATGGTCCCCAGCAGGAGCAAACTGATACCAACCAGGGCCCAATGCAGCAGGTTATTGCTCAATGTAAACGTAGCGGAAAGGCTCTGCGAATCGCGGCTCCATTGCAGGCGGGTGGTGGGTAGTAAATTCAGGATGAATGCAGTGCCGAGGCCGCCCAACAAGACCAGCGGATGAACGATCAGTTTGAGGGCCGCGTATCTTTGGAACAAGGTATCCAGCACATCATTGGGAGCTGTGATTCCAAATCCGCTTTGCAGGACGCCGGTAGTCACCAACAGAACAGCGGGCACCAACACGATCAGGCTGACCCAGAAAAATCGTTTGTTTTGAATGAGAGGCATTTTTTCGGACATGATAAAACTCCTTTCGATATGGCGGGATATTTTCATCCCGATCAAAGGCGGGCACGATCGAAGGGTCTGCCGCCAATAGAACGATCTTGCCTGCGAGTGACTGCCGTTGCAGCGCAGGCTATTGTATTCCTCTGCAAAGTCGCCAAGGATGGCATCCATATCTTCGGCATCGATCAACTGACGCAGGATCCATTCTGCGAGATAAGGTGGGGAGGAGGGCGTGACCATCGTTACCCGGAGGCCTTTCCATCGAGTTCAGGCACGCCAGCCCAGATGGCGTCATGCAGGCGTTTTGCTTCGCGCAGTGCAGTCAGCCCGCTTTTGCTGAGCGTATAGTAACGTTTTCTGCGGCCGCCTCGTTCGGGAGTGGGGTCGCCGATCTGCGTCTCGAGCAGTTTGCGTTTTGCCAGGCGGTCCAGCGGAATATAAATCGCGCCGACTGAAAACGACTTACCGGTCATCTCTTCGACCCGGGCGCGGATCCGCACACCATATGCGTCTGCGCCAAGCTGAAATACGGCCAATAAAAGGACTTCCTCGATGTTGGTCAATGGTTTGATGTTCATGGGCTATTTATTCTATATTATAGAAGAAATAATCGATTTGTCAAGGTTTCGATTGGTCCCATGTTCAAATCCACCCTCACAATAAAAAACAACCGCGCGAGCGCGGTTGTTTTTTGATTTACTCTTCTTTAGCATATTCCTTTTACCGCCCAGGCCCGCGCCGTAAGTGCAATCGAACCATCGCTGGCAAATGGCAGGCCCGCTCGTATCTTTTCCCTGAGGGAGGCGCGACGCTCTTCACTTAACGACATGGCATAGGTCGGCGCGGGTCCCTGGCCGCCGAGGAAGGGGGACCAGTAATCGTCGAAATTTTGAAAGACTGTTGGGACGTCAATAGCGCGGACTTCCACATCTTTCAAGCCCGCGGCTTTGAAGAGCTGCTTGAGTGGCTCAGGTTGGCAGATGGGGAAGCGCTGGCCCTCATCCAGGTCAATTGCATTGGGGTCGAGCGCCGCGGCCGCTTCCCAAAAACGGCGCATCAGTTGCATCCCTTCAGCATAATCCCATACGTAGACGGCTACGATGCCTCGCGAGGCGCGGGTCATCTCTGCGACCATCCGCTCAGGCTGGGGGATGAAGTTAAGCACGAGGCCAGAGGCGGCAGCATCATAAGTTCCAGTTTCGACCGGCAGTGCTTGCGCGTCGCCAGCTTCAAATTCGGCGCGCTTGTCGTGTGTATGTGCGCGGGCAAAAGCCACAAACTCCTCAGAGCGATCGATCCCTTTTATTTTGAGGGGTTCAGCCATTAGAAGAATCATCTGGGTCAGCGCCCCAGTGCCGCAACCCACGTCCAGCCATTCGCTTCCTGCGGGCACTGCCAGCCACTGTAAGAATTCCCGGGCTACGAGACGACTCCAACGTCCGACGTATGGTTCATAGGCATCCCCGCTGGCCCAGCGATCTTTGTTTTCATTCATAATGTACTCCTGCTGTTCAATAGGCCACCTGTTTCCATCCGGTAGAGCGGCTTGGTCGCATTAATATCCAACGGGATGAGCAGGGTTTTCACGTTCACGATTCCATCATTGATCCCTGGATCATTTGATCCAGGGGACAGTGACCGGCTCGCCTCGTTTGTCATTGCCGGGCAGAAGTGCTTTGCGGTCCGCGATGTAAATATAATAAGTTTCACCCGGCAGCACATCCACCGCGATCAGCGGGCTGCCGATACATTCTGTTGGAAGCCTGCATTCGGTCGAGCCATAATGATATTCAGTTGGCGCATTGCTCAAGCGGGCATAAAAGACATAGGTGCCTGGCGCCTGGATCGCCAAATAAACGGGTGGAGAGGTGGGTAGGAAGGACGCGGTATGCATCCCGGCCGACATGAAGGTCGTGAACGTTTGCCCCGTATAGACTTCCTGGGCATAGATGTTGGCTGAGAATCCGGCGCCCCCGCCGCCCATATTCAGGGCCACAAGAACGTTTGCTGGAGGCCCCACGAGTGTTGGCGTGGGAACCTGAGTGTAAAAGGGGACGATCGTGGCGGTTAGAAAATAGTTCGGGTCTTTGGTGGGTGGTCTGGTCCGCTCGACCGAGGTTGCCGTTGGAAGAATAGGCGAGGTCCCGGAATTTGCAATGGTGGTGCAGGCAGAAAACCCGAGGATGGCTGCGCATATAAAAATTAAAATGCTCTTTTTCATAACATCATCTCCTTTTTTTGGATTTGATCAGGTTTGGGTTGAGTTTTACGTTTGTTGCTTTGAATTTAGCGTGTCTCTGTGGGCAATTTACTTTGCTGTCCAGCCGCCATCGATGAGTAATATGTCCCCTGTGATAAGAGAGGCGGCAGGGGAGGCAAGGAATACAACGGCGCCTGCAACCTCCATGGGTTCGCCGATACGTCCCAGCGGGATCTGCGAGAGTACGTCCGCGCGAAAAGCTTTGTCTTCAAGCGCCTCGGCCGTGCCGGGCGTGTTGATGAAGGTCGGCGCGACCGCGTTGACGGTAATGTTATGTTGAGCCCATTCCACGGCCAGACATTTGGTGAGATGGTTGATGGCGGCTTTCGTGAGGCAGTACACCGATTCGGTTGGCAGGGCTACGAATCCCGCCTGCGAACTCAGGTTGATGATGTGCCCGTGCTTTTGCTGGATCATCACCTTGCCCACTTCCTGGCTGACAAAGAACGTGCCCTTTAAGTTGACCGCCAGTGTGAAGTCGAAATCTTTTTCGCTCACATTCTCCGCGAGGTTGCCCGGCCCAAGCCCTGTGTTATTTACGAGAATATCCAACCGCCCAAAATATTTTACGGCCGCAGCAACCGCTGCGCGAATCTCTTTTAGATCGGTGATGTCCATTTGCAGCCGCAACACGCGTCGTCCCATACCTTCGATCTCAGCGACCAGGTCGGCGGCGGTATTAACATCGCGTAATCCCAAAGCTATATCCGCACCCGCGTGCGCCAAAGCCAGTGCACAGGCGTGACCGATTCCGCGCGCCGCGCCGGTCACTAAAGCGATCTGTCCGTGCAGGTCAAAACTTGGAAAGTCGGTTGAATTCATAAGAGACCTTTCTTTTCCTTGTGTAATACTTGCTAACAATGTGTAACCATCTTACTAAACCGCACGGGGAAAGGTCAAGCTTTTTCTTATTACGGGGTTCGAGAAGCATGAAGTTTTATCCGCAGCGTGCATGGCACTTGCGATGGGTGACGATCAACAAATCTCGCATATAATGCCCCCTATGTTCTCATTCAACATCACAGCCAAAAATAAGCGTGCCCGCGCCGGCGTCTTCACTACGCCTCATGGCGATCTGCAAACGCCGGTTTTTGCGCCGGTGGGCACACAAGCCACAGTCAAGACCCTCACGCCAGAGCATCTAAAAGGAATCAATGCTTCGTTGGTGTTGAGCAACACCTATCATTTATATCTGCGTCCCGGCGATGAACTCGTCCGCGATATGGGCGGATTGCACAAGTTCATGCAGTGGCCGAATCCCACGCTCACCGATTCGGGCGGCTTTCAGGTCTTCTCGCTTTCAAAAACACGGGTAATTGACGACGATGGCGTGACCTTCAAGAGCCACATCGACGGCTCGACGCATCGCTTCACGCCCGAAAAGTCGATTGCCATTCAGGAGAACCTCGGTGCGGATATCATCATGGCGTTTGACGAATGCTCCGACCCGAACGACCATGCCTATACAAAACTCGCCATGGATCGGACTCATCGCTGGGCGGAACGCTCGGTCAATGCGAAGACGCGGCCAGACCAGGCCTTATTCGGGATCATACAGGGCGGTGTCAACGCGGACCTGCGAGCTGAGTCGGCGACATTTATATCTTCTCTCGATACGCCCGGCATCGCCATCGGCGGCCTCTCGGTGGGTGAGACAAAAGAAGAAATGCACAACACATTGGATGTTGTCACTCCTCTTTTGCCCGAGAACAAGCCGCGCTACTTAATGGGGGTTGGCACACCTGAAGACCTGATCAATGGGGTCACGCGCGGGATCGATATCTTCGATTGTGTTCTGCCAACCCGCCTGGCGCGTCACCATTCCGCCTTCTCGCCCGAAGGACGCTTGAACATGATGAATGCGACTTTCGCCAGGGATGAACGTCCATTGGATGAAACTTGTGATTGCTATACTTGTACTACTTTCACGCGGGCATATATTCGTCATTTGATCGTGGCGAAGGAATTATTGGCAGGGACGTTGCTATCCATCCATAATTTGCGAGCGCTGATAAGATTAATGGAAGAGATCAGGGTTTATATTGCAGGTGGTTCATTTGAAGAAAGAGTACCGTTGTTGCTTGAGAGATGGGGAAATAATGCAAAACGCGTGGTTAATGGTTAATGGATCATGGAGGTGTGGCATGACTGTAATGAATCTGGATAAGTTGGAGGTGTGGCTGAGGGCAAAGGATTTTGCAGTGGCCGTTTACAAGGAAGTTGTGCCACACATGCCAGCCGACGAAAAATGGAATCTAACCCAACAACTAAAACGGGCTGCTCAAAGCATACCCGCGAATATTGCCGAAGGCCATGGAAGATATCATTTTCTGGATAACGTTCGATTTTGTTATTACGCCCGAGGGTCTCTCACAGAAGTTCAAAGTCATGTGGCATTAGCTCATGAACTGGGATATCTGCCCGATGAAATCTACAAACGTATGACGGTTCACGCAGAATCAATCGGCAAACAACTCAATAACTACATCGCCTACCTCAAACGTTCGAAGCAGGGAGAAAAAGAATTTCCAGCAGGGTATACTGTTCGTGAAGAATCTGAGTTTTATCACTTGGATAATCTCGACGAAGACCTCGCAAACCATTAACCATGATCCATTAACCATCGCCCATGACCCTCTCTCACGCTTTTTTGCTCGGTATCATACAAGGATTGACCGAATTCATCCCCGTTTCGTCCACTGCACATGTATTGATCGTCGGTGAGCTGCTCGGGATCCCCTCTGATGGCAAGGTATTTTCATTCTCGGTGATCGTCCAGCTCGGGACAGTGGTCGCCATGCTGGCGTTCTTCTGGAAGGATATCTGGCATATCATCGCCGCGTTTTTTCTCGGAATAAAACATGGGAAACCGTTCGAGACTTTGAATGCCCGGCTGGGTTGGTTGATCATTGTTGCATCCATTCCGGCGTTGGTCGCAGGTTTTCTGCTGCGCGATGTCGTAAAGACCATGTTCGCGGATCCGTTCACGCAGGCAGGTGTAAGATTGCTGGTGACAGCCTTGTTATTGACCACGGTCGAATATTTCGGTCGACGCGAGCGGATTCTCGAATCTGCAACCTGGGTGGATGCCTTGTCCGTTGGCCTGTTTCAGGTGCTGGCGATCTTTCCCGGCGCTTCCCGTTCCGGCACGACCATCGCAGGGAGTATGATACGCGGTTTCAATCGGCCGCAGGCCGCACGCTTTGCTTTTCTGATGTCTGCACCGATATTGCTCGCCGCGGGTGGATATGAATTCCTGCAAGTGATCCATATGCCGGGTACTCAAGCCTTCCTGCCTTATCTCATTACCGGGTTTATCACAGCGGCTGTGGTTGGCTGGTTCGCCATCAAATGGCTGATCGATTTTTTGGGTAGGCACTCGTTATATGCTTTTGCCGCATATTGCGCGGTGGTTGGTGCTTCACTATTGCTTGTTCAAATGATTAAATAGGATCCATAAATCACCCATGGACATGAAAGCTTTCCTCAAGCAGCTTATTGAAACCGAATCTCCTTCGCACGATAAATCCGCAGTGGACCGCGTTGGCGAGATCGTCGCGGAGAAAGCTCTTAAATTGGGTGCCACGGTTGAGATCATCCAGAATATCGAAACTGGAGACCATGTACTCTCAAAATGGGGGAATGGCAGGAATGGTCTCTTGTTACTATGTCATATGGACACGGTCTTTCCATTGGGCACGCTCGCCAGAACGCCATATCGTGAAGCGGATGGAAAGATCTTCGGTCCTGGTGTATTGGATATGAAGGCGGGTATTGCGCTTTCTCTTGCGGCGATCGAAGAAGCGCGAAAGTCTGAAATGAATCGGCCCATCACTTTGCTGTGTACCTCAGATGAGGAGATCGGCAGCCACACTTCGCGTGAGCGGATCGAATCTTTGGCGAAAGAATCCGCGTTTGTGCTCGTGCTTGAGGGTGCATTGCTAGATGGTTCACTCAAGACGTGGCGAAAGGGTTCTGGTGAGTTCCACGTCCGCGTAAAGGGACGCGCCGCACACGCGGGCGGCGACCATGAAAATGGGCGTAACGCAATTGAAGAGATGGCACATCAGGTGATCGCGATCCAAAAACTCACCGACTATTCCAAAGGTACCACCTTGAACGTGGGCGTGATCCACGGCGGGACGGTCTCGAATGTCGTTCCTGAAGAAGCGACCATTGAAGTGGATGTACGCATTTTGCAACTGGTCGAATGGGAGCGTCTTCAAGGGGAGATGCAGAAATTGAAACCTGTTTTGGATGGTACTTCGATCGAGATCACAGGCGGATTAAATCGCCCACCCATGCCATTTGACGGAACGATGAAAGCAACATTTGAGAAAGCGAAATCTATTGCGGCCGCGATCGGCATGGAACTGACGGCCGGCGGCACGGGCGGCGTCTCGGATGCGAATTTTGTGGCACCGCTCGGGATCCCTGTATTGGATGGCATGGGCGCGGTCGGTGAAGGGTATCATTCGGAGCGCGAATATATTTTTGAAAATTGTCTCGAAGAGAAAAAAAAGTTACTGGTTGAATTGATCAGGAAATGGTAAAAGAGGTGACCATGAATAAACAACGACGTGGGTATCTGATACTCTTTGTGCTTGTGGTATTTGCAGCCATGCTCTGGTGGGCATGGAACAATATCTGGCGATCCCCGCTGTTTCATCCACAGGATGTAAGCGATGTGAATATCTCGGCGCATATTTTGAACCTGGCTGAATACAGCGAGCTGATCGATATCCATGAGCGCCCTTATGTATTCACGGTTGAAGGCGCTTCCGGTGCGGTTCTTTTTTACGGTGCTGAACACACGCGCGACCCTCAAGACCCACAGCTCGTTGATATCCAGGACAAATGGAATGAGTTCGATCCATCCATTGCGCTGGTGGAGGGCCGCCTGGGATTTCTGGCCGAGGGATTCATGGACCCGGTCGAGGAGTTGGGCGAAGGTGGATTGGTGAACAAACTGGCACGTGATAATGATATCCCCTCTTATTCATGGGAGTTGCCGCGCGAACAGGAAGTGGCCCTGATGCTGGAGAACTTCCCAAAAGAACGAGTGGCCTTGTTTTATATCCTGCGCCCGTACGTAAGCAGTTTGCGCTTTGGCAAACCGGATGACCCGGATGCGTTCGTGGAAGAGTACAGACGGGAGCGCACAAAGATCCCCGGTCTCGAGGGTACATTCAATAGTGTGGAAGATATTGACCTCGTCTGGCAGCGCGATTTCCCCGGTTTGCCGGATTGGCGCGATACCTCAGATCAGTTTGGGTGGCCGGGCTACCTCGGTGAAGTTGCAGATGGCACGAATACCATTCGCGACGAGCATCTTGCAAAGTTGATCATCTTTCTTGTGGAAAAAGGCGAACGTGTATTTGTGGTGGCCGGTTCTGCTCATGCAGTCAGCCTGGATTCTGCCTTGCGCGCTGAGCTTGAAGAAGAGTAATAAGGATGGCGCGATCCCTGTTAAAAAGAATGGTGCGATATGTTTGCCTGTGGCTGATATTAATTTCCTGCACCCCGGCAGCAACCCCTCCAGTTCAAACGGAGACTGTCACTGTCGACGCCACGTCGGCCGCGGAACCGTGGTTGATGGAGCTATTTAGCTGTGCAAATGATCTCTCGGTTGTATTAAATGTCACCGCGGATGCCCCGGATATCCACTTACGCCTCGGCGAACCTGCAACACTTGTTTCCCCGGCTTTCCAGATCGACGAAGAAGAGATACTGATCGTTACACATCGCGAAAGCCCGGTGCAGAACCTTTCTTTAGAGGAGGCACAGGCCTTGTTCGCGGGGCAGGACGATCCGTCCGTGCAGGTGTGGGTATATTCGTCAGATGAAGACGTGCAAATTGCGTTTGACCAGCTTGTGATGAACGGAAGAGGCGTGACGTCCTCCGCAAGAGCGGCGACGAGCGCGCAGCAGATGTCTGATGTGCTGAACGCGGAATCCAATTCAGTGGGCATCCTGCCGCGGCACTGGAAGATGGGGAATTCGCGTGAGGTATTTTCGGCGGGAGTTGTGCCGGTGCTTGCAATTACAAAAGTAGAACCAAAAGGTGTGATGGCAAGCCTGCTTGCCTGTCTACAAACCAATTGAAACCCATTTGCAACCTGTGCGTTTTGCACCTAATTGCACAATGGGGGTAAAATTTATGGGGTGTCTATGGCCTCATCGATCCTGGAATTAAATAACGTAACAAAGACGTATTCCACTGCGGCCGGGGAGTTCACGGCTTTGAAAGATGTCAATCTCAAAGTTGGGGCGGGGGAATTCCTGGGTATTGTAGGGAAATCTGGCGCGGGCAAATCCACCCTGCTTAATATGATCAACGGCGTGGACCAACTCACCAGTGGGGAAGTGCTCGCGCATACCGATCACGAGGCCGTCTCCATCCACAAAATGGACGAGGATCAGCGCGCTTTTTGGCGCGGCAGGACCATGGGGGTGATCTATCAATCCTTTCAATTGTTGCCGATGCTTACGCTGATCGAGAACATCACGCTCCCGATGGACATCGCCGATAATTATCATCCACGCGAATCAAAAGCGCGCGCCATGCAGCTCCTGAACATGGTCGAGCTTGAAGAGCATGCAAATAAACGGCCGGCCTTCATCTCGGGCGGTCAGCAGCAACGCGTGGCGATTGCACGTGCGCTTGCAAATGACCCGCCGATCCTTGTGGCCGATGAGCCTACGGGCAGCCTCGATTCGGTCACCGCCGATCACATCTTCGATGTCTTTGAACACCTGGTTGTAAATGAAGGCAAGACGATCATCATGGTGACCCATGATATGGGCCTCACCAGCCGCTTTTCGCGCAGCCTGACGATCACGGATGGGGAACTCACTGCGGATACGGAAGAGAAGCCCACATTTGACCGTACCGGCATCCGGAGGCGGAAATGAAAACGCCTCCTTCGAAACCCCAAAAGGGTCCAGCTCAACTGGCAGACGCGGCCCCCGAGGCCATGATCGAACTACGCGGCCTCGTCAAACGGTTCACGAACGCCGCAGGTGAGTTCACCGTCCTCAAAGGCATCGACCTGACCATCCATCGCGGCGAATTTGTTTCCATCGTCGGCAAATCCGGAAGTGGAAAATCCACCTTGTTGAACATGATCACCGGCATCGACCATCCCACGGAAGGCCGCGTGGTAGTCAACGGCACGGATATTTATACCGGCGTAAATGAAAGCCGGCGCTCCGCATGGCGCGGTAAAAATCTGGGCATCGTCTTTCAATTTTTTCAGTTGTTGCCCATGCTTACGCTTCTTGAAAACGTGATGCTTCCAATGGATTATGTGGACATGTACGATTTCGACGAACGCCCGCAATGCGCCATGCAATTGCTCGAGATGGTGGGGTTGGAGAAATTCGCCAATAAATTGCCTGTGCTGGTTTCCACAGGCCAGCAGCAACTGGCCGCCATTGCACGTGCCATGGCGTGTGAGCCCCCGCTGCTGATCGCGGACGAACCCACCGGTAACCTTGACTCGCGTTCGGCAGAGATGATCATTCAACTCTTTCGAAATTTTGTGGAACAGGGAAAGACCATTGTGATGGTGACACACGACCCGTCGCTGACCGCGCGCACCCATCGTAATATCGTCATCTCAGACGGTGAGCTGGTGGATGAAGTTGTATCCAGGTCTCTGCCTCAGTTAAGACACCGTCATATGCTCGAGTTTACAAAGCTTGGAGAAAGACTGGCGTGCCAGCCGGGCGAAACCATCCTGCAGCAAAACCAGAACGTTGACCATTTCTTTATCATACGCAACGGTGAAGTGGAAGTGGTCTTGCATGAGGAGGGCGGACAGGAATTTATTCTTTCACGTCTGGAGGCTGGCCAGTTCTTCGGCGATGTTGAACTGAGGAGTAACCAGAAATCCATCGCGAATGTGCGCGCAGGCAGGAAGCCCGTGGAGATGCTGGCGGTGCCGCGTGCGGTGTATTTGCGAGTGATGAATGAATCCCCGATCACTGCCGAGGTTGTAAGCCAGATCGCGAAAAAACGACAGGAAGTGCTGCAACTTGCAGACCTTCGGAGTGACAAGCAGTAATGTCCACGCCGGACCCGCGCAAGCTTCTGCAATTGCTTTATATAGAAGACAGTGACGAATCGCGCGCCCTGGTACGACGCCTACTCTCGCACAAATATGTGGTGCTGGAGGCTGCAGACCCACTCAACGGTCTGCGGCTTGCAGAAGAGACCGAGCCCAACCTGATCCTGTTGGACCATAACCTTCCCAATATGACCGGCAGCGAAGCCGCCACGCGCCTGCATAAGATGCTGCCCAACACACCCATTGTGATGGTGTCTGCAGACACTTCCGCGGGTGCGCGCACGCGTGCCCTGGCGGCCGGTGCCGTGGGGTATATTTCCAAACCGATCGATGATACCTTCGAACACCAGGTGGAAGAATACCTGAACGGCCGGGTTGAAAAGCTGGAGGATGCTGAATACCATCTTCAGAAGTACCAACAGGAATTGGTGGAAAGGCTTGAAGATAATATTCGCCAGTTGAGCAGCAGTGCCGAAAAGAACAAGCATTTGCTTCAGCAGAATCACCGCATGTTTTCCATGCTCGAGCGCAGGCACAAGCTCCTGGAGACCGCTGCACGCGTCGGACAGATCGTGACCTTCATCCTGGACCTCGACGAACTGCTCAAGCGTACCGTGGATATTATTTGCAGCGAGTTCAGTTTGTATTATTCCGGCGTGTACCTGGTCTCGGAAGACGGGGAATGGGCCGTTTTACGTGCGGGGTATGCCGCGGCCGGACGCAAAATGATCGCTGAAAATTACCGCCTGCCTGTGGATGACAGGTCCATGATCGGGACGGCCATCCTTACACAGCAGGCGCGTATCATGTCGGAGATGGTGGGCGAAGAGTCACATGTTAATCATCCCTATCTGCCCAACACGCGTTCAGAAGTGGTTTTACCGCTGGCAGTGGAGGCGCGTGCACTGGGCGCTCTTACCGTGCAAAGCGACCAACCCAACGGGTTCACCGAGGAGGACATCACTTCCCTGCAGACCATGGCAGATCAACTCGCGATCGCGATCAACAACGCCCAGTCCATGAAAAAAATGGAGGCGGCCAGTGAGGAATTACTGCGTACCAAAACATTTGAAGCCATTGCTACTGCAACGGGGGAGGCGATCCACTGGGTGGGCAATAAAGCTGCACCGATCCCGGGCAGCGTGGGGCGCCTGCGCGAGGATGTAATTTACCTGCTCGCGCTCGCCGCGCACGGGAATGCATCCGCGCTGGAAAATGAATCTTTACGCGCGGCAGTTCAAACGGTCCGCGAGCAGGCGCAAGCCCGTGGCCTCGACCTGGCTGCAGTCATTAAAGAAATGTCTGAAATGAAGTCCAATCGCGTTCAGGCGTTGGTCAGTGTGGAATCCATGTTCGAAGACCTGGATATCGTCGAAAATAGCGCGGTCACGATCCTGAGTATAAAAGAGGGGCTCATCGGTCCTGCGCGTCAAAGAAACGACTCTTCCGTCTCTTTGAGTGAGATGATCACGAACACGGTCGCGAACATGGGCCTGCCAGAGAATGTAGTGGAATTGGAATGGGCAGCGAACATGCCCAATGCGCATGTAGATGAACGCCAGATCGAACAGGTCTTTAACAATTTGATCAAGAATGCGTGGGAAGCCCTGGGCGACACTTCCTCGCCAAAGATCATTGTCAGGGGTCGCCGTGACGATAACCCGAATTTTGTCCTGGTCACGATCGCCGATAACGGGCCCGGCATACCAAAGGATATTCAGGAAAAGATCTGGGTCTCGTTCTTTACAACAAAAGCCGGTGCCGGTGGAACCGGGCTCGGTCTTTCTTCCGTCATGCAGATCGTGAACCAGCACGGCGGAAAGATCGCCCTCGAGAGCGAAGCAGGCATGGGCGCGACGTTCTCGGTGCGTTTGCCCGCAGAGAAAAAATAGTGGAGGATCGATGACGACAGTTCTTTTGGTGGACGATGAAAGATTGATCCAGCGCAGCCTAGAGAAAACCCTGCTGCGTGCCGGTTTTGAAGTGCTGACTGCATCTGATTGTAAAAGTGGGAGCGAGATCTTCGCAAAAAATGCAGGCTCGATCGATATTGCCGTGCTGGATCTGAACATGCCGGGTTTCGATGGTACTCCAAAAACCGGCGCAGGGCTGGACCTGTTGGATGACCTGAAAAAACAAAAAGGAGATGTGCCCATTGTGATCCTGACTGCTTACGATGAGGTCGGCAAGGCGAAGGATGCGGTTTCACGCGGGGCGAACGCGTTCTTTGTGAAGGGGCGTGAGCAGGGGTTGGTGGAATTGATCCGCAAAATATTGGATGGGAAATAGGAGCAATCATTATGACCAGCAATATTCAAAGACATATCACTTTATTGAAGGCGTCCGCGCGTGCCGCCAAGAACATCACCACCATTCTTGACCCGTACGAACTGTTCCAGCGTACGGTGGATATTATTTCCGATGAATTCGGTTTTTATTATGCCGGCGTCTTCCTGCTCGACGATAAAAAACAATACGCGGTCCTGCGGGCCGGCCGTGCTGAGGCGGGGAAGGCGATGATCAATGAGGGACATAAACTCGCGGTGGGCGGGAACTCGATGATCGGCGCGTGTATCGCGAATCGCCAGGGGCGCATCGCGCTGGACGTTGGGACGGAGGCGGTTTTCTTCGAGAATCCCCACCTCCCAAAGACGCGCTCCGAAATGGCGCTGCCATTGATCGTGGGTGATGACGTCATCGGCGCGTTGACCGTGCAATCCACCGAGGCAGCCGCGTTCCACGAGGAGGATATCGCCGCGCTGCAAACGATGGCAGACCAGCTTGCCATCGCGATCCAGAATTCGAACCTGCATCGCCAGGCGGAACGCCGTTCGCGTTTGTTGAAAGCCGCGAACCGCGTTGGCAGGGAGGTCACCTCCATTCTGGACCTCGAAGAGCTGCTTGCCCATACCGTGAATATCATTTGTGAAGCATACGGTTTGTATTACGCCGGGATCTTTCTCGTGGATCAAGCTGGTGAGTATGCCGTGCTTCGCTCGGGGTATGGCAAGGCGGGCAAAGCCATGGTGGCCGATGGGCATAAACTGAAGATAGGCACTGAATCGATGATCGGCGCGTGTATCGCGATGGGCGAAGCGCGCATTGCGCTGGACGTGGGTGAGGAGCGTGTGCATTTCAAGAATCCGCATTTGCCTCACACACGTTCCGAGATGGCATTGCCTCTTATTTATGCAGGCAGGGCGCTTGGGGCAGTGACCATTCAAAGTTCCGAGGAACGCGCCTTTAGTGAAGATGACATTACAACACTTCTGACCATGGCGGAACATCTCGCGGTTGCGATTAACAACGCGCACCTGATCGACGAAGTCAAGGAGGCGCATACCGAGATCCTGCGAAACAAGGTCTTTGAAGCACTGACCACTGCCTCCACAGAGGCCATTCATTGGATCGGCAACAAGACGCTGCCCATCTCTCTGACGATCGCACGCCTGCAGGAGGAGATCAATGATGGCGATATTGAAACCGAGTCCCTGAAGGAAGACCTGGATATGATCGCTGAAAGCACGGCACAGATCATTCAGGTGAAGGAACAGTTGATCGGGGCCGTGCGTGAGATCAGGCCGCGCCCGGTGTTGTTTGCAGATGTACTTCAAACGGCCATGCTCCAGCGCGGCATTTCAGAAAAATTGCTCAAAGTGAACATAGACCCTGCCGCGGCTTACGTTGTTGCGGACGGTACGCAACTGACCCGCGCGCTGGGCAATATCCTGCAAAACGCGGTCGAAGCCGGTGCGAAATCCATAAAGGTGAGCGCACGTCCCAGCAGCGAGCGTGGCATGTTGGAGATCGAAGTGGAGGATGATGGTGAGGGCATGAGCGAGGAAGTGATGCAAAAGGTCTGGTCGCCATTCTTTTCCACGCGTGGCGTGACGCATCATGGTCTGGGCCTGCCTGCGGCCATGCACGTCGTCTCGCAATCACAAGGGCGCATCGCGCTTGTCAGCAACGAGGGTGCAGGCACAACCGTTGCAATGTTCCTGCGCGGCAAGCACGTGGATCGCGAGGTGCCACAAGTAGGCAACATTGAAAGCATTCTGTTGATGGACGACAATGATGATTGGGCAAAGCTCTTTACCGAATGGCTCAAGAGAACGAAAGTCAAGTTGACGCGCTCCACTGATCTGAAAAAGATTCCCCCGGCGGATCTGATCCTGGTAGATGAACACATCGCCGCCGTTCCTGTGACCGAGGTGCTGGACGCGCTTTCAAAGGCAGGCCTCACCTCGAAGACGGTGGTACTGACCGCCGCGATCAACCCGGAACGAGTCACTCAGTTCCTGCGCGCCGGCGTAAAAGATGTGACCATGAAGCCATATTCCGGTTCAGAGGCAAGCGATTTGTTGAAGTACAAATAACATGCGGCCAAGATGGATTAAAGTTTTTCACGACCTGTGGGATAACAAGGCCCGTACATTGCTGGTTGTGCTTTCGATAGCGGTGGGGGTGTTTTCGATCGGCGTGATCGCAGGTGCATATGAGATCATCTCGAATGACATGGGTGTTTCCTATGCGTCGAACAACCCGGCAAATATCGAGATCCGCACTACGAACTTCGATTCCGATATGCTCGCCTCCATTCAGAATACGGATGGCGTGCTCGAGGCGGAAGGCCGGCGCGTGGTCAACTTCCGCGTAAAGACGAATGATAACGAACACTGGGTCACCCTGGATGTCATGGCGCTGGAAAGCTTCAGCGACAGCCGTGTCAATTTGATGGTACCCGTTTCGGGGGCGCGTGAGCCGCAGGAGGATGAGATCCTTCTGGAGAAGGGGGCGCTCGAAAAGGTGAACGTGGACGTGGGGGATACGGTCATCTTTGAACTGGCGGATGGGACATTGAAAACCCTGCAAGTGGCCGGTATTGTGCAGGATGCCAGTACGGGCGCGGGGGATTTTCTGGCACCTTCATTTGCCTATATTTCGATGGCAACACTTGAAACCCTGCGGCAGCCCGATCTATTCAATCGTGTGTATGTGACTATTGCAGGGGGACAGGACGATATGGAGCATATCCGCGAGGTGGGTGGCGATCTGAAGGATAAATTCGAAAAGAACGACAAAAGTGTTTTCCGTACGCGATTTTCCGAGACCCATAAACATCCGCTGACCGATACGTTGAATGCGGTGCTTGGCATTCTGATGGCGCTTGGTATTTTGATCGTGTTCCTTTCCAGCTCGTTGATCGCGAATACATTGAATGCCCTGCTCAACCAGCACCTGCGTTATATCGGTGTGATGAAATTGATCGGCGGGCGCAGCCGGCAGATATTGACTATGTATCTTACGCTGATCCTGGCGTTTGGTGTGCTGGCGTTGTTGATCGCGATCCCCATCGGTGGGCAGGGTGCCTATGGATTGGCCCTGTTCCTCGCCGATGAGTTGAATTTTAATTTGCTGGGCTATCGCATTGTGCCATCCGCTTTCCTCGTTCAAATTGCAGTGGGTTTGCTTGTCCCCCTGATCGCCGGGCTTATACCCGTGATCAATGGCTCGCGCATTTCGGTTTTGCGTGCCCTCAGCGGGGACCTGGCCGGTGATCAGAATCAGGCCGAGGGCGCAGAGCAGACGCGGCTCCCCTGGTTCGATTGGATGCTGCTACGCGTTGTGCGCCTGCTTGCCGCGCGCGGGGTCCGTTTTTCGCGTCCGTTCGTCATCTCGTTAAGGAACACCTTCCGCAGGAAGGGCCGCCTTGCGTTGACCTTGTTCACACTCACGATGGGCGGCGCGATCTTCATTGCTGTGTTCAATGTGCGCGTGACCCTGCACGACTATATCGATCAGATCGGCAAGTATTTCCGCGCGGACGTCACGATGGATTTTGACAAGCCGTATCGCATCGAAGAGGTGCGGCAATTCGCCATGCAGGTCCCCGGGGTGCAGCGTGTGGAAGGCTGGCAATTTATCGGCAGCGAATTATTGAACCCGGATGAAACGACCGCCGATAGTTTGAACATCCTGGCGCCGCCGGCGGAAAGCGAACTGGTCAAACCCATCATGGTGTCCGGCAGGTGGATCCGCGCGGACGACGTGCGCAAGCTTGCGGTCAGTGAGGCAGTGTTGGAGTATTACCCGGGCTTGCAGCCAGGCGACCGCTTGCTGCTTAAGATCGATGGACGCGTGGAAGAATGGGAAGTGGTCGGTATTTTCAAGTTCGTTGGGCGTGATGGCATCCTGGCCTATACACCCTATGAATATTCTTCACAGGTGTTAAATCTCTCCGGTCGCGCTTCCTCGTTCCGAGTGGTGACGGCCGAACATACCCGTGAATTTCAGGGCGTAATGGCCGAGAGGTTGGATCGGTATTTCCGTGAGCAAGGATTCAAGGTACGCCAGGCAGAGTCTGGGCTGGCCTCCCTCGATAGTGCCTCAGAAAGTCTGGATACGCTGGTTGTGTTCCTGCTCATCATGGCCATCCTTACGGCGATCGTGGGTGCGATGGGTCTGACCGGTACAATGGGCATGAACGTGCTCGAACGCACGCGCGAGATCGGTATCATGCGGGCGGTGGGTGCCGACGACCGGGCTGTGATTAAGACGGTTATTGCGGAGGGCCTGGTGATCGGCGCGATCTCTTTTATGCTGGCGATCGTGTTGTCCATTCCGCTCACTTATCTGCTTTCCACCATCGTCAGCCTTGCGGTGTTTGAAACGCCCATTAATGTGGTCTTTACATTTACAGGATATGCTATCTGGCTCGCGTTGATCCTGTTGCTTTCCATGCTTGCGTCCGTTTTGCCGGCGCGTAATGCGGCGCGTTTAACGATCCGTGAGGTACTGGCTTACGAATAATAAATGGGGTTCTCCCGTTAAATTGTAAATTTCAGAGAAGGTAAAAATGAAGAAATATGTTTTAGGTTTGATCTCCATCCTGGGGATCCTTTCATTATCCCTGGCTGCATGTGGAAGCCAGACGGTCGCTCCCGTGGCTGAAACAACAACCATCCCTGCCGATAGTGTGATCGCCGAGGGAAATATCCGCCCCGCTCTGGCATCGGATCTTTCATTTCAGGCGCGCGGTGTTGTCGATGAGGTAAATGTCCGTATCGGTGATACCATCAGCGAGGGCGATGTGCTCGTCCGCCTCGCAAATGCGGGCGCGGCCGAAGCCCAGGTTCTCGTCGCCCGTAACGCGTATGATCTGCTCCTTCGTAGTGAAGGCGGTGATCGCGCCAGGCTCTGGCAGGCTTACATGGACGCGCAGGATGCTCGTGGCAAGGCTGAAAAGAAATGGGATGATCTCAATGTGGACAACATCGAAGACCGCATCGAGGACGCAGAGGATGAAATTGAGGATCGTAAGGTTGACCTCTCGAGGGAGCAGGATGATTTTGATAAATTCAAAAACCTAAGCGCGGAGGATGCCAAGCGCAAGAATGCAGAAGATGATCTTGAAACCGCGCAGGAAAATCTCAATGAATCGATCCGCGACCTGGAGTCGATCACGCGTGAACGCGATGAAATCCGGGCTGCGTACGAGGCCGCGCTGGCCCTCGAGGCCGAGGCAAAATATCAATACGAGATCACACTCAATGGACCCAATGCCGATCAACTTGCGCTTGCAAAAGCGCAACTCGATGCCGCACAAGATGCACTGGATGGGTATGTGATTACCGCGCCCTTCAATGGCGCGGTGGCCGATGTGAGTGTGACCGTGGGTGAGCAGGTGGGTCCTGAGACGCGCGTGGTCAGCGTGGCGGATTTCCATTCATGGATCGTGCAAACCTCCGATATCACCGAACTTGAGGTCGTTAAAATTACCGAAGGCCAGTCCGTTTCGATCGATGTGGATGCCTTGCCGGATGTCACGCTGGATGGAGAGGTGATTGAGATCAGCCAGTCGTCCATTTTGCAGGGAGGCGATGTACTTTACACCGTTCGTATTCGCGTGGATCAGGTCGACCCGCGCGTTCGCTGGGGCATGACAGTGGAAGTGAGATTCTCTGAGTTTGAAGAATAAATATAATAATTTGGATGAAACGGTATAATCCCCGCCATGAGCAAAACTCCCAGACCTCTCGACCCGGAATCCAAGCCCGATGATCGCGTGGACAATACGCTTCGTCCGCAAAAGTTAAACGACCTTATCGGCCAGGATCAGGTAAAAGAGAATCTGTCCATTCTGATCGCGGCTGCGCGTGGGCGCGGAGAGGCACTGGATCATGTCTTGTTCTATGGCCCTCCGGGCCTTGGGAAGACCACGCTGGCACACGTGTTGGGGAATGAAATGGGGGTCAATGTGAAAGTGACGGCAGGCCCGGCCATCGAACGTGCCGGCGACCTGGCGGCCATCCTTACCAATTTACGCGCAGGCGATGTGCTCTTTATAGATGAAGTCCATCGTTTGGGCAGGGCAGTGGAAGAAGTTTTATATCCCGCCATGGAGGATTTTGCGCTCGATATCGTCATCGGCAAAGGGCCTTCAGCCCGTTCGATCCGCTTGAAGTTACCGCGCTTTACAATTGTAGGTGCCACAACCAGATTGGCTTTGGTGACAGCTCCCTTGCGCGCACGCTTCGGCGCGGTCTATCGTTTGGATTATTATGATCTGGCCTCCATGCAAAAGATCGTCAATCGCGCCACCGATATGCTCAAGATCCCTGCCGATAAAGATGGGATTACAGAAGTAGCCGGCCGCGCTCGAGGGACGCCGCGCATCGCGCTGCGCCTCTTGCGCCGCGTGCGCGACTTCGCCCAAGTGCGTGCCGATGGAGTCCTCACTCGAAAGGTCGCAAAAGAGGCGCTCGACCTGTTGCAGGTTGACCCACTTGGCTTGGACGATGTCGATCGCCGTGTCCTGCGCACTATCATCGAAAAATACAACGGGGGGCCCGTTGGATTGAATACCATCGCGGCGTCGATCAGCGAGGAGCAGGATACGATCATGGACGTGGTCGAACCGTATCTTTTACAGCTTGGCTTTCTGGACCGCACCTCGCAGGGACGCGTCGCCACCAAATCCGCTTATGAACATCTGGGATTGGAATATCGCGAAGAAGGACAACCCCGACTGTTGTAGCGTTTGAACGTTCAAACGTGGAAACGTTAAATTATGGAAACTTTTGCCCGTTACATAATCATTGGTGGAATTGTCTTGATCCTGATCGGTGGTGGAATTTACCTCGCTGCAAAGCTTGGCATTCCACTTGGAAGATTGCCCGGTGATATTCGCATTCAAGGGGAGAATGGTTCGTTTTATTTTCCGATCACAAGTTCGATCCTGGTTTCGGTGATACTAACAATTGTTCTTAATTTGATTTCCAGGTTTTGGGGTAAGTAATTAATTCTTAGTAACGACTTTCGTCGTTTGTATTGCCCAGCGACTGATCCTAAAGGATGCTCACCTGCGAGCCTCAAACGGCGAGTGCAACAAACGCAGTGCGGCGCAAGTGTCGCGAAGTCGCCACTACGAAGATGAGAACATCCGATTTTGATTATGAACTCCCTGAATCCTCCATCGCGCAGACTCCCGCCGAGCCGCGCGATTCTTCGCGTTTACTCATTCTGCATCGTGAAACAGGCGAATTGGAGCACAAGATATTTCGCGATGTAAAGGATTCTCTTAATGCGGGCGATCTGCTTGTCTTGAACCAAACGCGCGTGATCCCGGCGCGCATCTTTGCAAAAAAAGAAACCGGCGGACGCGTGGAACTGCTTCTTCTGCGCCGTCGCGATGAGTTAACCTGGGAATCTTTAGTAGGCGGAAAAGGTCTGCGCGTAGGCACAAATGTGCAAGTGGAGAATGGGCCTAAGGCAGAAATAATTGAAATCCTCGAAGGATCGGAACGGCTGATCAAATTTTCCGAACCGATCGAGCCATACTTCTCCAAAGTAGGCAACGTTCCGTTACCACCTTATATTCACGAAAAACTGGATGACCCGGAGCGTTATCAAACGGTCTACTCACGGGATTTGGGTTCTGCCGCTGCACCAACTGCTGGTTTACACTTTACACCAGCTCTGCTCGAAGAATTACGAGTCAAGGGCGTGAAGATCGCTTATGTCACCTTGCATGTTGGGCTGGATACGTTCGCGCCGGTAAATGAAGAGAATCCCAGGGAGCATAAAATCCACAGTGAGTGGTGCGAGTTGAGTCAAGAGACTGCTGATTTAATTAACCAAACAAGGCAGTCCGGTGGGCGAGTGATTGCAGTTGGAACAACATCCGTGAGGACTCTGGAATCAGCAGGGCATGTGGGGCGGGATGCCATCCCGCCTTACGTTGGTCCCACCTCCATTTATATTCTGCCTGGCTACCAATTCAAAGTGGTGGACGCCATGATCACGAATTTTCACCTGCCAAGGTCCACGCTGATCATGCTGGTCAGCGCGTTCGCGGGACGGGAAAAAATTCTTGACACCTATACTATTGCCATTCAAGAAGGCTACCGTTTTTATTCTTTTGGGGACGCAATGCTCATCGTTTGAACGTACTAACGTGGTAACGACTGATTATGCAATCCAAACTCGATAAACTCAACGAACAGATCATCTCCTGCCGTAAATGCCCGCGGCTCGTTGAATGGCGCGAAGAAGTGGCGCGCATCAAACGCAAGGCATATAAGGATCACGAATATTGGGGGAAACCTGTCCCCGGGTTCGGTGACCCAAAGGCGCGCGTGCTGGTTGTAGGTCTTGCGCCTGGTGCGCATGGCTCCAACCGAACGGGGCGTCAATTCACGGGTGACGGTTCTGGCGGGTTTTTATTCCCAGCCTTGCACCGCGCCGGGTTCGCGAATCAGGCCGAGGCGGAGTCCCGAAGCGACGGTCTTACCCTGAAGGATATGTACATCACCGCGTCGGGTCGCTGCGCGCCGCCGGATAATAAACCGACCCCTGAAGAGTTAAATAACTGCCAGCCGTATCTTGAGCGAGAATTAGAGATCCTTAATCCAAAGGTGATAGTATGTTTGGGGCGTATTGCATTTGACAGGATTCTCAAAATATATGCCCTGCGCAGCTCGGCATATAAATTCGCGCACAGCGCATCGCATCAACTGCCGAACGGCGCGTGGGTCCTGTGTTCGTACCATCCCAGCCAACAGAATACTCTAACGGGAAAGCTAACCTTGAAAATGTTCGATGAGATCTGGCAGAAAGCAAAAGAGTTATTGAAAGCATGAAGCGATGGAAAAAGATCATCCTGGGTGTATTTATCCTTTTATTTTTAATTATGACCGCAGGCCCCTTCTTTGTCCCGGTATCGGCGTTGGATGGGTTGGTAACCGAAAAGGAACTGGCTGACGCTGATAGCAGTTTTGTTCAAATAAACGGCATCACAATTCATTTTAAGGAGAGAGGCGAGGGAGACCGAACGTTCATCCTGCTGCATGGATTCGGCGCGAGTGTGTTTTCGTGGCGCGCAGTGATGGAGGATCTCTCGCAATTCGGTCGCGTCATCGCCTATGATCGCCCCGCCTTTGGCCTGACCGAACGTCCCATGCCCGAAACGTGGACGGAGAATCCATACGGGGTGAAAGCCAATATTGAACTGCTGCGCGGGTTAATGGATTCGTTTGGCATTGAGAAAGCGATCCTCGTTGGGAATTCAGCCGGGGGAGGCGTGGCTGTGGCATTCGCATTGGAATATCCGCAAAGGGTCGAGTCGCTTGTTCTGGTCGACCCAGGCGTGGGAGGCGGGCGAGGGCCGCAATTTCCTGCATGGGCACTGCCGTTGATGTGGACTCCGCAAATGAGGCATTTGGGTCCGTTGTTCATGCGTGATTATCAGGAGACGCTTCCGAATACCGTTATGCGCGAATGGCATGATCAAACAAAACTTACAGATGAGATCATGGCCGAACAATTGGAGTTATTGCAGATCAGGAATTGGGACCGCGCTTTCTACGAATTGACCTTCGCGCCCGCGTACCCGGAGCTGCGTCCGTTGCTGCCAAATTTAACCGTGCCTGTGTTCATTATCGCCGGCCGCGAGGATCGCCTGATCCGTTCGTGGTATTTTGAGGCGATCTCAACCGAGATCCCAAACGCGCAGCTTGCTTTGCTGCCAAATTGCGGGCATATCCCGCAGGAAGAATGCCCCGAGGAATTCATGAATGAAGTCGAAAACTTCCTGGAGCTCAAATGAACCCGGCCCTCGTCACGCCATGCGAACGAATATGATCCATATTCCCGGGAACGAAATGTTTCTGAGCGTAATAGAACAACTTGAGGAATCATCAAACTAACATGACTTTGGGACGTATTGCTTTTCTCGGCTCGGGGGAGACCTCGCTCGCGGGCGGGCGGATCTTTGAGGCCCTTGCCCGCCTTATACAAGGTCCTCTGCATGTATCCATTTTGGAGACTCCGGCCGGCTTTGAGTTAAACGCGTCGCTGGTTGCGGGACGTGTGGCGGAATTTCTTAAAACACGCCTGCAGAATTACAAACCAACAATAGACTTGATCCCGGCGCGCAAGCAGGGGACAGAGTTCAGCCCGGATAACCCTGAAATTCTAAAACCATTATTAAAAGCCAATATGATCTTTATGGGTCCCGGCAGCCCCACATATACGGCGCGTCAATTGCAAGGCACGCTCGCCTGGGAGATCATCCGCGCGCGGCACAGGATGGGCGCCACGTTGATCTTCGCCTCTGCTGCCACGATCTCAATTGGGGCCTGGGCGCTGCCTGTTTATGAAATCTATAAAGTAGGTGAGGAGGTGCATGCCAAACCGGGGCTCGATCTCTTTAGGGACTTTGGCTTGAACCTGTCCTTCATCCCGCATTGGAACAACGCCGAAGGCGGTGTGGACCTGGATACCAGCCGTTGTTTTATGGGCTATGAACGATTTGAACAGTGGCGAAAATTACTGCCTGATGAAAATATCATCATCGGCCTGGATGAACACTCCGGCATCATCATGGATTTTGAAAAAGACTCATGCGACGTTCATGGCGTCAGTTCGGTATCTGTGTTGAAACACAGCGACATGAAGATCTATCCTACAGACGCGGGCTTTTCATTAGGCGAATTGGGTGCGGTTAATATACCGAACCCAATTGAAAAAGGAATTCGCCCGGAAGTTTGGAAGATGATCCTCGGCGCGCAAAAGATGGATGAGGACCAACCTCCCGCCGAGGCTGTGGAAATGCTCGAACAGCGAAAAGCCGCGCGCGCCCAAAAAGATTTTTCTGAATCAGATCGCCTGCGCGATGCGATCTCCGCGTTGGGCTGGGTGGTGCAGGATACGAAAGACGGACAGAAGTTAACCCGGTAGGGGCGGATGGCCATCCGCCCCAACGACATTGTCTGACAAAATGCGATACAATTCCCGCGTACTACAAGGAGATTCTTATGCGCGCGGTAGATATTATCATCAAGAAACGCGATAAACTCGAACTCACGCCGCAGGAAATCGATTTTTTCATACAAGGTTTTACCAAAGGCGATATTCCGGATTATCAGGCTTCCGCTTTTGCGATGGCGGTTTTGCTGAATGGCATGACCCCGGCCGAAACCACGGAACTTACGCTCGCCATGGCAAAATCGGGCCAGATGCTCGATCTTTCCGGCATCGTGGATATCGCCGTGGATAAACACTCATCAGGTGGAGTAGGGGATAAGACCAGCCTTGTTGTCCTGCCCATGGTGGCGGCATGCGGGCTGCCAGTTGGTAAAATGTCTGGCCGCGGGCTTGGTTTCAGCGGTGGCACGTTGGACAAACTGGAATCCATCCCGGGTTACCGTGTGGATCTGACCACCGATGAATTCAAAAAACAATTAAGAGAAAAGGGCCTTGTGTTAACCGGTCAATCGCTGGACCTCGCACCTGCCGACGGCAAGATCTATGCATTACGCGATGTCACCGGGACGGTGCCGTCTCTGCCACTGATAGCCTCCTCGATCATGTCGAAGAAGATCGCGGCCGGTGCACAGGCGATCTTGCTTGACGTAAAGGCCGGCCTAGGTGCGTTCATGGAAACGCTGGATGAGGCGCGCGTGCTCGCCAATTTAATGGTCGATATCGGACGGCTGGCCGGCCGCAATACGGTGGCTTTGCTCTCGGATATGAACCAACCGCTTGGCCACGCAGTGGGTAACGCGCTCGAAGTTGTGGAAGCGATCGAAACCCTGCATGGCCGCGGGCCGCAGGACTTCCGTGAGCATTGTCTACACGTCAGCGCGCATATGTTGGTGTTGGGCAAACGTGCAAAGGATCTTAAGGAAGGCCGCGCCATGGCAGAAAAATCCATTGCGGATGGCAGCGCCTGGGAGAAATTCCGCGTGCTGGTTCAGGCGCAGGGAGGCGATCTGGCCTTCGTGGATGATCCTGTCAGGCTGCCGAAGGCGGGCATGATCGAGGCGGTGAGGGCCCCTCGCAGCGGATTCATTTCCCAAGTCCACGCGCGAACCGTAGGCGAGGCTTCGGTGGCGCTCGGGGCCGGGCGCGCCAAAAAAGGCGATCCCATCGACCATGCGGTCGGGTTCCTTATCCACAAAAAGGTGGGAGATCGGGTCGAAAAGGACGAACCGTTGTTCGAGATCCATGCAAATGACCCGGAAAAGCTGGCTGAGGCGCGAAAAAGCGTACTTTCTGCCCATATCTTTAATGATGAATCTGTGCCACCATTGCCCTTGTTTTACGAGTAAAATATCGTATAGGCTTGCGAATTCTTTAAGAATCAGGCATACTTAACAGGAATAGACAATGGCAAGAGTTTCTCTGAGAATCTATACGCGCGAAATCGAAAGCCTCATTGACCAGGGTGCGACAAATGAGGCTATAGCGCATTGTCGCCATATTCTAAAGACCTTCCCCAAACATCTCGAAACATACCGCCTGTTGGGCAAATCGTACCTTGAATCTCACCGTTACGGCGAAGCCGTGGATGTATTGAGCCGCGTGTTGATGTCTGTACCGGATGATTTTGTTGCGCATGTGGGTATGAGCATCATCAATGATGAACAGAACAAGCTGGACGATTCCATCTGGCATATGGAGCGCGCCTTTGAATCGCAGCCATCCAATGCCGCCATTCAGGGTGAACTGCAAAGGCTGTACGGCCGCCGCGATGGAATGGAACCGCCAAAGGTGCGTATGACGCGCGGCGCGCTCGCCCACATGTATATTCAGGGCGAGTTGTATCCGCAGGCGATCGCAGAAATTCGCGCTGTGCTCGGGCAGGATCCTCAACGCGCAGATATGCAGGTATTGCTGGCCCGCGCCTATCTTAAAAGTGGACAAAAAACTGACGCTGCCGAGGTGTGTACGCAGCTGCTTAAAAGTTATCCTTATTGTTTTGACGCAAACCGCACGATGGTGGAGCTTTTACCTTCCAGCGTCGGTGCGCAAGAAAACACGCAGGTGTATCGGACGCGTGTCGGCGAACTTGACCCCTATGCAGCAGTTTCAAAAGGCTCTGTTTTTCAGACCCATGAAGTGCCTGATACAGCTGTAGTTGTTGAACGACTCGAATATAGCGGGGATGAAGGGTCGATCGGGCAGGAGTGGAATTCCTCTCTGGGAATCGGACTGGGCGCTTCCTCCAACCCCGCGCTTGCCGCGACCTCTTCAGCAAATCAGCCAGATTGGCTTAAGGGCTTCTCCTCCGAACAGGGTGCATCCTCAGATCCGTTCGCTTCGGTTCCAGATGCGGCCGCTTCGCAATCCCAGGCAGAGATCCCGGACTTTTTACGCACAGCTGGCTGGGGCGAATCCAGTGGACCGGAACAACCAGTCTCATTCTTTGATTCGCCTGACCCTGCGGGTGGCGGGGCACTTGCTCCCGCGGATATTCCCGATTGGCTGCAAGGACAGGCACCCTCTGAACCGGCCCAGTCTTTCAGCCCTCCTCAAATTAATTCTACGCCCGAGCCGTCTTTGGATACGCCAGATTGGCTTGCCGGGCTTGGCGGTGGACAATTTTCAGAATCTCCACCTCCTGCTCAATCACAATCAAACGAAACCCCGGATTGGCTGGGCGGGCTTAGTGCCGGACAATCTGTAGAACCAACGGCTTCTCCATCCAGCGACACCCCGGACTGGTTAGGTGGGCTTAGCGCCGGGCAATCTGTGGAATCAACGGCTTCTCCATCCAGCGACACCCCGGACTGGTTAGGTGGGCTTAGCGCCGGGCAATCTGTGGAATCAACGGCTTCTCCATCCAGCGACACCCCGGATTGGTTAGGTGGGCCCGGTGGCGAGCAACAACCTTTGCCAAGCGGCGTCTTTCAAGATGCTGAACCCATGTCATCCAATGACACGCCGGATTGGCTGGGTGGGCTTGGCGGTAAGCAACCGATGGAATCTACACCAGCAGAAACAGGCGACACCTCCGATTGGCTTGCCGGCCTGGGTGGCGCGAAATTTTCTGAACCGACGCCTGCTCAACCCGGCGATGTGCCGGATTGGCTGGGAGGGTTGGGCAGTGAGCAGCCTGTGCAACCGGCAGCCTCCATTGAAGATCTCGGTGCTTCTGCGCAGGAACAGGATGATGCGGTTGCATGGCTTGAGTCTCTTGCAGCAAAGCACGGCGCAAAACCCGAAGAACTTGTCACCGACCCGAACAAACGAAGCGAAACCCCGCCCGAGTGGGTGGAGCAGGCGACGCGCGCAGCTTCACAAGCACAATCCGTGGCTTCGATTGAAGACCTCGGTGCTTCTGCGCAGGAACAGGACGATGCGGTTGCCTGGCTTGAGTCTCTTGCCGCAAAGCACGGCGCAAAACCGGAAGAGCTGGTCACCGACCCGAACAAACGAAGTGAAACCCCGCCCGAATGGGTGGAGCAGGCGACGCGTGCAGCCGCCGAATCGCAACCGGTTCAATCAAATCAATGGTCTGAGAATGCCCAGAACATTGGTGAGCAATTCTTTAATGAGTTTGAAGATGCAGCCGAACCCATATTACCAACTGATGAAACAGGCACGTGGTTGCGGGGTCAGGAAGAAAAAGAAAAACAGGAAGAAGTTTCAACCGCGGCCACAGATATCCCGGATTGGATGACCGATACGAAAGAGTCATCATCCCCTGAGTATGCAGCTCCTGTACAAAAGGCGGATCTGCCTGACTGGATGGGAGCTGTTCAGGATGAACCGCCCACACAAGGACTTGCTCCTCGCGTAGAGCATCTTTCTCAGGGCGACCTCTCCGATTGGTTGAGCGGTTTGGATGAAGAACCTGCAGCCCCGCCTCTTGCGCCTTCCCCTTCCACGCGGAATGATCTGCCAGATTGGTTAAGTGGTGTCGATTCGCAAAATGAAAATGCGGACGACGAATGGGATGATAAGGAAGCGTCCGGGCAGGAGAATATCCCCAGTATCGCATCCATACTGACTGAGGTGCCTGCTTCTGTTCCAGCGGCATCGGATCTACCCGGTTGGTTGCAAGGCGTGGACGAAGAGTCCGTGCAAGAGAATGCGGATGATGCAAAGGAATCATGGGAAGATGAACCCAAGCTCAAGCCAACAACACCGTCAGATTGGCATCCCGTAGAACCAAAGCTGGAACCTGCTCCGCGCATGGCA